>VGTL01000052.1 GCA_016874675.1 Methanobacteriota archaeon | reverse complement strand
AAACGGCCAAGATGCATCCGGGGTCCGTTTTAGCGATAGCTTTGACCGGATTGGGTATTTTGAAGGACAGGTTTAAAAAGGAGAGAAGCCGTCCACGTCACGGGGACGGCCGGCTTTCACATAGGTGCTCCCTTGCTGCCTTTTCCCTAGTGCTTGGCCTCTGCGACGTGCTTCTCGTAGGCGCTGTGGTCCAGGAGGGACCTGAGCTCGTCGGGGGACTTGGGCTTTATGACGACCATCCAGCCGTCGCCGTAGGGGGACTTGTTGACCATCTCGGGGTTCTTGGAGAGGGCCGAATTGATCTCCAGCACGGTCCCGCTCACCGGCGCGTAGAGGTCCGAGGCCGACTTGACGGACTCGATGACGCCCATCTCCTTGCCCTGGACGAGCTCCGCCCCGACCTTGGGGAGCTCCACGAACACGATGTCGCTGAGCTCGCCCTGGGCGAAGTCGCTCAGGCCGACCCTCACGCGGTCCTTCTCGTGTCGGGCCCACTCGTGGGTCTTGGAATAACGCAGGTCCTTTGGAATCTCCACCATCGCTGTCACCGCTCCCTGCCGTTTCTGCCCTTGGTCGGGCACAATCATATGGTCGGAGAAAAAGCTTTCCATTCGGTTCGGGGGCAGCGGGCAGCGGGCAGCAGGGAGCGGTGGGCGACGGATTCCGTTTCGTCACCGCCCCCCGCTCCCCGCTGCCCGTTGCCCGATCCCCCACCGCTCCCCGCTGCCCGTTGCCCGATCCCCCACCGCTCCCCGCTGCCCGTTGCCCGCTGCCCTCAACCCGCCTCACAAACGCTTTTAACCCGGCACGCCGTTCCGACAGCGATGGCGGACCTCACCGTCGATGTGGCCGGGCTCCGGCTGGAGAACCCGTTCATCCTCGCCTCCGGCGTCTGGGGCGAGACCGGGGCCACGCTGGCGCGGGCGCTCCGGGCCGGGGCCGCGGCGGTCGTTACGAAGTCGGTCGGGCTCCGGCCGAGGCCGGGCTACCCCAACCCGACGATAGTCGAGGTCCCCTCCGGGCTCATAAACTCGATGGGCCTGCCCAACCCGGGGATAGAGGAGTACGGGGCGGAGATGGAGGAGGCGCTCCGGCCCGGAAGGCCAGTGATAGGCTCCATCTTCGGCGCCACCGCCGGCGAGTTCGCCGCCCTGGCGCGCCGCATGGAGCGCTGGGGCGTCTCGGCGCTCGAGCTCAACCTCAGCTGCCCCCACGCGAAGGGGCTGGGAGCGCAGCTCGGCCAGGACCCCGGCACAACGAAGCGCATCACGGCCGCGGTCAAGGCCGCCGTGGACATCCCGGTGTTCGTCAAGCTCACCCCGACCGTCGCGTCGATAGCGGCCATCGGCAGGGCCGCCGCGGCCGGCGGAGCCGACGCCCTCGTCGCCATCAACACGCTCAAGGCCATGGCCATAGACCTGGACCTCTGCATCCCCGTGCTGGGCCACGGCACCGGCGGGTACTCCGGGCCGGGCATCAAGCCGGTCGGCGTGGCCTGCGTGTACGAACTATTCAAGGCGGTCAGGGTGCCCCTCATCGGCGCCGGCGGGGTATCCACCGGCGAGGACGCCGCCGAGTACCTCATGGCCGGGGCGACGGCGCTCGAGGTCGGGACCCTCGTCCTCAGGAAGCGCGACCGGACCTTCCGGCAGCTCTCCCGGGAGCTTGCCCGCTTCCTCGCCTCGCGCGGCCACCGCTCCGCCCGCTCCCTGACCGGAAGGGCGCACCGGGGGGACTGAGATGGCCCGGCGCCTGACCCACCGGCCCCGCATCGTGACCATCACAGGGAAGAGGGCCGAGACGCCCCTGGTCTCCACCCTCCGGTGGAGGGACGCCACGAAAGCCCGGCCCGGTCAGTACGTCATGGTCTGGGTCCCCGGCGTGGACGAGGTGCCGATGAGCCTGTGCGACATCGGTGGCGTCAAGGGCATCGCCGTCCATGCCAAGGGCGAGGCGACCTCGGCGCTCGCGAGGCTTCGGGCCGGGGACCGCATCGGCATACGCGGGCCCTACGGACATGGCTTCCGCCACAAGCCCGGCAAGTGCCTCGTGGTCGCCGGCGGGACGGGCATCGCCTGCCTGGCGCCGCTGGTCGAGAAGCTGGCCCGGCGCTGGCCCCGCCCCAGCGTGGTCGTCGGCGCCCGGACCCGCTCCGAACTGCTGTTTGTCGAGCGGATGCGCCGGACCGGTGCCGAGGTCGTGGTGACCACGGACGATGGCACGGCCGGGCGGAAGGGGCTCGCCACGGACGCCGCCTACGAGCTCCTGAACCGCAACCGCTACTCCCAGGTCTGCTCCTGCGGCCCCGAGGCGATGATGAGGGTCGTGGCCTCTCTGGCCCAGTGCCAGTCCGCCCCGGTCCAGCTGTCGCTGGAGCGCTACATGAAGTGCGGCATCGGGATATGCGACTCGTGCGCGATGGGCGGGCTCCACATCTGCGTCGAGGGGCCGGTGATGGACTCCCGGCGGGTCGCCGGACTGCCGGACTTCGGGGCATTCCGGCGCGACGCTTGCGGACGGAAGGAGAGAATGTAGGAGAGACCCGATGAGACTCCTCTTCGAGCTTTCCGGGGAGCACCCGGCGCTTCCCGCCGCCGAGGCGGAGGCCGTGGCCGTGGCCGTCGACAGCGGGACCCGCCGGTTCCTGTCCGAGCCCGGGCTCCTCGGCCTGGAGCTGCCCCGACGGCACGACTTCCCCCTAGAGAGGCTGGCCTACACCCATGCCATCCACCGGCACCTGTTCTCCTGCCCGCTGGACGTCGCGCAGGAGATGCTCGGGGCCGTCCGGCTGGGAGAGGGCACGGTCCGCCTCCGGGTGAAGGGCCTGGGCGGCGCGCTCCGGGGCCCCCAGAAGGTGGCCCTCGAGAGGAAGCTCGGCGGCGTGCTGGGGGAGGGCCACCGGATAGACCTCACCCGGCCCGACATCCGGGTCAGGCTCTTCGTCTCGGAGAAGGCCCACGCCGGCGTCACGCTCTTCGAGCAGGACAAGCGCGCCATCGAGGGCCGCCGGCCGGTGAGGCGGCCGTTCTTCTCGCCCGTGACGCTCCACCCCAAGCTCGCCCGGGCGCTGGTCAACCTCTCGCGGGTCCCCAACGGGGGGCGCGTGCTGGACCCGTTCTGCGGGACCGGAGGCATCCTCATCGAGGCGGGCCTCATGGGCATGCGGGTCGCCGGCTCCGACATCGAGTGGACGATGGTCGAGGGGGCCCGGCAGAACCTGCAGCACTACGGCATGACGGACCTGCGGCTCTTCCAGTCCGACATCGGCGAGGTGCCGCTCTCGATTGGTGAATTGGAGGTGGACGCGGTCGTGACGGACGCGCCCTACGGGCGCGCCTCGGGGACGCGGGGCGAGAAGGTCGCCGGGATATACGGGCGGCTCTTCCGTACGGCGTCGTCGCTTTTGGGCTCCGGCAAGCGGATGGTGCTTGCGGTCCACGACCCGGCGCTGGTGCCGGCGCACCCGGACTTCCGGCTCGTTCAGGCGTTCGAGGCGCGGGTGCACCGGAGCCTGACGAGGCACCTGATGGTGTTCGAGAAGCGGTAGAGCGGGCCGGCCGACCGCAACCAATATGATGTCGGGCGACAAATCCGCGTCGGCATGCCCTCGGAGATCCGGTTCACCCGGAGGTCGACCGAAATGTGGTTTATGGCCATGGCCGCCATCGCGGCGAACGGCCTCCTGGGAGGCATGGTGGCGATATTCTTCGGGAGGACCTTTTCCGGACCCGGCCTGTTGTCCGTGGCGGCGTTCATCGGGTTCCTATTCCTGCTCGTCAACGTCGTTTTCTTCCTGGTCTACCGCGAAACGCAAAGAGACCTTCTCGACACCCTGAGCCTCGACATCATCATCGACAAGGGCGATTCCGATCAGAGGACCGAGCGGTACCTGTCCATAGTGAAGATCGTGGAAGACCACCTGGTCCGGAACCGGCTCAACTTCGAGACGCGGTTGGAGGGACGCCGGTTCGGAGGCCCCTTCCGGCCCTACGGCAAGGTGTTTCTCATCCGCGCCTACGGGTTGACCCTCGGGGTCAAGCGGGACAAGATCGGGCGCTTCACGGGCGTCGCCAGCATATTCGTCGGTCCTGCCTCCGGTCCCTCCGACCCGGTGCCCCGCAGGCTCCTCGAGGGCCTGCGCCAGGAGTTCCTCCGCTGCGAAAAAAGCGGGGCGCCCGAGAAGAATCCTTGACTACGGCCGCGGCTTGGGCCCCGGGAAGGACTGCTCCCTGAGCGCCCCCGACCCGGCGAAGCGGTCGGTCCTCTGGCCGATGCCCTCGATGTAGGCCAGGCCGGTCAGGCCCCCGTACTCCGCCCGGATGGCTATCTGATGGTCGGCGGGCTTGAGCCCCACGACGCGCACCTGCGAGGACCGGTGGGGGGTGATGAGCACGTCGTCGTTGAACTCGGCGACCCACTCGGCGTCCACCCACTCCTCGTTGCCGTTCTCGTCGAGCGCCCGCGCGCCGAGGTAGACGAAGTTGTTGACGTTGACCTGGGCGCCCTTGCGCCCGGAGAAGCTGAGCATGCCGATCTCGTCGCGCTCAAGAACGCCTACCCTGAGTTCCTTGAGAGGGCCCAACATGGGGATACCCGCTTATTTATGACGGCGGTATGTAATAAATGTTTTCATCGGGGCGGACCTGACACGCGCGTTATATGTCTTACGTCTTAAAATTAATTGATATAATAATAACGCAAATCGGGTCCCCGGTGGAAGCATGGCGGTCGTGCAGGTGCGCGCAAGTCACATACTCGTGAACACCGAGCAGGAGGCCAAAAACATCCTGGCCCAGCTCCAGGCGGGCAAGAAGTTCTCAGACCTTGCAAGGCAGCTCTCGACCTGTCCGACGGGCCAGAAGGGCGGGGACCTGGGCTTCTTCGGCCGGGGCCGGATGGTGCGCGAGTTCGAGGAGGCGGCGTTCTCGATGAGGAAGGGGCAGGTGTCCGACCCGGTAAGGACGCCCTTCGGGTACCACCTGATAATGGTGACCGATACGAAGTGAATCACAAAGCTTAAAGTATCCTGCACGATACCATCAGACCGCAATCGGAGAGGGGACCGGCCCGTCGGGCCGGTCTTGGGGGAGGGCAGATGAGCGAGTCCAAGGAGGATGCGGCGGTCAAGGCGACAAGGCCGGCGGAAGGGGCCACCGGGGCGCCCCGAATCGGGGTCTACGTGTGCCACTGCGGCCTCAACATCGCCGGCTCCGTGGACTGCCACGCGGTCGCCGAGCACGCCAAGACGCTGCCCAACGTCGTCATCGCTAGCGACAACCGCTACACCTGCTCCGAGCCCGGCCAGGAGCAGATAAAAAAGGAGATAAAGGAGCACAAGCTCACGCGAGTGGTGGTCGCCTCCTGCACGCCCCGGCTCCACGAGCCCACCTTCCGCACCGCCTGCAAGGACGCCGGCCTCAACCCGTACCTCTTCGAGATGGCCAACCTGCGAGAGCACTGCTCCTGGGTCCACCTCCACGACCGGGGCGCCGCCACGGAGAAGGCCAAGGACCTGGTGGCCATGGCGGTCGCCCGCGCCGCGCTGCTCGAGCCCCAGGAGGAGGCCGAGGTGCCGGTCATCCGCCGGGCGCTCGTGATAGGCGGCGGGGTCGCCGGGATCCAGGCCTCGCTGGACCTCGCCCAGGCCGGCTACAAGGTCTTCCTCGTCGAGAAGGACCCGAGCATCGGCGGCAAGATGGCCCAGATAGACAAGACCTTCCCGACCATGGACTGCTCCATCTGCATCCTGGCCCCCAAGATGGCCGAGGCGGGCCGCCACCCCAACATAACCCTGCTCGCCTACAGCGACGTTGCGGACGTGAAGGGGTACATCGGCAACTTCAAGGTCACCGTCAAGAAGCATCCCCGGTACGTCACGAAGGACTGCACCGCCTGCGGCGACTGCGCCAAGGTCTGCCCCGTGGTGGTGCCCAACGAGTTCGACATCGGGCTGGCCTCCCGCAGGGCGATCTACTCGCCGTTCGCGCAGGCCGTGCCGTCGACGTACGTGGTCGACATCCGAAACTGCCTGGGCATGAACATCTGCCGCAGGTGCGTCGAGAAGTGCGAGCGCAAGGCCATAGACTTCGACATGGCGGAGGAGACGCTCGAGCTCGACGTCGGCACGATAATCGTGGCGACGGGCGTGGACGCCTTCGACCCCACGGCCCTCAAGGACTACGCCTACGGCGTCTACCCCAACGTCATCACCTCCCTGGAGTTCGAGCGGCTCATCAACGCCGGCGGGCCCTCGGGGGGCAGGCTCGTCCGCCCCTCGGACATGGCGATACCCAAGGAGGTCGCCTTCATCCAGTGCGTCGGCTCCCGCAAGCGGGTGAACGAGAAGGGCCACCCCTACTGCTCCAACATCTGCTGCATGAACACCATCAAGGACGCCCTGCTCATCAAGGAGCACTGGCCCGAGACGAAGATAACGGTCTACTACATGGACATCCGGGCGTTCGGAAAGGGCTTCGAGGACCTCTACAACCGGGCCAAGGAGCACGGCGTGAAGTTCATCCGGGGCATCCCGGCCGAGATAGAGCAGGACAACACGACCATGGACCTGGTCATCCGCTCGGAGGACACCGACTCGGGGAAGATGCTCGTGCGGAGCTACGGGATGGTCGTGCTGTCCATAGGGATCGAGCCACGCCAGGACAACGAGGTCGTGCAAAAGCTCCTCACGCTCTCGCGCACCTCGGACGGGTTCTTCCTCGAGGCGCACCCCAAGCTCCGGCCCGTGGACGCGCCCACGCCGGGCATCTTCCTGTGCGGCTGCGCCGAGGGCCCCAAGGACATCAAGGACAGCGTCACCCAGGCCTCGGCCGCCGCCGCCCGCGCCAACATACTTATGGCCCAGGGCAAGGTGCGCGTGGAGGCCCTGACGCCGGTCATAATCGACGAGCTCTGCAAGAAGTGCGGTGCCTGCGCCAAGGTGTGCCCCTACCACGCCATCGAGTTCGACAAGGAGAAGAAGGAGGTCCCCGGGGTCATAACCGCGGCCTGCGCCGGCTGCGGCACCTGCGGGGCGGAGTGCGCCTTCGGCGCCATCAGCATGAGGCATTTTTCGGACGAGACGCTCAACGCCGAGATAGACGCCATCACGGCCGAGGACGCCTGCCGAAAGACGGTCGCATTCTGCTGCAACTGGTGCAGCTACGCCGGCGCCGACTTCGCCGGCGTCAGCCGCATGCAGTACCCGCCCAACATCCGCATCATCCGGACGATGTGCTCCGGGCGCGTGGCGGAGAAGATGGTCCTGCGGGCCTTCCAGAGGGGCGCCGGGGCCGTGCTGGTCGCCGGGTGCCACCTCCAGGACTGCCACTACATCAACGCCAACTACCAGACCCTGAAGCGCGTCGAGCGATTGTGGAAGAAATTGGAGCAGAAGGGCATCCGCAAGGAGCGGCTGCAGCTCGCCTGGATCTCGGCCGCCGAGGGCGAACGATTCGCCTCCAAGGTCAAGGAGATGGCCAGAATCGTCGACACGGTCACCAAGGAGGAGTGCGACAAGACAGCCCAGCTCCTGTCCAAGGAGAAGAAGGAAGGCTGAAGGCCGCGCGAACGACAGTCATCCAGGTTCCTTCCTTGCGCTCATTACGAGTTGCCCCGCCGGGATATCCTGACCTTCGAGGGCTCCCGCGCCCTGAGCAGGTTGTGGGCGCGTTCCACGTCACGGGGGCTTATGACCTCGTAGCCGCATTTTTGGCACCTCCAGCCGCGCAACTCCGCCCGGCCGGCCACGATCCTCGCGGGCCGGCACCGGGCGCCGCACTCGGTGCACTTCAGGTCCCCCGTATCCAACATGGCGACCTTGGCCCTCATCACAACCTCCCCTTTCCGATGCAGTTCGTATGTGTAAACATCATGTTTATACGGTTATTTGACGGTTACACTCCCTGCCCGGCGCCCGGCCGCATGCCACCATCACATCCATGAACGGGACCCGGGGGGCCTGTGGGTCATAAAGGCTGCGTGGTACCTACCATATCATCAAGGCGCACGGCGCATGGCGGATGGCGCAAGGGCGCACAAACTGACCGGACTGGAGGGAGGATGGCTGGCGGCTCAGGTCAGCTCCTTCGCCAGCTTTCGGACCCTGTGTTTTGAGTCCGAGATCGCCCTGAAATCCTCGGTGGTCATCCCCTTCTCAACGTACCTTGCCACATCCTTCTCGGTCTGGATGTCATAGGGCGGGGGGCTGCCGTCGGGATGCTTCATCCGCCAGAGCTCCATGACGGCCACAGCATACGGCTCGTCCGTGATGCCCAGGGTGATGGGTTTGTCTGGCCGGTATGTCGCATTCCAAAGGGGACCCATGCGGGTCTTGAGCATGTCGACGACCTCCGGAAATTTCCTGATCTTCCAGCCACCGTAAAATATTTCCCCGGCGACTCTGCCGTGCACGGCATGGGGCAGGGAAAACCGGAGCCCCAGCTCGGTCATCAGCATCGACCCGTGCGTATATATGAAAGGGGTGACGCTGACCGCCTCCTCGAAGAGAAAGTGCCGCCAGTCGAGGTACTTTCCGCTCCGGATCACGCTGGCCGGATCCCCCTCGACCTTGAATGTGCGCATATAGACGCCGCCCTCATAGATCTTGAACCTCTCCTCCAGTCGGACAAGAGGCACCGCCAGGCCGAAAGGGATGACGAACATCGATACCAAGAACATGAACCCCCAGAGCGGTGCCCCGAAAACCGATCTGCTGCCCCAGAGGACACCAATCAGGATGCACACGGCCATCACGGCGACAACGATGGAAATATCGGCCAGCATCTTCCGGGGCGGGTACGAATCGTAGACCTTCTCTCCCAGTCCTCCAATGCCGGCGTTCATGCGGCCAATCGCCCCTTCACCCTTCACCCCGCACCCTTGACCCTTTCTCCCTTCCTCCCTTGCTGCCTTGCTGCCTTGCTGCCTTGCTCCCTTCGTCGTCTAGAGATACTTTCGCATCTTCCCCTCGTCGAGGCTCTTGTACAGGGCCTTGCGGAGCTCGGGGTGGGCCATCAGGAAGAGGGCCGGGTCTATGGTCTCCTCCTTGAGGTTGTTGAGGATGTCGCAGTTGTTGGTGCAGCGGACGCAGAACAGGTGGCCCTTCAGGCGCCGGCGGAGGTCGCGGGCGCCCGCGCCGAACCAGAGCTCGTGCACCGGGGCGTCCCGCACGTTGCCGAACGAGAACCTGGGGATGGGGAGCATCAGGCACGGGTAGACGTTGCCCCGGGCATCGAGGTACATGGTCTTGTACCCGCCCAGGCACGGGAAGGTGCGCTTGCGCAGGTGCGGCCCGGTGAGGATCTCGCTCACGCGGGTGTAGTAGTAGGCGTAGGCCGGCTCCTTGAGGCGCAGCTCCATCAGGAACTTGACGAACTGGTGGACGGTCTGCTCCGACATCTTGCCGCAATCGTCCTCGCCCGGGTTGTAGTAGGGTGATAGGATGGCCGGGGTGAGGTTGACATGCGGAGTGTGCTCCTTCAAGGTGGAGTAGATGGTCCGGATGTCTTGGATGTTGTGGTCCATGACCACCGTCTCGGTCCCGGTCTCGAAGTGCCCGTCCGCGAGCTGGACCTTCATGAGCTCGTCGAGGGTGGCCATCGCCTTCTTGTAGCCCCCGGGCGTGCGCCGGATCTCGTCATGCTTCTCCCCGACGGCGTCTATGGAGACGTTGACGTTGACGAGTATCTTGCGCCCCGGCAGGTCGAGTATCTCCTGGACCGTGTCCACCACCTTGCGCGTCAGGAACCCGTTGGTGGGTATCGCCACCAGCGCGAGCTCCGGGCACCGGTCCTTGAGCGCCTTGACGAGGTGGACCAGGTCCTTGCGGACGAAGGGCTCCCCGCCGGTGAGGTTGACCCACCTCGTCTTCGACATGAACGGGTCGGCCAGGAGGTGCTCGAACTCCCGGAGCGTGAGCTCGTTTTCGGGCTTGACCTTCCAGATGCCGCACATGCGGCACCGGCTGTTGCAGGCCGTCGTCACCTGGTAGATGAGGAAGGTGGGCAGCATCCCCCGGCCCAGCCGGCGGTGGGCCCGGAAGCTCAGTCCCTTGACGGCCCCGCCGGCCCCCTGCTTATATACGGTCCAGCGCACTCCCATTGTCCCGGCCGATGGGAATAGGGGGGGCGGTTATATATGTATCTAAGGCGCAGGGCGCAGGGCGCGAGGCGCAAGGCTTGAGGGGGAAGGGACAAGGCGCAAGGCCAGGGCGCAAGGGACTGCTCCCCCTCTTTGCCCCTCCTTGCGCCCCGCCCCTTGCGCCTTCCACCTTCGGCCTTGCGCCGCGCGCCTTGCGCCCTGCGCCTTTATATGCGCTCCAACCGCAAAAATGTTAATAAGGGACAAACGAATAACACCCGGTCCAAGGACGGAGAGAAGTCATGGTCGAGGAAACTGCGGTCGCAAGGCCCCCCATGTGGAAGTCGTTCCTGGCGGGGTTCTTCCTGTTCACTCTGGTGCTCGCGCCGGCCGTGGGCATGTTCTTCTATTTCTACAATCCGGTGACCGCCTACTTCGGCTGGTACGTGGGGACCTCCCTGCTCCTCGGCGTGGCCGTCGGCGCGGGGCTGAGCGCTATTGTCGCGGCCGTATTCGCCAGGAAGGCCAGCAGGTGATGCCATGAAGACCTTCATCCGGTTGATAGTGAACAGCGAGGGGGCCAGTCCGGTCGAGATCGCCGGGGCGCTGCAGGAGCTGGGGTTCTCGGCGGCGCTGGGCCAGCACGACTTCGTCTACGACTGGGGCAAGAAGAAGGACATCGCCGTGGAGGTCGTTTTGGGGCTCATCGAGAGGGTCCACCGCCGTCTCAAAGGGATGAACGTCCAGTACGAGATCACGACCATAATGTAGGCGACCGTGCTGATGCCGGATGCTGATAAGCGTCATTGTCACCATCCGCAACGAGGAGCACCACATCCGGGGACTTCTGGACAGCCTGGTCGCGCAGGAGGGCCCGCTCGAGGTCATCGTCGTGGACGCCTTCTCGACCGACGCCTCCCGGTCCATAGTCGGGCGGTACGCCACCGAGCACCCCTTCGTCCGCCTCCATTTGAAGGGGGGCACGCGCGGCGAGGGCCGGAACTTCGGCATCGAGAGGGCTGCCGGCGGGGCCGTGGCGTTCATCGACGGCGACTGCGTGGCCTCCCCGGACTGGCTGAAAGAGATCAGGCGGGACCTTTCCGCCGGCCGCGATATCGTGGCCGGGAGGACGGTGAGGATGGGCCGGCCCCAGTTCGCCAACCTCTCGCGGGTGGAGCTGTTCTACCAGGGGGTCGACCTCACCTTTCCGAGCTGCAACCTGGCCTACCGGACCGGGGTCGTGAAGGAGGCCGGCGCCTTCGACACCCTGTTCCGCACCGCCGAGGACATCGACCTCAACTACCGGGCGGTGAAGAACGGCCACAGGATCCACTACAACGAGAACGCCGTCGTCAACCACCACGAGCGCGACACCCTGGCGGCGTTCCTCAAGCAGGCCTTCTGGAACGGCTACGGCAGAAAGCAGCTGACGCTCAAGCACGGCCGGCTCTGGAGCAACTACAGCGTCAGCAACATGATAAAGCACGACATCAGCTTCTGGTACCTCGTCCGGACCGCCGTGGCCCTGCTGGGCTACGCCACTGCGAAGATGAGGGAGCGCAAGGAGGACTACCGGGGCACGGATTGATCCCTGCGGCCTGTCCCCTGCCGTCAATACCCCCGCGCTCCAGAACCGCTGCCAGGCACCCGGTCGTAACCCGGCTCCCGGCACCCGGCTCCCGGCACCCGGCTCCCGGCACCCGGCACCCGGCTCCCGGCACCCGGATCATTCAGCTCTTCGAGAACTTCTGAAGCGCCGCCCGGTCGGTCTCGGCCTGCTTGCCGAGCTGGGAGATCATCTTGTCGTGGTCGGCCATGGCCCTCTGGAGGTCGCCCAGGACGTCGACGTGGGCCCGGTACCACTCGTCGCGCGCCTCCACGGCCTTCTTGGAGGCCTTGATCTCCTCCTCGAGCTCCTCGGCCAGCGCGAAGAGCTTGGCGAAGCGCTCCCGCTCCAGGCGCAGGTCGGTCTCGAGGGCCTTGAGGCGCGGCTCCCAGCCGGACTTGTCGCCGCGCAGGCTCGAAAGCTCGATTTCGAGCTCGCGGGTTCGCCGGTCGCGCGTCTCTAAAACATCCTTGAGGCTCTTGATTATCCGGTCCCGGTCCAAAAGCTCGTTCTCCAGGCGGGCCAGCTTCTCCTTGAGGGCGGCCATCTCCTTCTCCTGCTTCTCGTAGGCGTCCCAGAGCTTGGCGAGCCTCTGCCTCTCCTGCTCGTACTTTCCGGCCATGTCCCCTGCCGCAGATTCGTTCCCCATCTCCACCACCGGTCCCGGAACGATTTAGGAATACCGTTTCCGTATAATATGTTTTTGGGGCGCCCGCCTGACGGGGCGGCGGCGCGAGCGTCCCGGACCGGCCCGCCCCGTCCCTTTCCTGCCGGCCGGCCCGCCCGGCCCGCCGCTGCGGCGGGCGGCCCGGAGCCGGAAGACGGCGGCCCCTGCCACGGCCGCCGCAGCGGCCGCCACCGCTCCGGCCACCCAGGACTCCGGGAGGCGCCCCCCCGCCGGGGGCTCGGGCTCGACCGTGACGTTCCAGCCCACGCGCGTGGTCGATTCGCCGTCGCTGACCTCGGCGACCACGGAGTGCTCACCGGTCCGGTCGAACGTGAGGCGCGTGGCGTTCCCCGTCCCCCGGAGCGCCCCGTCGAGGTACCAGGTCGTGACGACCACGTCCAGGTCGGGGTCCACAACCGTCAGGGCGAACTCCCGGAATCCCCCGCGGCGGACCACCAGCGACGGGCCGGGGAGGGCCGAAACGACCGAGGGGGGCGTGTTGAGGACCAGGACCATGCCCTCCGCCGTGGCCTCTCCGCCGTCGCGGTCCCGGACGCGCAGCGTGATGTTGTATAGGCCCCGCCGGGGGTAGTAGTGAATCGGGTCCTGCTCGTACGCAGTGGTGCCGTCCCCGAAGCGCCAGGTGTAGTTGACGATCTCCAGGTCTCGGTCGTAGGAGGGGGCGGACGAGAACGCGAACGGGGTGGCGGTGGTGCCCTCCAGCCGGTCGACCGTGAAACCGGCGACCGGGGGCAGGTTGAGGATCTCCACGGTCACCGTGTCGGAGAGGTATCCCTCTCCGAGGACGGAATCGGCCCGCACCCGGTAGGAGTGGTTGCCGACGGAGAGGTTGCGGTCGACGAAGAGGCAGACCCGGGTCGTCCCCAGCATCCTGCGGCGGCCGTCGTCCAGCTGGAGAAAGACCGTGTACCCCGTCACCTCGCCGGCGCCCAGGTTGGAGGGCCGGTCCCAAATCAGCGTGGCGGACCGGCCGTCGGCCCGGACGGAGAGGTTCTCCGGGGCGGAGGGCCTCCCGGACGGCATCGCCTGGACCTCGTTGGAGTGGTCGCCCTCGCCTATGATGTTGACCGCGGTGACGACGTAACAGTACAGGATGTCGTTGCTGGCGCTCCTGTCCTCGAACGAGGTGGCGTTGACCACTTCCGCATGGAGCGCGCTGGCGGTGCCGGAGCGCCATCTGGAGAGCCGGTACTTGAGCACCGGCAGGTCGTGGAGGGCCTCCGGCTGCTCCCAGGAGAGGCTCACGAGGGAGGGCGCCGCGGCAGCCGTGAGGTTCCGGGGCGCCGAGGGCGGCAGCCCGGGCATGGCCGCCCTCACCGCGGAGAGGGCGCTCTCGCCGGAGGCGTTGCGGGCCGAGAGCGCGTAGTGGTACATTACCCCGTTCTCCAGACCGGAGTCGAGGTACTCGAGCTGGCCGGCCTGGAGGCCGCAGGAGAGTGCGAGGGCCCCGGGGGCCTTTCCCCGGTAGACGGCGTACCCGGTCAGCCCGCCGGAGCCGACCCTTGAGGGCGTCCACCTGAGCAGCACCGCGTGGTCGCCCGCCTTCACCGTCAGGGTGGGTTCCCCGGGAACGCACACGGGGGCCAGGCGCGCCAAAAACACATCCCGGGAGCCGTCCGTGCCGTTGGTCGTGCCGGGAAGGTCCGGCGAGTCCGTCGTGCCGGCGAGCACGAGCTCCCCGGACGCCCCGAACGCCACTCCCGCGCAGGTGTCGTTGCCCGCGCCCCCGAGATAGGAGGCGTAGAGCAGGTCCCTGAAGGAGCTATCGAACCGGGCTATGAAGAGGTCGGTCAGGCCGCCCGACCCGTTCCCGGACGCGGCCGCGGTCACCGGAAGGTTGCCGGAGGAGGTCGAGCCCGCCAGGGTGATGTTGCCCCCGCTGTCTCGCACCAGGCCGGCGGCGCTCTCGTCCCCCGAGCCGCCGAAGAAGGTCGAGCCGTCGACGCGCGTGCCGTCGCCCGCCACACGGGCCACGTAGCAGTCCCGCCTCCCCTTCAGCGGGCCGCCGGCGCCGGAAAACGCCCCGGGGAAGTCGGACGAGGTCGTCTCGCCGGCGACGAGGCAGCCGCCGGAGTCCTCCAGGACGAGCGAGGCGGCCGTGTCCACGCCCGAGCCGCCTAGGTACGTGCAGAACTCCAGATCGTCCCCCCGGTCGCCCAGCCTCGCCACGAAGGCGTCGGTGTCGCCCAGGCTCGAGGAGAGCGCCCCGGCCGTCACTGGAAGATCGGGCGAGGTGGTCGTGCCCGCCACGGTGGCCCGCCCCGCGGCGTCCGCTTCGACGGCGAGCACGTAGTCCCGGCCCCCGCCGCCCAGGTAGGTGCAGTATTGGAGTGTGGACCCGTCCGAGGAGAGCCGGAGGACGAAAGCGTCCTCGTCGCTTGGGCCCGTCCTTATCGAGGTCTGGAAGGCGCCGGGGGTGACCGGGAGGTCCATCGAGCGGGTCCCCCCGGCGACGATGACCGAGAGGTCTCCGGCGACCGCCAGCGCGTAGCCGAAGTCGACGTCGTCCCCGCCGACATACGTGGAGAACAGCAGGGTCGTGCCGGCGGGGCTGAGCTTGAGGACGAAGACGTCCCCGTAGCCGTTGTAGGAGCGGTCGAACGAGCCGTTGGTCACCGGGAAGTCGAACCCGTAGGTGTAGCCCGTGACGTACACGAACCCGGAGCCGTCCACGCGGATGTCGTGGGCGAAGTCGTTGGCGCCGCTGCCGATGTACGTGGAGAAGAGCACCCGCCGGCCGTCGGGGGCGAGCTTGACCACCAAGAGGTCGAACGACGAGGGGTCGCCCAGCGGGCGGCCGGACCAGTTGTTCGGGGTGACCGGAAAGTCGGCCGAGAGCGTCTCCCCGGTGATGTAGGCGTTGTCGAAGCGGTCCACGGCCATCGCCATGGCGTAGTCGTCGGCCGAGCCTCCCACGACCGTGCAGCAGAGAAGCGGGTCGATTACCAGCGGCCGGGAACGGTCGTAGCCGCCGAGCCAAAATGAAACCCTCGACCCGGAAACGACCGGGAGGACCTCCACGGCCGTCGGGCCCCCTTCCGACGGCTGGTAGGCCACCGGCTCCCCGTCCCTCAGCGGGCCCGCCGGCGTGTCCAGCCGGACGGCCCGGCCCTCCGGCGAGGGAACGGCGCCCTCGTACTCCAGGGCGATCGCGGCCGGGTCGGCGCCGGGCGCGACGCTGAACTCGTACTTGAGGCCGCCCTCCCGGGCCAGGAAGCGCAGGTCGATGCCGGTGTAGAGGCCCTCATAGAGCAGTCCCCCGAACGCCGGGACGCCCGTCCTCCACCTCGCATGGTCGTTGCCGAACATGAAATTGCACGGCGCCGGAAGGAGGTCGAGGCCGGCCGGGCGGACCGGCCGCGCCCCGGCGAAGCGCATCGCGCACGCCGCCGGGCCGGCCGGGCCCCGCACGAGGAATGTGACACCGGTGTCCGTGAACGCCGCCGGAATAGGGCCGGTCGTGTGGAACCGGATGGAGCCGTCCGAAAGCTGGCCGGCGTTCTCGATGAAGCCTTGGGGCGGCAGCGCCGAGAGGCCCGCGGCCGCTTCCCGGCCCCCCGCGGTCGCTTCCAAAGCTCGATCGGGGCCCGACGGGGGCGGCCCCGCGAGTGGCAGGGAGAGAAGCAGCGCCAGTCCCAGGGCGAGAGCCGGCCGTTCCATCGGGCGGAATATGGGGCCGGCGGGTTAGTATATTTTATGATTCAATAATTGAAGAATGAGGCGCAGGGCGCAAGGCGCAGGGGAAAAGGCAGGAAGGCAGCAAGGCAGCAGGGCAGCAAGGCAGGAAGGGACGGACGGCCGTCCTCCTTGCTCCCTTGCTGCCTTCCTGCCTTCCTCCCTTCCCTTGCTGCCTTCCTGCCTTCCTCCCTTCCCTTGCTGCCTTCCTGCCATCCTGCCTTCCCTTGCTGCCTTCCTGCCATCCTCCCTTCCCTTGCTGCCTTCCTGCCTTGCTGCCTTGCTGCCTTGCTGCCTTCCTGCCTTCCTGCCTTCCTGCCTTCCACCCCTGCGCCCTACCCGACCAACCGCGCGAGAATCGCCTTCTGCGCGTGCAGCCGGTTCTCGGCCTGGTCGAAGACGAAGCTCTGGGGGCCGTCGATGACGTCGTCCGTGATCTCGAGACCGCGGTGGGCCGGCAGGCAGTGGAGCACCATGCACGACGATTTGGCGCAGGCCAGAAGCGACGAGTTCACCTGGTAGGGCCCAAAGAGGCGCTCCTTCTCCTCCTTCTGCGACTCCTCGCCCATCGAGACCCAGACGTCCGTGTAGAGGACGTCGGCCTCCTCGGCGGCCTGGCGCGGGTCCTCCACCACCTCTATCTTGCAGCGGTTCTCGCGGCCGGCGTGGACCGCGTACTCGAGGAGCTCCGGGTCGGGGTGGTGGCCCTTCGGGCAGGCGGCGGTCATGTTCATGCCCACGAATGCGGAGCCCAGGAGGAGCGAGTTGCACACGTTGTTGCCGTCGCCGACGTAGGCGAGCTTGAGCCCCTCGAAGGAGCCCCGCCTCTCGCGGATGGTCAAAAGGTCGGCCATAATCTGGCAGGGGTGCTCCCGGTTGTCCAGGGCGTTGATGACCGGAACCGTGGCGTGCTCGGCGAGCTCCCGCACCACCTTCCAGTCGAAGGCCCGGTAGACTATGGCGTCGACGTACCGGCTGAGGGTGCGCGCCGTGTCCGCCACGGTCTCGCCGCGGCCCATCTGCATGTCCCGGGGGCTCAGGAAGATGGCGTGGCCCCCAAGCTGGGTCATGCCGACCTCGAACGACACGCGCGTGCGGGTGGAGGACTTTTCGAAGATCATCCCGAGCGTCTTACCGCGAAGGGGCCCGTAGGTCTGGCCGGTCCGGAGCCACTCCTTGATGTTCCCCGCCATGTCCAGGAGCAGGGCCACCTCGTCGCGGAGGTCTATCATCGACAGGAGGTCCTTCTTCATCGGAGCACCGGCGCCGCCATCCGGCTTCCCGGATATCAAGGTTTTCGTGCCCGCCGGACGGGCGCAAACCCTTTATTGCCCCAGGCGGTTCCGGCGATGGGGAGAGGCGGATGGGCAGCGGCGAGGGGGCGCTCTTCGTCCGGCCGGACGCGGACGGGTTCCGGGAGTTCGTCAGGGCGAACAAGCCCCACTCGCCGGTGGACAAGCGGATGTCCGAGCGCGAGGCCGTCAGGAGGTTCGTCCGGCCGGGCGACTACGTCGCAACGGACCTCTACGGGATGGTGCGGGCCCCGATGTCCCTCGCGCGCGAGGTCGTCCGCCAGGGCCCGGGCGACCTGTCGATCGCCGGCCAGGGGGGGATGGACATCGACCTTCTGGTCGCCTCCGGGCTCGTGCGCAGGATAGACAACGTCTACATCGGCCACGAGGTCTTCGGCCTCTCCGGGGCCTTCCGGAGGCTCGCCGCCGCCGGGAAGGTCGAGGTGACGGAATGGACCAACGCCGCACTGGCCTGGAGGTTCAAGGCGGCGGCGATGGGCATACCCTACATCCCGTCGCGCACGATGCTGGGCACGGACACCTTCCGCCGGAGCGCCGCGGTTTTGGGCCGGTGCCCGTTCTCCGGAAAGATGCTCTGCCTCCTGCCGGCCCTGGCACCGGACGTCGGCATCATCCACGTGCACCGCTGCGACCGTTTCGGCAACGCCCAGATCGACGGCACGTACGGACTGGGCTTCGAGCTCTCGCGCGCCTCGAGGAGGCTGATACTCAGCACCGAGCGCGTCGTGCCCGGGTCGGCCATCCGGAAGGTCCCCGAGAGGACGGTCATCCCGCACTACCTGGTCGACGCGGTGGTGGTCGCAAGATACGGCTCGCACCCCGGGGAGATGTGCTACGAGTACGCCATGGACCGCCCGCGTGTGGACGAGTACCTGGAGGCGACCCGCACCGAGGAGGGGACCCGGGCCTACCTGGAGAAGTACGTCCGCGGACCGCGCTCCCACGAGGAATACCTGGAGCTTGTGGGCGGCAGGCGGCACCTGCGGCGCCTCGAGAGGGCCTGCAGGGGGCGGTAGGAATGGGGAAGAAGGCAGTGGGGAGCGGGCAGGGTGCGGGGTGCGGGGTGCGGGGTGCGGGGAGAAAGGCGACGGGCCTCCGCGCCCTGCACCCTGCACCCCGCACCCTGCCCGCTCGTGAGTATTCCGGCACCGAGCTCCTCATATGCCTGGTCGCGCGGATCATGGAGAACCGCAAGATGGCGTTCATCGGGACGGGCGTGCCCATGCTGGCGGCGGCGCTGGCCAAGAAGCACCACGCCCCCGGGCTCATGGCCGTGTTCGAGTTCGGCGGCACGGACCCGGCCCTCGATTGCCTGCCGCTCAACGTGGGGGCCCAGCAGACATTCCAGCGCGCGATCTCGGCCGTCAGCCTGGCCGAGGTCATGGAGGCGGCCCAGAGGGGTTTCCTGGAGTACGGCTTCGTGGGGGCGGCGCAGATAGACCCTTTCGGCAACCTCAACACGACCGTCATCGGGGAGCACTCCCGGCCGGCGGTCCGGCTGCCGGGGAGCGGCGGCGGCTGCGACATCGGGGCGCTCTGCTGGAGGACCGTAGCCCTGGTCCCCGACCACAATCCGCGCAAGTTCGTCGAGCGGCTGGACTTCATGACGACCGCCGGCTACCTGGACGGGCCCGGCGCCCGCGAGCGGGCCGGCCTGCCGCCGGGCTCCGGCCCGTATCGCGTCGTGAGCAACCTCGCCGTGATGGACTACGACGGGGCGACCAGGCGCATGCGTCTCCACTCCCTGAACCCGGGTGTCACAGTGGAGCAGGTGCGGCAGAACACCGGGTTCGAACTCGTCGTGCCGGAAAACGCCGGGCGGAACGAGCCGCCGACCCGAGACGAGCTGCGGATACTGAGGCGCGAGGTGGACCCGCGCCGGCTGTACATATAATCCCGGCACAGTCAAAAGATTAACATAGTGATATTCCGATTCGGCGCCGGTCGCGATGGCTCTTGTGCATCATCCCGGGTACCACGAGCACCGCCAGACCATCGGGCACCCCGAGAGGCCCGAGAGGCTCGCCGCCATCGTGGAGCGGCTCAGGCTGGAGGGGCTCTGGAAGGACGTCCTGACGCCGGAGCCGGTGGACCCGGGGCTTCTGGAAAAGGTCCACACCGCCGCCTACATAGACTCGGTGCGCAACTTCGGCGAGGGCTACATGGACCCCGACACCTACGTCCGCCCGGAGACCTACCGGATAGCCCTTCTCGCCGCCGGAGGGACCGTGCTTGCGGCGCGCCGGGCGATGGAGACCAAAAGGCCCGTCTTCGCCCTGGTCAGGCCCCCTGGCCACCACGCCGGCTCCTATCACGGCGGGGGTTTCTGCTACTTCAACAACGCGGCCGTTGCGGCCGAGGCGCTGCTCGAGAAGGTCGGAAGGGTGGCGATAGTGGACATCGACCTGCACCACGGCAACGGCACCTCGGACATATTCCACTCGAGGAGGGACGTGCTCTACATCTCCACCCACCAGGGCGGAATATACCCGGGCACCGGCGCCGTGGACGACCTGGGCGAGGGCGAGGGGCTGGGCTTCAACATCCCGGTGCCGCTTCCGGCCGGCAGCGGGGACGCCACCTTCGGGCTGTTCTCGGAACGGATACTGCACCCGGTGCTCGAGAGGTACCGCCCGGGGGCGATGCTGGTCAGCTTCGGCGGCGACGCCCACTACATGGACCCGCTGGGAGGTCTCTCGCTCACCTCGCCCGGTTACGTTTCCCTGACGGAGGAGCTCTTGGGGCTCGCGAGGAAGCTTTGCGGCGGCGCCGTCTGCTTCACCCTGGAGGGCGGGTACCACGCCGGGGCCCTTGCCGAGGTCGTGGCGGGCGCGGTGGCGGTGTTCGAGGGGAAGAGGATATCGTGCGAGCACGACCGCAGCGCCGACGAGCAGGGGGTCGGCTCCTTCGCGGTGGAGGCCGCCGTGCGCCGGCTCAAGAAGCACTGGCCCGTCTGAACCCGCTGCCCACTCCCCGCTGCCCACTCCCCGCTGCCCACTCCCCGCTGCCCACTCCCCGCTGCCCTCCGCCCGCTGCCCTCCGCCCGCTGCCCTTCCCTAGTCCACTATCCCCTTCTTGTGCGGCTTGGCCTTGACGCGGTCCGCCTCGCGCCTGATCTGGCGCTCGAGCTTGCGCATGGCGTCGTCCGTGGCCGAGAACACGTCCCAGTCGAAAGCGGAGGCGAGGTAGAGGCCCTTCCTGGTCTGGAGCCGGACCCTGATGGAGTGCTTGGATACGTCGCCCCGGGCGTTGTGGCGGGCGATGTGCATGGTCATCGTCTGGGGGCGGGCGAGGTTCATGACGCGCTTCATCGCCTTCTCAACGATGGAGTAGATGCCGTCGTAGGTGTCCGGGTCGTGGTCGTCGAGGCCGGTGATGTTGAGGTACATCCCCTCCCGCTCCTTGAGCGAGGTGAGGTACTCGAGCACGTCGGCCTGGCCGATGACCCCGACCGGGCGGTCCCGGTCGGCAACCATGACGTTGGAGATGCGGTTTTTGGCCATGAGGGCGAGAGCCTCGGAGAGGGGGGCGTCCGGGGAGAGGGCCACGGCCGGGGAGCTCATCACGCTGTCGACGGTGATGTTGAGGTCGACGCGGTCGCCCAGCGGCCGGGAGTTGCGCCTCTCGCGCTGGCTCTCCACGAGCTGGACGATGTCCCGGGCGCCGATCACGCCCACCAGGCGGCCCCCGGGGTCGACCACCGGGACCGACCGCTCGTCGAGGGACATCATCGCCTGGCGGGCGTGCTCTATGTTGTCCTTCTCGCCCACGGTGACGGGCGAGGGGGTCATGATGTCGGAGACCCTAAGCGACGAGAGCTCCTTCACGCCGGAGAGGTTGCGAACGATGTCGCCGCGGGAGACCATGCCCACCAGCTTGGACCGGCGGGTGACCGGCACGGCGCGCAGGTCGCTCGATATGAGCGCCTCGGCGATGTGGGCGACGCTGTCGTCCTCGTCCACCTCCGGGGCCGAGACCATTACGGTCCTGGCCTCGGAGCTCAGGGGGAACTGCCGGCGCTTGAGAAGGGCGCTGTAGCTCACCACCCCGACGAGCTTGCCCTTCTCGAGGACAGGGAGCTCGTAGACGTCGCTCTTCTTCATCTGCCCCAGGAGCTCTGAGAGCACCTCCCCGCAGTCGGCCTTGACGACGTCGGTGCTCATGATATCCTTCGCCTTCATGTCCTCGATGCTGAAGAACCTTGCCATTCTTACCACGTTTCCATACCCCTCATGACGGTGTTGCATTTGAATATTGCGCAAGATGTGGCGTGAGGGGGAAAGGCAGCAAGGCAGAAAGGCAGCAAGGCAGAAAGGCAACAAGGGAGCACCTATGTGAAAGCCGGCCGTCCCCGTGACGTGGACGGCTTCTCTCCTTTTTAAACCTGTCCTTCAAAATACCCAATCCGGTCAAAGCTATCGCTAAAACGGACCCCGGATGCATCTTGGCCGTTT
>VGTL01000051.1 GCA_016874675.1 Methanobacteriota archaeon | reverse complement strand
GTTGAGGAGACGCGTGTCGACGTTCTTCTCCTTCATCCTCAGGTAGGTCTGCTGATCCATGATCATGCCTCCAATGCCCATGCGCATTCCTGTATTTAGGTTGGAGGCAACTTTGCCCAAGCTTAGATTCTTATAAAAGGGAGCGGGCAGCGGGGGGAAGGCGCAAGGCGCAAGGCGCAGGGCGCAAGGGACGGAGGCGCAAGGCGCAAGGCGCAAGGGACGATCCCCCTTGACCCTTGCGCCTTATCCCTCGCGCCTCAAGCCTCGCGCCTTGCGCCCTGCGCCCTGCGCCTTCCCCCCGCTCCCCGCTGCCCCTTCGTTCACCCATACCGCCGGATCGCCCCGGCCGGGATTCCGTCCGGGGAGCTCTCCCTGGCCTTGCCGTTCCACTCGTCCAGGAGCTCGGCGGAGACCGTGGCGTTGTCGTACTTTACTGTGGTCTGGACAACGTGGAAGGTTATCTGGACGGGGTCGCCGATCTTGTACCTGCCGGTCAGGTTCCCGGCGAAGAAGAGGCCGTCCCCGAGCGTGTCGGAGCCTTCGAACCCGGAGAGGACCACCGCGGTGGCGCGGGTGCGGTCGTCGTACTCGAGCGAGGCGATCCGGTCGCGTATGCGGAGGATGTCGCCGGGGGCGAGCGACGGGAAGTCGTAGTAGCCGTCGTAGGGCCCGCCACGGGGCGGGCTCACCTTGTACTGCGCGTGCTCCTGGGCGAACTGCCCGCCGTCCATCACGACCTCCGGGGCTGGCCCGGGGGGCTTCGAGGGGAGCAGCAGGAACGCCGCCCCTATGGCGACCGCCAGGAGGGCGACGGCGATTATAAACTGGGCCCGGGAGACCACGGTACGGTATCCGGCCCCGCCCGGAAAAGCTTTTGGGCCGGCCGGCCGTTCGAGGTGCGGCAGACCCCCATGGAAACGCGTGTGGACCGCTCCGAGCTCGAGTGCCTCCGTTTCCGGTGCCTCGACGGCTGCGCCTACTGCTGCCTCTGCCCGCCCGAGGTCGCCGGCCGGGAGCTCGAGCACTTCCGGAGCGCCCGCCCCGAGGTGCTCGAGGAGGCCGACGGCAGCCCCCACATCCGCCTCCAGGGCGGCGCCGGGGGTTGCGCCCTCCTCCGCGACCGCCGGTGCACGGACTACGGCCGAAGGCCCTTCCACTGCCGCGCCTTCCCCCTCCGGGTCCATTTCCTCGACCGGGTCCAGTGCTGCGCAAACCTCTCCTGCCGGGGCATAAACCGTGAGGAGGGACAGCCCCTGGCGGAGCTGCTGGAGGCCATCCTGCGGGACGGGGCGGTCCCGGACCTGGCGCCCGCGGCCGCCGCCGCGCGGCGCGAGTGGGGGAACTTCGTAGAGAAGGCCCTCCGGCGGGGGGTGCCCGTGGAGCTCCAGGGGACGCGCCTGCTCCTCAACGAAGAGATGGAGCGCTGGCCCGCCGGGCTGGAGGCGGACCGCGACGAGGTGGCTGACCTCGTTTCGGAGACCTTCGGCATCGCCGAGGCGGCCCGGCTGCCGGTCTACGTCTCGCCGGCGCTCGAGTGGCAGGTGTTCCAGGTCCGGCAGGGGACGCTCCGGCGCTTCGGCCTCCGTGAGGACGGCGGGCTCGTCTTGTCCGGCGAGTGGCCGCTCCGGGCGGTGCCGCTCCTCGAGATGACCTCCGAGGGGCGCGCCGGGTTCGTGGACTACATGCAGCTCCTGAACAGGCGCGACCCCATGGCCGGCTCGGCCGCCCTCGTGGTGCGGGCGACGCGCTTCGAGGAGGAGTTCGAGGAGGCCTACCTGGACATCCTGCGGGACTGCGCGCTCGACCTCTGGTGGCGCGCCAGCCTGCTCGCCTTCCTGAACGGTGCCGGCGCGCTGGGCGCCCCCGAGGTCCGCGAGGGCGTCGTTTTCAGCGACGCCGACTTCCTGGACATGTCCGGCATCGGGGGCATGCTGTGAACCCCGCCGGGCCTCAGGAATCGAAAAGACGGTTGGAGGGTCCCGTGCCTTTCATCGGCGCGTGCCTGCTCCTGGGCGGCGGGGCCTACCTGGCCCTCGATTACGGGCTGCCCCTGACGCCGTTCGGCCGGGGCGCGCACCAGCTCGCCGTCTTTATCGGGTTCCTGGCGGTGCCGTTCACGATCCTGCTTTTCACGCGCCGGAGCCCGGAGCTCGGGGGGCTGGACCGGGGCTTTCTGGCCGGGATTGGGACCTACCTGCTCTTCCTTTTACCCCTGCTGGCGCTGGTCCCGATGAACCCGGAGCACTTCCGCTGGTACCGCACGGCGGCGCCGGGGCTCTCGGGCTGGGCGTTCTTCACGCTCATCCAGGTCGCCTCGGTGGACTTCTTCACGAAGCGCATCGTCCAGCTCGAGGTGGAGAGGGCCGGGGGGCCGGCCTGGGGAATCCTGGCGCAGTTTTTGGCGTGGGCCGGGGCCCATGTCCTGGAGTACGGGTGGCTCAAGGACCTGGCGGGCCCGGCCGGGGCGGTGCTCTTCCTGGGCCTCACGGGCGCGGTGACCGGCCTCGTCTACTGGCGCACGAAGAACGTGCTGGGCATGATGGCGGGGCACTGGATACTGAACTTGCTGCTCGTGGCGGCGGCGCTGGCGTATTACCCTTAAAAACCAGGGCGCAGGGCGCGCGGCGCAAGGCGCAAGGCTTGAGGCGCAGGGCGCAAGGCGCAAGGCTTGAGGCGCAGGGCGCAAGGAGCCGGATTTTCTAAAAGGACCCCCTTGTCCCTTGCGCCTTGCGCCTTTCCCGAATCACCTATGGGGGGCGATCACGAGGCCGGCGCCCATCGCCTGGATGTCCTGCTGCCCGGCGTCGCCCGGGGCGGCCCAAAGGAAAGGGCCAGGGATCGACAGCGCCAGCAATGCGGCCAGGCAGATGAAGGTCGGCAGGTTCATCCCACGACCCATTTCATTTCACCGATTCCATGTTTTACGGTTCCTGGGCTTTTAATGAGATCGGTACGCCCCCGTGACCGCCATTTAGGTGTATTCCCTCCTAGCATCCTGCCCCCCGTTTGCGACGGCGCAGCCTATTTATCCCCCCTGCCCTCTGGGGTCCGCGATGAAGGTCGTGACCCTCCTTTCGGGCGGCATCGACTCGCCCGTGGCGGCCCATCTCATGATGGAGCGCGGGGCCGACCTCCTGACCCTCCACATGGACAACCGGCCGTACGGCGGCCTGGAGCACCAGCTGACCAAGGTGCGGGAGATGGCCGGAAGGCTCGAGCGGCTCCACGGTCGCAGCATACGCCAGTTCGCCGCGCCCCACGGGGCCAGCCACGCCGCTTTCCTCGGAAGCTGCAAAAAGAACCTCCACTGCGTCCTGTGCCGGCGGATGATGCTGCGCGTGGCCGGAGCGCTGGCCCTGCGCGAAGGGGCGCAGGCCATCGTCACGGGCGAGTCGCTCGGGCAGGTGGCCTCCCAGACCCTCCAGAACATCGCCGCGGAGTACCCGGCCGCGCCCGTGCCCATCCTCCGGCCGCTCATCGGGCTGGACAAGCAGGAGATCGTCGAGATCGCCAAGCGGATCGGCACCTACGAGATAAGCATCCAGCCGGGAAGCTGCTGCACCGCGGTCCCCGAGCGGCCCGCCACGCGGGCCCTGCTCGCCGACCTCGAGGCCGAGGAAGCGAGGCTCGACATCGGGGCGCTGGTGCAGAGGACCCTCGACGGCCTCAGCGAGCTGTGATCGGAGGGATTGAATAAAGGCGCAGGGCGCAGGGCGCAAGGGAAGGGACAAGGTGCAGGCCGCAAGGGGCGAGGGCGCAGGACGCAAGGCGGAAGGAGCGAGAGTGGAATCTCCCTCCTGTCCCCCTTGAGCCTTGCGCCTTCACCCTCGCGCCTCAAGCCTTGCGCCCAGCGCCTCGCGCCTTCCTCCTTGCTGGAAAAAGAGTTGAAATTCCCACTAGGAATATGAAAAAGGAGAAGCCCCGCCCCCCGGAGGGGGCGGGGTTTGGGGGTCTACTGCTTCCGGCGCATCAGGGCCGCGGCGACCCCGACGAGGGCGAGCGCCCCCAGGGCGGCCAGGGCCTCGAAGCCCGGCAATCCCCCGTCGTCCGGCTTGGACTTCACCTTGATGTAGATGTACTGCCGGTTCACGCCGCCCTTGCCGTCGTTGACCTCGAGCACCACGATGTGCTGCTTGCCGCCCGAGAGCGTCTTCGAGAAGGTCGAGGAGGTCTTCCCGCTCTCGGTCTTGAGCAGCGTGCCGTCCGAAAGGCGCCAGAAGAAGGTCAGCTGGTCGCCGTCGGCGTCCGTGGCGTTGGCACGGAAGGTAATCTTGGTGTTGTAGTCCACCTCGGTGTTGTTCAGGGGCCAAAGGTCCAGTATCTGCGGGACCTGGTTCACGTTGTTCACCGTGACGTTCCACTCGGCGTCGATGTAGGCCAGGCCGTCGCTTATGCGCACCTTCACGACATGGGCGCCCGAGTCGTCGAACCCGGGCTTCCAGGAGAACTGGTAGGTGCCCAGGCGGGTCTTCTCGACATCGTCGATGAACCAGGTGTAGCGGAGCTCGGTGGTCTTGTTGTCGACATCGGCCGCGGAGACCTTGAAGGGCTGGGCCTGGTCCTCGTTTATCACGATCTCCTCCAGCGGGTCGGGCACCATGCCTCCCGGGAGCAGGTAGGGTGGGTCGTTCATGTTGTTGATGCGCACTATGAGCTCCCCGGTCCGGTTGGCCCCCAGCGGGTCGATCGCCTTGAACCTCAGTATCTCCTGGGCGGTGAAGTAGTCGTGGGAGGGGCGCAGCATGGCGCTGCCGTTGGGGGCTATCTCCACCGTCAGGTTGTCGGAGGCGCCGCCGAGGAAGACGAAGGTGAGCGGGTCGGCGTCGGGGTCGACGAATATCCTGTTGAGGTCGAAGTACGACACCATGTCCTCGTAGATCTCGGTGTTCTTGTTCTCCTCCATGAAGATGGGCTGGCGGTTGAGGTTGATGACCGTTATGTTGACCACCAGCCGGGCCGACAGCCCGCCGAGGTCCGTGGCCGTGATGGCCACGGTGACGATGTGGTTCTCCTTGCCCGGGAAGCTGGGCGCCGTCCCGAAGGTCAGCTTGCCGTCGGTTATCGTGGCGGGGAACTCCGAGTCGTCCACGGTGAAGGTCAGCCTGTCGTCGCCGCGCGGCGGGAAGTCGGGATCGGTGAACACGTTCAGGAGGTCGATGTCCTTCATCGTGTTGTTGACTCCGCCCTCGAAGACCGTGAAGTCGGGTATCCTGGCCCGGATTATGGGAGCGTCGTTGACCGGGGTGACGCGCACATGCACTATAACCGAGTTGTACTTGCCGTAGAGGTCGGTGGCGGTGAAGGTTATGTTGGCCTCCCCGTTGAAGTACTCGTTGGGCGTGATGGACACGGTCGCCTCAATGTCCTCGGAGGTGGGCTTGATGGATATGGCGAAATCGGGGTTGCCGCTCGAGGTGAAGGTCAGAGCGTCGCCCCAATCCTTGGCCATGTCCGCGTCGGCGAACACTCCGTTGTTCGAGCCCGTGAAGTTCAGCTTGAGGCTCGTGTCCGTGCCGCCCTCGGCCATGTTGATCTGGGGCGGCTCGTTCACGATGTTGGGCGCGACCGTCCGGTCCGGGAGGGTGATGTCCAGCATGTACCGTCCCCAGGCCGTCTGGGCGGTCCAGTCGCACAGGTTGGACATGTTGGTCGGCATGATGCCGATCTGGGCGATGACGCCGATGTAGTACCAGCCCTCCTGGTCGACGTTGGTGGTCAGGGCGTTGACGCGGTTGAGTATCTGCTCGGCGGGCTTGTTGGTCCACGAGCTCATGAGGTCGTAGCCCGGCTCGGGCAGCGGGGAGGTCTTGTTGTCGCGGTATATCGAGAGGCGGAAGATGGCGGTGCTCTTCTCCATCAGCGTCAGGTTGGCGGAGACGCCCTCGCCCTTGTTGAGGTACACCCTGTACCAGTCGAACATGTCCGGACCGCGCGTCACGTTGCCGTACTTGCGCACCACCGTCTTGCCCGACTCGTAGGTCACGGGCGTGGCGATCTTCGGGTGGTTGTCCCCGTCGCTCTCGATGAGTGTCTTCGTCAACCGGAGCTCGTAGTTCTCCGACCTCTGCCCGGAGGTGTTGTAGGCCTGGATGTCGAGGTAGTAGGTCCGCGGGCCCTCGTAGGTCGCGGCGGCGTGGACCTCCTCGTACTGGACGAAGCTGTCCAGCCACCAGGAGTGGTTCAGCCAGTAGGAGTAACTTTCCGGCTCCAGGTTGCGCACGTAGATGTCGCCCCAGAGCCTCTGCTCGGGCGCGCCCGGCTCGGTCATGTTGACGTACAGGTAGTCGTTCATGCCGCTCTGCTCGCCGGACATGGTGAACTTGTACCACTTGCCAGGGTACCACTTGAGCGAGGAGACCTGGCCGGGGATGGTGGTGCCGAAGGCGCCGCCCGAGCCGATCTTGGAGGTGATGTCCTCAGGGTCGAAGACCTGGACATTCAGCTGGTAGTTGATGGTCCCCTGGCCGGCGATGGGCTTGACGCTGATGTAGTAGTCGCCCGTGACGACGCAAAGGAAGGTGATGGCCTCCCACCTGCGCCGCTCCGGGTTGTCCTCCCGGTTGGACCAGGCGAGGTGGTCGAGGTGGTACTTGTTCCAGCCCTCGAGCAGTATGCACTGGCCCTGCCCGGGCTGGGTGTTGAAGTTGGTTATGAGAAGCGAGGCGTTTATGACCTTGCCGGCGGGGACGTTCTTCAGGACGAACATGTCGATTCTGTGGGGGTCCCCCAGCCCGGTGGTCCCCAGGAGGAAGTCGCCGCTGTTGAAAGTCTGCGCGGTCGAGTAATCGTCGTTGTTGGAAATGTCGGAGTCGGTGTCCTCCAAGACGACCGCCCGGCCCGAGTCTCCGGCCGTAAGCATCGTCAGGTTGGTGATCCCCAGTACCGAGGTCACCATTATGAATGCCGTCAATAATCCGCCGTACACCACGCTCGCCCTTCCCTTCATCCTATGGCCTCCAATAACCTACTTGTGGACCAATACGGTTCTTGGATTTAAATATTATGTGGGACGGTGTTGTAACTAATTCATAAACATTATTGTGAGAAAAAAGGGGCAGCGGGCAGCAAGGCAGCAGGGGGCAGCGGGCGGCGGGGGCGGAACGGGTCCGTCGTTTTCTGCTGCCTGTAGCCCAATGCCTGATGCCCCCCGCTGCCCGCTGCCCCCTGCCCGCTGCGGTCATTAATGAATCAGGAAGCCGCCTCTTCCACCGGATAGCACCTCACCAGCTTGCCGTCGCGCTCCACGCGGACCAGGCGCGCCTGGGCCATCTGGGCGATGTGGTAGGAGACCACCCGCTTGCTCACCCCGGTGCTCGCCACGAGGTCCTTTTGGGATATGCCGGGGCTCCGGCGGATGTGCCCCAGGAGCTCTTTTTGGACCGCGCTGAGCTCGACCACCGGCTCCCCCTGCGAGACCGCCGCCTGGGAGGGGTAGAAGCGCTTGTAGAGGCCGTCCCACTCGGAGCGGATGAAGCCCTCCCGCTCCAGGGTGCCCAGGTGGTAGGTGAGCGTGCCGTTGCCGACGCCCACCCTCTTCTTGATGAGCGTGTAGTGCACCCCCGGATTGGACTCTATCATGCCGTAGATGCGCCCCCGGGTGAAGTGGTCCAGCACCTCCTCGCGCCGGATCTTCGTGTACAGGGGGATGACGAGGAACTTGAAGAACGCGTACTTGCCGTTCTCCGTGAGCCCGAGGAAGGCGAGGAGCCACGCCCCGATTCCCACTGCGGCCACGGCACCGCCGGAGGTCCGGGCCACCGTCATGTTGGCCCCGGCGGCCGGCGGCCCCGCGGTGACCGCCACGGCCCAGCTTCGGGAGGTTTCACCCCCGTCGGGGTCCCTGATGGTGACCGTGACGCGGTGGTAGCCCGCGCCCAGATCGCGCAAAGACAGGGCGGTCCCCCGGACCAGTGCCGTTTTCGTCAGCGAGCCGTCGACGGTCCACTCGTAGGTCAGGTTGCCCGGCGTCTCGCGGTCCGTCGCCACGACGCGCAGGACGGTGTCGCTGCCCTCGGATATGGTGAGGTCGCCCGGCGGTATCACGGACAGGATGCGCGGGGCCTGGTTGCCGGCCACCACCGTCACGGTGAGGTTGAGCCAGGCCGACAGGTTCTCGGTGTCCCAGGCCTCGAGCCGCAGGGTCTCCGCCCCGGCCCAGTCGGCCGCCGCCTGGACGCGGAGCCTGCCGTCAGGGCCTTCCCAGACCCGTATATTGCCCAGGCCCTGGGATATCAGCGTCAGGGGCTCGCCGTCGGGGTCCGAGAAGAGCTCGCTCACGGGCGGACCGGTGTATTCCATCCCCCCTTCGGGGATCTTCAGCGGGTAGGAAGTCACCAGGGCCACCGGGGGATGGGGGACCCTCTCGACCGTAATATCTATATATGATATCGCATCCCGGCCACCGGTATCCGTCGCCTTCAAAAGCAGCCTATAATGGCCCGCCGGGGCTTCGACGGGCCCGCTCGACAGGAAACCGGGGGGTTCGATATATAAACCTAACGGTGACGGCGAAACGGAGAAAGTCAGCATGTCCCCGTACTTCAGATCCGCGTCCCAGAAGACCTCCCACAGGTTGAGACGGGGGTAGGGTTCGCCCTCCTTGAGCGTCGTGTCCCCGGGCTCCCGGAGAACGAAGGGCGGGTCGTTGACCGGGCTCACCGTCACGTTGCCGACGTACTCGGCCCATTCGCCCAGGGAATCCGTGGCCCTGAACGACAAGGCCTCCCGCCCGGACCAGTCGGGCGCAGGCGTGATGGTGACCTCGGATGAGGGCGCCAGGGCGACGGTCAGGTGCTCCGAGCCCCGGACCGAGAATGTGAGGGTGTCGCCGTCGGGCAGGTCTGGATCGTCGAAAACCCGGTCGAGGAAGATGCCGCCCAGGGAGGTGTCCTCGTCCATTCCGAGCACGGCCGGGGGATGGGCGACCCCGGGCCGATGGTTCTGCCGGGGGATGTCGAACGATATCGTGAAGTCGGCGGCGGTGTTGGCGTCGGTGAGGTTGTCGGCATCCCCGGGGCGCACCCCCCACTTGGCCATGAGCATGACATAGTAGGTCCCCTCGCTCGAGAACGTCCGGTTCAGGGAGATATTGTCCGCGGTCCGGTTGCGGTAGGCCTGGACCTTTGCGTTCCACACCTCGAGGAAGTTGGTCGCCGACACCAGAACATGGAGGCGCTCGTCAAGGATGAAGAGCTCGAAGATGCCGCTCTCCCAGCCGGTGCCCAGGCTCGCCGAGACCTCCAGCCTCTGGCCGGTGGCGAAGGAGATGTTCAGACGGTACCAAACGTAGTGGCGCATCGCCTGGTCCAGCGAGCTGTTGAAGACCGACCTCGAGAAGACGCTTTTGGCGTCCTGATGGAAGGCCTGTCGCTCGGCCGTCCCGGGGGTGACGCTCACCGTGAGCTCGTACCTGCCCGACCCGTTGAAGGCCGTGACGACGAGGTAGTAGTAGCCCTCGTGGGGCGCCTTCCCGGAGACCCGCTCCACGGGGTCCGACCACCACGAGATGTCCAGGTAGGTGTAGAACCCTCCCGACGGCCAGAGGTCCATGAGGTAGAGATCCAGCGAGACGTCCTTTCCGCCCCCGATGGGGGTCTCGTTGAGGCGGGCCTCGACGGTGTCCCCGGCCCGGAGGAACACGCGGTATATGTCCGCCGGGTGGTCGGTGTCGTTGAAAAGCTCGCCGGTGTAGGTGCCTCCGGAGGCGGCCGGGAGAGGCTCCTGCACGCGGGCGATGAGGGAGTAGCGTCCGCCGCCCCCTCCCGGGCCGACGAAGACCCGGATGAAGAAGTCGCCCGTGTAGTGGGTGAGTATCATCACGGTCTCCCATCTGTACGGCGACAGCGAGTACCCCTGGCGAGCCCCCAGGCGGTCGTAGATCTCGAGCCCCGCGTCCAGGGCGGGCCAGTCCTCGGTGAACACGGTGACGTTGAGCACCTTGCCCATCCCGACCGACAGCACCGTCCAGTTCGCCTGGACCGTGGTCTCGTTGAGCCGCCCGAAGACCTCGGTCTCCGGCTGGATCCTCCAGGCGCTGCCCATGTCGTCGCCGGTCTCGGCGGCGGACGGCCCCGTCCCCGCCGGCAGTGCCAGCAACAACCCCGCGACCAGCAACAAGGCCCACCGTGCCCGCATTGCTACAAAATTGTCGTTCTTGAGTATTAAAGCATGGTGGTACGCCGGCGTAACACATTGATAAATATTGTGGAAGGGGCAGCAGGCAGCGGGCAGGGTGCAGGGCGCGGGGTGCTGGGTGCAGGGGACGCGGATGGACGAAGCCTCCGGCCCCCTGCGCCCTGCCCGCTGCCCTTCCCCAGATTATGGCCCGTTCCTCTTCGTCATCACTGCGATGGTCCGGGCCTCCTCCTGGGCGGCCTCGTAGGTCTGGAGGCGGTAGGAGATGTTGAGCGACTGGAGCACCCGGTGGACCTCGCGGAACTTGCGCTTGAACTCCGCCTCGGTGGTCCAGTCGATGAAGAAGTCGTGCGGCCCGAATATCGGGGATATCCCGAGCTTGAGCATGGCGTGGACGACCTCGGACGGGCCGGCGCTGTTCGGGTTGATAGTGATGTCGATGTAGGTTCTCATGCATCTCCCAATAGTGGATACCGCTCTCACCTAATAAACCTGTTTAGGGCGACATATTAATATCTGCCGCCATAATCCCCCAAAGAATCCAGATGGGCGAGCTCACCCCGATGATGGAGCAGTACCAGTCGATGAAGCGGGAGTACCCCGACTACATCCTGCTCTACCGGCTGGGGGACTTCTACGAGACGTTCGGGGAGGACGCCGCCACCACCTCCCGGGAGCTGCACCTCGTGCTCACCTCGCGCAACAAGGGCGGCGACCGGATTCCCATGGCGGGCATCCCCTTCCACGCAGCCGGCTCCTACATCCGGCGGCTCATACGGAAGGGCTTCAAGGTCGCGATATGCGAGCAGATGGAGGACCCGGCCCTGGCCAAGGGCATCGTCCGGCGGGAGGTGGTGCGCGTCATCACCCCGGGCACCGTGCTCGAGGACTCGATGCTCGAGCACAAGCTCGGCAACTACCTGGTCGCGGTGTCGCGCGGCCCCAGGGGCTTCGGGCTCTCGGCTGTGGAGGTGTCCACGGGAGAGTTCTTCACGATGGAGCTTTCCGGCGAGGAGGCCATGGGGCGGCTTTCTGGAGAGGTGGCCCGGCTGCGCCCCTCGGAGTGCCTGCTGCCCCGCGAGCTCTTCACGGACAGGCGGTTCACCGGCGCGCTGAAGACCCTTTCGGAGATGACGTTCGTCCAGCTCGACGAAGGGGAGTTCGAGCCCGAAACCGCCGCCCGGCGCCTCCGGGAGTTCTTCGGCGTGCCGGGCCTCGAGGGCTTCGGCTGCGCCGGACTGGACCAGGCCGTCTCGGCGGCCGGGGCGATAGTCTCGTACCTGGACAGGGTGCGCAAGGGCTCGGAGTTCTGCATCGACACCCTGTCGACCATCCCGCCCGGCGAGTTCCTGGTGCTCGACTCGGTGAGCCAGCGCAACCTGGAGCTGGTAGGGAGCCTCCGGGACGGCTCGACGCGGGGGACCCTCCTCGAGGTCATCGACCACACGGTCACCCCGATGGGCGCAAGGCTCCTGCGCCGGTGGCTGCTCCAGCCCCTCATGGACATCCCGGCGATAAGGGGCCGGCTGGGCGCGGTGCGCGAGCTTCTGGGCAACGCGGTCGCCGCCCAGACCGCCCGGGAGCTGCTGCGGGACGTGCACGACCTGGAGCGGCTCAACGGCCGGGCGAGCTTCGGCAACGCCTCCCCGCGCGATCTTTCGGCCCTCGGGGCCTCCCTTCGCGTCGCCGCCCGGCTCCGGCTGCTCTTCGAGGGCTCGCCCTCCCAGAGGCTTGCGGCGCTGGCGGCCTCGCTGGACCCGCTGGAGGACGTCTCGGGCCTGCTTTCCGCCGCCATAGTCCCGGACCCGCCGGCCACCACCCGCGACGCCGGTTTCATGCAGGATGGCCACAGCGCCGAGCTGGACGGCCTGCGCGGCTCGGTGCGCGATGCCAAGGACTGGCTGGCCTCCCTCGAGACCAAGGAGCGGGAGCGCACCGGCATCCGCTCGCTGAAGGTGGGGTTCAACCGGGTGTTCGGGTACTACATCGAGGTGACCAAACCCAACCTGGGAGCGGTCCCGGCCGACTACATCCGCAAGCAGACCATCGCCACCGGCGAGCGCTACATCACCGAGGAGCTCGAAAGGTACGAGGGCATAGTCCTCAGCGCCGAGGAGAGGATGCTGGCGCTGGAGCAGAGGCTCTTTGCCGAGCTCATGAAGCGCGTGGCGGCCGAGGGGCACCGGGTCCTCGCGACCGCCCGCGCCGTGGCCGAGCTGGACGCGCTGCGGGGCCTGGCGGAGGCCGCGGGACGAAACGGCTACGCCGAGCCCTCCGTGGACGACGGCGAGGAGCTCATAATAAAGGACGGCCGCCACCCGGTCGTGGAGCGCATGTTCCGGCCGGGCGACTTCGTCCCCAACGACACCGCCACGGACTGCACCTCGGAGCAGATAATGCTCATCACCGGGCCCAACATGGCCGGGAAATCCACCTACATGCGCCAGGTGGCGCTAATCGTCATAATGGCGCAGATGGGCTCGTTCGTCCCGGCCCGCTCGGCGCGCATCGGCACGGTCGACCGCATATTCACCCGGGTGGGCGCGGCCGACGACCTCGTCCGGGGACAGAGCACCTTCATGGTCGAGATGATAGAGACCGCCAACATCCTGAACAACGCCACCCGGAGAAGCCTCGTCCTGCTCGACGAGATAGGCCGGGGCACGAGCACGTTCGACGGGCTGAGCATCGCCTGGTCCGTGGCCGAGTACCTGCACAACGAGCCCCGGGCGGGCTGCAAGACCCTCTTCGCCACGCACTACCACCAGCTCACCGAGCTCGCGCGATCGCTTCCTCGCGTCAAGAACTACCACATGCCCGTCAAGGAGGCCGGCGAGGAGATAGTCTTCCTGCGCAAGGTTCTCCCCGGATCGGTGGACCGCAGCTACGGCATCCAGGTGGCCCGGCTGGCGGGGCTGCCCCGGAAGGTGACCGAGCGCGCCCGGAGGGTGCTCCGGTCGCTGGAGAGGGAGAACCCGCCCGGGCGCGTCGTCCCGGGGGGAAGGTCCTTCGCCCAGTCGACGCTCTTCCCGGGCGAGGAGGTCCCGCACCCGGTGCTCGAGGAGATCGGGAAGCTGGACCTCATGAACATGACGCCCGTCCAGGCGCTCAACGCCCTGCACGAGCTCCAGGGGAAGCTGGGCGACCGGGCCGCCAGGAAGGAGGCCACAAGATGAAGGCCAGAATCCGGGTGCTGCCGCCCGGGCTCGTCGCCAAGATCGCCGCCGGCGAGGTCATAGAGCGCCCGGCCTCGGTCGTCAAGGAGCTCGTGGAGAACTCCCTGGACGCCGGGGCCCGGCACGTGACCGTCGAGATCGAGAAGGGCGGCAGGAGGCTCGTGCGGGTGAGCGACGACGGGTGCGGCATGGTGCGCGAGGACGCCGTCCTGGCCTTCGACAGGCACTCCACGAGCAAGATATCGAGCCTCGAGGACCTCTTCAACATCTCCACTTTGGGCTTCCGGGGCGAGGCGCTGGCCTCCATCGCGGCGGTGGCGCGAGTGAGGCTTCTCACGCGGCCGCTGGACGCAGTGGAGGCGACGGAGGTCCTGGCGGAGGGGGGCGCCGTCCGGGACGCCCGGGCCGCCGGCCGCTCCCCGGGCACGACGGTCGAGGTGCGGGACCTCTTTTTCAACGTCCCGGCGCGCCGGAAGTTCCTCAGGGGCGACGCCCTGGAGACGGACCGCGTGATCGCGGTCGCGACGAGCTACGCGCTCGCCCGCCCGGGCGTCGGTTTCCGGGTTGTGTCCGACGGCCGGGAGGCGCTGGCGGTCCACCCGAGCGAAAGCCCCGGCGAGCGCGTCGCCGGCATGATGGGCGCCGCGGTCTTCCGGGAGCTCCTGCCGGTGGAGCACACCGTCCACGAGCCCGCCTCGTACGACGGCTACCCGGAGGAGGAGTGCTCCGTGCGGGGGTTCGTCTCCCGGCCGGCGCTGAACAAGGGCCGGCCGTCCCAGCTGCATTTCTTCCTCAACGGGCGCTGGTTCTCCGACAGGCACCTGGCCCGGGCGGTGCTCGACGCCTACGGGGAGCTCCTGCCCCCGGGCCGCCACCCGGTCGGGGTGCTGCACCTCGAGATGAGCGCCCGCTCGGCCGACGTCAACGTCCATCCGGCGAAGACAGAGGTCCGCTTCGCCGACGAGGCGAGGGTCGCCGGTGCCGTCAGGGACGCCGTGCGCGCCGCCCTCTCCACGGCGGCGAGCCAGCCCCACGGCATCCCGGGAAGGCCTCTGGAGCCCCTGCCCTTCCCGCTGAAGCGCCCCCCGCCGCGGGTCGACACCCGGGCGGTCCAGAAGACCATCTACGGCGTCGAGGCGGGCCGGCCGCCGCCCCCGCCCGCGCCCGAGAAGGGCCTTCCCGAGGTCACCCTGATAGGCCAGGCCCACAACCTGTACATCGTCGGCCAGACGCGCGAGGGCCTGGTCATCATCGACCAGCACGCCGCCGCCGAGCGGATTAACTACGAGAGGCTGCAGGACGAGTACGCCGGCGGCCGGGTGGGGGGCCAGACCCTGCTTTCGCCCAAGGCGCTCGAGCTCCCCGCCCGCGAGAGGCGGGCGCTGGAGGCGGCCGCCGCCCTGGTCGCCCGGCTGGGATACGACGTCGGCGACTTCGGCGGGCGAAGCTGCATAGTGAAGGCGGTGCCCGTCGTCGGCGGCCGGGCCCTGTCCCCGGAGTCGCTGCACGACCTCCTGGCCGAGACGCTCGAGACCGGGGGACGCCCCGGAGAGGCGGGCGAGAGGGCCCAGGACGGGCTGCTCAAGCTCCTGGCGTGCCACAGCTCCGTCCGGGCCGGGGAGCGGCTGGAGGCCGAGGAGATCCGATCGCTCGTGGAGGCCCTCTACCGCGCGCGCGACCCGTTCTCCTGCCCCCACGGCCGCCCGACCATAATCCACATGACGATGGCGGAGCTCGAGAAGAAGTTCGGGCGCATCGCATAAGGCGCAAGGCGCAGGGCGCAGGGCGCAAGGGGCGAAGGCACAAGGCGCGAGGGACAAGGGGGACCTGCGCGCCAATCCTCGCCCCTCGCCCCTCGCGCCTTGCGCCCTGCGCCTTCGCCCCTTGCGCCTTGCGCCTTGCGCCCTGCGCCTTGCCCCTTCGCGACAATATCAATTAATATCCGCAATCCAATTGCGGGACGTGAGCCAGCTCTACGAGCGCGAGCTGAAGGGAATACTGATGGCGGAGAGGGAGGTCCTCATTCGGATCACGCAGCACCTCCCGCAGGAAGAGTCGATTCCATATATGGATATAATGAAGAGACCGTTCGTCGTTGTGCGGGCCGCCGGCTCCTTCGGTATAGACATGGCGGTCGTCGGCTCCATCTCCTTTCTTGTGGAAGAAAAGACCTCGTCGGCCAGGGTCTATCATTTCAATAGCGCACGGATAAAGGAACAGGCGGAACAGCTGAAGGATCTGTGCACGAAGGCTGGAATAACCCCAGTGTACGCATACCGACTGAAGAACCTTCGAGGCAAGGACCCGTGGAGGCTCTTCACGATGGACATGGACAACTCGAATCTTTCAGGTTACCAAAAGGACCTGCATGGCAGGCTCCTTAGATACAAGCTTGAGACGACCAAAGACAACAATTACATAATGCGATGGGAGAACGGCTGGCCGTTGCACCAGTTCATCAAGTGGTACACACACCTGAAATTCGACGACTGGAAGGGAGGGGACTGATGAGCGCCGAGCTGAACTGGCAAAGGTACTTCATGGACGCGCCTTTGGGCAGCGCCCGGCTGACGTTCTACGCGGTCTTCGACCGGCCGCCCGGCGCCGTTGCGGCCACGACCGGGGACCCGGGGCTCGTGCTCGGGTTCGAAGAGAGCCCCGACCTGGTATCGCTCTCGTCCGGGGGCAGGCTGCGCTGGAGGCGCCGGCTCGAGTCGCCCGTCAGGGCGCTGGCCGCGGATGGCGCCGGCGACGGGCTCTTTGCGGCATTGGAGGGCGGCCTGCTCTACCGGCTCGACGCCAACGGAACCCCGCTTTGGAAGTACCGGCTGGAGTCGCCGGCGCTGGCCGTCTCCGCCTCGGAGAAGGGGGGCTGCGCCTGCGCCTCGGACGACCGGGGCGGGGTGGTCTGCCTGTCCGGGGAGGGGAAGCTGCTCTTCGGCTCCCGGCTGGACGCCCCGGCCACGTTCCTCCGTGTCTCGCAGGACGGCTCGACCCTGGTCGCGGCCGACGGGCGCGGCGCCTCCCTCGTGTCCGCCGGGGGCAAGGTCCTCTGGAAGAGGTCCTTCCCCGATGGCATCGCCGACCTGGCGACCACCTCGAGCTGCACCAAGACGGTCGTCCTGTCCGGGACCGTGAGGAGCCTCTCCCTGGACGGTTCGGAGAGGTGGTCGGCGGACGTGCCCGATGGCACGGCCGCGGTCCGGATGTCCGAGGACGGAGAATCCATCTTCGCGCTCGGCCCGGAGGTGGTGGCGCGGCTCAACCCGGCCGGCAAGCACCTCTGGACCGGGGACCTCCGGAGCTCCCCCGCCGGCGCGACCGTGATGGCCGGGACCAAGATGCTGGTGCTGCCCTCCCCGGAGGGCACGAGCGTCGTCGACCGCTGGGGGAACCTGGCGCTGGAGTGCCCCTCCGTCGCCCCGGCCGGCGACGGGACCTCCCGGTCGCTCTTCGACGGGTCGCGCTGCTTCTTCCACGTGCGGGGCGTCGGCGGCTCGGCCCACGTCGTCGTCCAGGACGTCGGCCCGTCGCTCGCCGACTACCTCTTGCGCGCCGCCGGCGCCTTCGGCCGCGAGTGCGCCCGCACGGGCCAGCCCTCCCCCTTCGGCGAGAAGCACTACAATGACTCCGCTGCGGCGGCCGCGGCGGGCGACTACGCCCGGGCCGTCGAGAACGCCCGCTTCTCCTACCGCTACTACGAGGAGACACTGTCCTCGGTGCAGCGCCAGACGGACGGCATCGTCACGCCCGACTCTCTGGGGGCGGCGGACGTCAAGGCGAAGGAGGGCCTCGAGAAGGCCCTGACGGCGAGGAAACCGCTGTACCAGGCCCGCTGCGGCTGCGGCGCGGTGAGCGCGGTGTACTCGCGTCAGGTACCGTTGATGGTCAAGTGCCGCATTTGCGGGAGGCTCGGGCTGGTGCGCAGCGCGCCGGGACAGTAGGGGAACTGGGCAGCAAGGCAGGATGGCAGAAAGGGAGAAAGGGACGCATTCCCCGTTCCCTTCCTGCCTTCCTGCCCCCCTTGCTGCCTTGCTGCCTTGCTCCCTTGCTGCCATGTCAACAGCATCCTGAGCGGCCTCCCCGACCGCCCAGGGCCGCTGCCATCAGTACTCATAGGTCCGCCCACGGGACGGGGCGCCTGCGAGCAGGCCCCCCGCCGTCGCCCGACCCTCTTTTCATCATCTGGCGGCCCAAGCATCGTTTTCGGGGCGATAAAGCCTTTGCGGGTCGGCGCGCGATCCCCGACGGAGATGATTGAAACCATTAAATCCCGAAAAACCGATAACGAGTCCGCATGAGGAATCTCCGGGCCCTGGCGGCCGCGGCGGCCTGCCTGCTCCTGGCCGTTTCGATGTCGGGCTGCGTCGACATCTACGGCTCGAAGGACCTCTTCTCGAGCCGGGGTGCCCCCGCCGCCCCCGTCTACAAGACCGTGACCAAGGCGGACGCCTCCCACGGCTTCGAGACCAAGCCGACCGACCCGGGGAGCTTCAGCTACAACTTCGTCAAGTCCTTCAAGGTGAAGAAGGAGGCCGAGTGGCTCAAGGTCAAGATAACGCTCGTGCTGGTCACGTTGCCCAGCCAGATACCGGGAGACCTCGTGCCCGAGCGCTACCTGCGCGTCCGCGTCGTGATGGCCGACGGCGCCTCCTGGGTGGACGACCGCTACACGAACACCACGCAGGCCGAGTCCGAGGCCCAATCCCCGCTGGACGGCCCCTGGACCCTGACGGTGGACGCCGTCGGCGTCGGCCTGGCGCAGGCCGGGTACCAGGACTCGGTCCGGGTGCTCATCACGGTCCGCGAGCCGGTGTGAGCGATGGCCCGACCTCCCGCGACGCGCACCGCGACCCTCTTCTCCTTTGGCGATGGCTCATCGGGGCCGGCCACTCCCGGTGGCGGGGGAAAGGGCGCCGGCGAGGGAACGGGCGGGGGCGGGCCTGCCGCCGGGCCACACGTGTTCAGCGTGGGCGAGCTCACCGACCATATCAGGCGGCTCCTGGAGAACGACCGGAGGCTCCAAGACGTTTGGGTCAAGGGCGAGGTCTCCAACCTCAGCCGCTCGGCGGCCGGCCACGGCTACTTCTCGCTCAAGGACGAGCGCGCGGTGCTTGGCTGCGTCATGTTCCGCGAGTCTTTCAACCGGCTGAAGTTCCAGCTCGCCGACGGGCTCAAGCTGCTCGTCCGGGGCGAGATAAACGTCTACGCGCCCCGCGGCTCGTACAGCCTGAAGGTGGTGGAGGCCCGGCCCGAGGGATTGGGGGCGCTCTTCCTGGCGTTCGAGCAGCTGAAGAAGAAGCTTTCGTTCGAGGGCCTCTTCGACCCGGCGCTCAAGCGCCGGCTCCCGGCGCTGCCGCGCGTGGTCGGCGTGGTCACCTCGCCCACGGGGGCGGTGCTGCAGGACATCCGCAACGTGCTCTTCGGGCGGTTCCCCAACGCGAGCCTCCTTCTGGCCCCCGCCCGGGTCCAGGGCGAGGGCGCGGCCCGGGAGCTCATCGCGGCGCTTGGGCTCCTCAACTCCATAGAGGAGGACCCGCCCGAGGTCATAATACTCGCGCGCGGGGGCGGCTCGCTGGAGGACCTCTGGGCCTTCAACGACGAGTCGCTGGCCCGGGCGATACGCGCATCGGGCATACCGGTGGTGTCGGCCGTGGGCCACGAGACCGACTTCACCATAGCGGACTTCGTGGCCGATGCGCGCGCCCCGACGCCCTCGAAGGCCGCCGAGATGGTGATGCCCCGGCGCTCCGAGGTGGAGGAGCGCATCGGGATGCTCTCGTCGGCCCTGCGGCGCGAGCTCGCCGGGCGGTTCGACCGGGCCCGGCTCAGGACGGACGAGCTCTCCCGGGGCCTCGGGCGCTCCGCCGAGCAGCTCCTGGCCCGCCGCCGGGAGAGCCTGCAGAGGCTCGCGGCCGTCCTGGACGCGATGAGCCCGATGCAGGTTTTGGGCCGGGGCTACAGCATCACCATCCGGCAGTCGACCGGCGCGGCGGTGCGCGACCCGGCGGACCTCCGTCCCGGGGAGGACGTCCGCACGCTGGTCTCGAAGGGCGACTTCGTGAGCACGGTCAGGTCCGTGGGAACTATCAAGGAGGGGATTCCATACCCGAGGAAGGCAAGGCCGAGAAGGGCGCCAAGAAAGAGCTGAGCTTCGAGGAGTCGCTTGCGAAGCTCGAGAACATCGTGAGGACGCTCGAGGTCGGGGACGTCCGGCTGGAGGAGGCGCTGCGCCTCTTCGAGGAGGGCTCGGCGCTCTCCAGGCGCTGCCTCTCGGAGCTGGACCGCATCCAGAAAAGGCTCGAGAAGCTCCAGGTGGTCGACGGGCGAATGGTGCGCACCCCGCTTGAGGAATCCGTCGCCGGGTGCCGGGCCGTGGGGACGGTCGCGCCCGGGCCTTCCCGGGAAGAGGAATAGCGGCCTACTTCAATCTCGTCCGGCAGAACGGGCAGCTCTTCCACTGGGCTTTTACCTTCTTGCCGCAGCTCGGGCACTTGGGGGCGCCCTCGGCCTTGACGATTGGCGCGGCCTTGGCCGCCGGCGGGGCGGTCCTCTTCTGCTCCTCGGAGGACTTGGCGAGCACCTGCCCGGCGTAGTCCTGGGCCAGCTCGTACTCCCCGGCCTCCAGGGCGTCCTGGCCCATCTTCAGAGTGGTCTGGACGGCAGACACGTCCGCCCCGGCCGAGCGGGCCTCGCCCAGGGCCTTCTCGGCCTCGGCGATCCGGGCCCGGGCGTCCTCGCGCCGCTTGCGTATTGACTGGACCTGCTTGCCCGCAGTGGAGATGAACTCGGCGGCCACGAAGAAGTCCTTGCGGTCTATGGCGCCCTGGGCCTTCTCGAGGAGGGCCACCGCCTCGTCGACGTCGGCGCCGGCCTTCTCCAGCTCGGCGATGGCGGCCCGGGTGTTCCCGAGCTCTAGCTCCACCGCCGGGCGCAGCTGGTCCTCCGCCGGCGCCGGCTTCTGCGGGACCGGCGCCGGGGCCTCCGCCTCGGGCCCCAGCGCCCGGGGCTCCTCGGGCGGGAGGCCCTTGAGGTAGGATTCGCTCTTTCTGGCCGATTCGAGCGCCTTGCGCAGCCTCCCGGCCTCCATGAGCTTGCGCGCCCGCTGCATGGCCCACTCCACGCGGGCGGGGCTCTTGCGGCCCTCCTTGAGCTCGGCGACCATGCGCCCGAACCCGGAGAGCTTGGCCTCGATGAGCTCGGAAAGCCTCGAGTTGAGCACCGATTCGGCCGCGGCGCGGGCCTTCTCGGCCTTGCCGAGGGCCTCGGGGATGTTGCCCGCCTCGGAGGCGCCCTCGGCCTGCTTCAAGGCGTTGCGGGCCTCCCGGGCGTCCGCGCCCTCCTCCTCGGCGCGCTGGATGGCGAGCCGGGCCGCCTCGAGCTGGACCTTCACCACCTCGGGGTTGTCCAGGAGCCGGACGGTGCTGTCCCGGCAGCCCATCAGGATGGAGTCGCACATCCCGGAGCAGGCGATGGCCCAGACCTCCGGGGCGACCTTGGAGATCCAAAGGAGCTTGCCGCCCCGCTCGAAGAAGTACAGGTACCTGTCGTGCGAGGTCGCCAGCACATAGTCGCCCGAGTCGGAGAGGGCGACGCCGCGCACCACCCCGCCGGTGCGGTACTTCCAAAGCAGCTTCCCCGAGCCGTCGAGCAGGTAGATGTGGGTGTCCGTGGACCCCGCGGCGAACACGTTGGCCCGGGCGGCCGCGGCGACGGAGAGAACGGCGCTCCCGGTCTCGAACTTCCATATCTCCTTCCCGGAGCCGTCGAGCATGCGTATCGTGCTGTCGGCGCACCCCACCAGCGTCAGGTTGTTTTGGGCCGCCACGGCCACCGCGAGCGGGTTTGCGCCGAGCTCGGTCTTCCAGAGCTGCTGGCCCCGGCGGTCCAGGCCGAAGACCGTTCCCGCCCAGGTCGCCGCGGTGATGCGGTCGCCCGAGGGCGACACGGCCGAGCCGCGCACGAAGCTGTCGGCCTTGAACTTGAAAATCGGCTTGCCCGTCCGGCCGAAGGCGTAGAGCATCTTGTCGTAGGAGCCGGCGACCAGGGTCTCGGAGTCGGCCGACACTGCCACGGAGGAGACGAAGTCCCCGGCCTTGAACTTCCAAAGCGAGCCGCCCTTGCGGTCCATGACGTGGACGTGGCTGTCCCAGGAGCCGGCGGCGAAGAGGTCGCCGGCGGAGGAGGCCGAGACGTTCCAGACGAGGTTCTCCGCGTCGTACTTCCAGGCCTCGTTGAGGTTGGGCATCGCTCTCCGTCCGTCCGCCGGGAACTATATATATTCGAAGCGCGAAGGGGCTCGGGCGTAATAAAGATTTTCTCTCAATCCTGAAAAAACAAGGCGCGGGGCGCAGGGCGCAGGGCGCAAGGGAGGAGGGGGCGACGGTGGATGAGCGAGGGGCGCAAGAAAGGAGCCATTTCTTCCACAAACCGTGCGCCTTGCGCTCTGAGTGCACGAATGTTGGAATTGATACCAGGAGTAAAGAGGCCCGGGTCGGCCACCGCCGCGGGCGGGGTGATCGGGCCGGATCCTGTGTAAAGACATGACATGTGTCCTAACGGTGGTCGACGGAGAGTTTAAATACTCTCCTTCAAGGTGGCCACCATGCCCTTCATCCATCAAGGACAGCTCTACCTGCAGAAGGACCACATAGATGCC
>VGTL01000050.1 GCA_016874675.1 Methanobacteriota archaeon | reverse complement strand
TGTCCGAGACAGTACCTGGGACGCAATGTCTATGTAATCATCCGTCGTCCGAAGAAGGAATAGACGGCGGTAGGGGTTGTTACCGCATCGGGCAGGGTGGGGGATCAGCTAATTGTGTCCCACAGCCCTGTCGCGGAAAGGGGAGCGGGGAGCGGGCAGCGGGGAGCGGTGGACGACGAAGGGGCAGCAGGCAGCGGGCAGCGGGCAGCAGTGGGGCAACAGGCAACGGGCAATGGGCAGCGGTGACTGGACGGAACCCGTCGTCCACCGCTGCCCGCTGCCTGCTGCCCGCTGCCCTTTCCGCGCCGGCTGTGGGACACAATTAGCTGATTCCCCACCCTGGCCGGTATGGTCTCAGCATCCAACCCCATCTAATCCTTCTTAGGCCGCCGTATTACTACATAGACATTGCGTCCCAGATACTGCCTTGGGCAATCGATCTTGGCGCCGGTCCCGAATGCCGTTACGGTCTTCTCGAAGAACGCTTCCACGCCGTCGACAGTCAACTTGGCGGTTTCCTGGACTACCACGCGGGCCATCATGAGGTGGATAAGGCATGCCAGATTTCGATTACCAACGGGCCGGGTGCACCACACATACTCACACTCAAGCAGCGTGTCGTCCTGCTCCTTCTCAAGACGCTGTACGAACAGAGCAACCGGATGATGTCCGGGACGCTCGTGACATTCTCGCTCCTATCCGGCGTGGATGTGAGCTACAAGACGGTGGAGCGTCTGTACTCCGATCCCGATGTGGAAATCGCCCTGGCGAATCTCCACCGGTTGATGATAGAGCGGCGGGGAATAGCGAGAACTGATGCTACCGGAGATGGAACGGGTTATGCGTTGAGCATCACCCAGCACTATTCCACCACGGTGGAGCGCCAACGTGAGAAGGCCAAGGAGAACCAGCCGGGAGGAGCTGGAACGGATAAGCCGGGGAAAGCCGCCGCATCGGGAAAGAAGGTCAAGAGATGGGTGTATTCGTTTCGTCTCCTGGACCTCAGGACCCGTCTGTATGTAGCAACCGGCTCAAGCCTCAGGAGCGAGCGTGCCGCCTACGAGGCGGCGCTCAGGTGGCTCGACCGGATGGGCGTGGTGGTCAACTCCATTCGCTTGGACAGGTACTATTCCTTCCCGAAGGAGGCAGCACGGTTCAAGGGAGCCAAGGTATACCTCATTCCCCGGAAGGACACCGCAAGCCACATCCCGATAGTACCCGAGTGGCTCCAGGCCATGCTGGGATTTGTGGACACACCGATGGAATATCTCCAGCAGTACTTCCTTCGAGAGCACTCGGAGGCTGGATTCTCGGCGGATAAGCGTATATTGGGCTGGGCAATCGCCCAGCGCCGGGATGATAGAATCGGCACTGCCGAAACGTGCCAGTCGGCGTGGCATAACCTCTTGAACCTCTACGGTCCGGATTATCCCCTACTGGCCGGGCCTGGGACCAGATGAATTGTGTCCCACAGCCTTCCGCGCCAATGAATATATAACATCAACTCGATTATCCCGCCCGCTGGTGGCTCGATGGCCGACGAAAGACCCAACCTGGCGATAATAGGCGGATCGGGTGTGTACGACCCGTCCCTGTTCGATAACGTGAAGGCCGTGAAGGTGGGAACGCCCTACGGCGCCCCGTCGGGGCCGATAGACGTCGGGGACTTCATGGGCGTGAGGATGGCGTTCCTGCCGCGCCACGGCAAGGGCCATACCCTCCCGCCGCACATGGTGCCCTACCGGGCCAACATCTGGGCGCTCAAGAGCCTGGGCGTCGAGAGGATAATCTCGCCCTGCGCCGTGGGCTCGCTGCAGATGAAGTACCGGCCCGGGACCATCATGCTCCCCGACCAGTTCATCGACTTCACGAAGGGCCGCCGGTACACCTTTCATGACGGCGGCAAGACCGTTCATGTTTCCTCGGCGGACCCCTTCTGCCCCGAGCTTCGCAAGCTGATCTTCGACGCCGGCAAGAGGCTCGGCGCGCCCATCTTCGGCAAGGGGACCTACATCACCATCGAGGGACCGCGCTTCTCGACGAGGGCGGAGAGCCGCATGTTCCGGGAGTTCGCCGACATAATCGGCATGACCCTCAACCCCGAGATACAGCTCGCGATAGAGCAGGAGATGTGCTACGCCTCGATAGCCCAGATAACCGACTACGACGTCTGGGCCGAGCGCCCCGTCACGCAGGAGGAGGTCTTCTCGACGCTCCAGAAGAATCTCAAGAGGACCCAGGAGCTGCTCAAGGCGGTCGTCCCGCTCGTGCCGGCCGCCCGCGGGAAGTGCCGGTGCGGCGAGAGCCTCAAGAACGCGGAGGTGTGAGGTTGGACAGGCCCGAGTCGTTCCGCTGCAAGCTCGTCACCTGGCAGGAGATTGCGAAGTGGACCGCCGGCGTCGCCCGGATGGTCCGGGAGTGCGGCTGCAGGCCGACGGTGGTCATCGGGCTCACCCGGGGCGGCTGGGTGCCGGCGCGCCTGCTCTGCGACCACCTGAAGGTCAAGAAGCTCTACGCCATCAAGACGGAGCACTGGGGCGTCACGGCCAACCCGGACGGGAAGGCGCTGCTCACGCAGGAGCTGAACATTAACATCGAAAACGACTCCGTGCTTGTGGTGGACGACATCACCGACACCGGGGAGAGCATGACACTCGCGATGGCCCACCTGGGCAAGATGAGGCCCAGGGAGCTTCGCAACGCCACGCTGCTTCACATCGCCCACTCGAAGATAAAGCCGGAGTTCTACACCGTGAACGTCCCCAAGGAGAGATGGACCTGGTTCATCTTCCCCTGGAACCTCAACGAGGACATGCGGACCCTTCTTCCCAAGACCCTGTACGCCCCGAAGAACGAAAGGGAGATCGGCGCGGCGTTCCGCAAGCAGTTCAGGATATCCCCGCCGCCGGAGGTAATCGGGACGACGCTGCAGGACCTGGAGGCGGAGGGGAATGTCCTGAGGCAGGGGGCGAAGTGGGCGAGGAAGGGCTGATACCCCTCTTCGTGCTCCATGCCGGTGAGTGCGACCGGGGCAAGTGCACCGCGCTCAAGCTCGCCCGGGCCGGGATGGCGCGCCTGGCCGGCCGCGGCGGTGGCTTCCCGCCCGGCTGCATCTCCCTGGACCCTTTCTCGAATGCGCTGCTCTCCCCCGCCGACGCGCCCCGGGCAGGGCGCAAGGGCATCGTGGCGCTGGACTGCTCCTGGGACAGGGCGCAGGCCCGCCGGTTCACCGGCCGGTTGCGCGGCCGGAGGGTGGAGCCCCGGGCGCTCCCCTACCTCCTGGCGGCCAACCCGGTCAAGTTCGGCCAGCCCTTCACGCTCTCCACGCTGGAGGCGCTCGCGGCGGCGCTCTGTATCGTCGGGCGCCGGCGCCAGGCCGAAAGCCTGCTGGGCCTGTACACCTGGGGCGCCCGGTTCCTCGAGGTGAACCGGGAACCGCTCGAGAGCTACGCAGCGGCCCAAGACGAGCCCGGGGTCCGGCGGGCCCAGGTGGAGTACGTGGCTCCCGGGTAGACCGACGACGCGTTCGCGCAGGATGCAAGGCGTGCCATGCTAATCCTTCAAAAGGTTCAAATACACCAATCTGTATCGAGAGCCGGCGGAGTGAAACCGGCATGGCAAGATTCCCTGAGGCGGAGCGGAGGAGGCTCGACAAGCGGGTCTGTATGAACTGCAGCGCCCGGAACTCCATCCGCGCCACCAGGTGCAGGAAGTGCGGCTACGAAGGCCTGAGGATAAAGGTCAAGGAAGTCAAGAAGACCTGAGCACCCGGGCCACGAGGACGAGGGGCGGGACCATGGACGAGATGGACGATGGCCGGGAGACCCCCGGCGAGGGCGGGCTCATTAGGCGGCTCCAGACCGAGCTTGAGATCATGCAAAGGCACTTGCACATGCTCCAGACCATAAAAGCCAACGAGCCCATAGGCATCATCCGCCTGGCCGAGCTCCTGAGGCACCCCCAGCACAAGATCCGGTACTCGCTCCGGATCCTCGAGCAGGAGGGCCTCATCCGCCCCTCTCCCGAGGGCGCCGTCACTACCGAGAAGATGAGGGAGTTCCTCCCCCAGCTCGAGTTCGTGCTGCGCGAGATGGAGACTACCGTGCGGAAGCTTAGGGAGACATTGGGCGCAAGCCCGCACATGCCGCCGTAGCTCAGTGGTGGAGCGCCCGGCTGTTAGCTGGAATCCTCCAGTGCAGCAACCGGGTGGTCGATGGTTCAAATCCGTCCGGCGGCGAACCCTCCAATCATTTCGGGGGCGGCGCTCCGAGGCACCTCGGCCATCGAGGCAGTCTGTCCGAAAGTAGGGTGGATAAGGTGCAACAATGATGTCCACCTATAGTCGTTGGGGGTCCCCACCCAATCGACAGGATGATGGATGCTCATAGCCCCAGCCAAGAATTCAATGCGGGCGGGCAGCTCACGCTAATCCGATTAGCCCTGCCCGCCTTGGCGCCAAGACAATGCTTGTTATATGGCCCTCATCCTCCATCTGGTGCAATTGCCCAGGATGTGCCTGATCCAGAACTTCGTCAGCTCGAAGCGCACCAGCGTCCTCCGAGGCACCCACGATATGCGCCCGAATGTCCAAGTCGCGTACAACAGCATCGAAAGGAGGAAAAACATCCATTGGATGACGGGGTTCTCGGACCGGGTCTTGCCCTCGAGCTCATCGCTATCGCGGTACCCGACTTCGATGACCCATCGATGGTCATATAGGTCCGCCAGCATCAGGGCCTTTTCATGCGTCACCGGCCAGGAGGTGCCAAAAACGAAGTGCTTGGGCCGTGCTTTCTTGATCTCTTCTTTCATGCGTTCGTTCTCGGGGGCCGGGACAACAAAAGAGGACCCGGACTGCTTGAAGGTCCGGATGCTCTCGACAGACCAGAAGGCTCTGTCGGCAAGCATCGGGTCTATAGGGACTACGGACATGGCATCGCTCAGGGCCTGTGCAGCCACCGTGGGTATCTGATCGACCTGGGTACGTTTATGTATCGGCAACGGCAGAAGATGCTCTCCCTGAACCGCCTGGATTGTAAGGATTTGATGGGCGAATTCCGTTCCGTTTGTTTTGGCGCTGCCTATCGTGGACGGATCCGGCTTGCCGAAGACTGGCTCCTCGGTGAGATCGATGGCCGCCGGGATCGGTTTATTGAGAGCCCCGATCTTTTTTGCCTCGGCATGTATATGTCCAAGGGCCTTCCGAGCGGTCTCGAATACCTGATCGAGCGTCAGTCCCTTGAGACGGTAGTAGAGGGTGTCCCCGTCCGGTATCTCCCTCCCTTGGAGGCGGGCGGCCTGTGTATACGGGCTGGGGTATTCATTGCGCGCGATGCACTCTATGAGCGTCAGAATGATCTTCTTCTTCGGATAGGCGCAATTGGGCGCATCCGAGACAGAAAGATTGTCCATGATGGACGCCGCCAGGGATTTCCTGAGGGCCCGTCTCCATTTCCGGACGACGTGTCGTGGTATCATGGGCGTGGTGCGTTCCCGGCATGACCAGGATAGTCTTACCAGGCATTAAACATATGGGTACTGGTTACCCATATATACGAAAAGGAATGTTTAAATCCACAGGTCTACTTACTATCTCCGGTGGAGCACCCATGGCCGTAAAGTACGGGTCCATAATCATCTACTCGGTGGGACACCAGCCCCAATCGGTTCAGAACCTATTCTGCAAGAAATTCATGGGCCAGGAAACCAGCGCGCAGAAGGGCAAGTACCGATACCGTAGAAGGGGGTTCCTTGATTACATCCCCTATCACCGATTCATACGGGGTGTCCTGCTTGTAAGATCGAAGGATTCCGCCCGGGTAAGCAGACAGATCAGGGAGTTTGGCGGCAATGTGCACGTTCGCAAGGTCGTCCTTACGAGGCGTGACATCAGGGACTTGGGGCTTGACATCGCCTGAAGCACCATCCGATGGCTTAATTCGGTCCCGTCAGAGATATAGACTCACTTTCGGACAGACTGCGAGGGACGTAAGAGGTCAGCCGTGTGAAGTTAAAAGGATATTTGGCCCATGAGATAGTAGGTCCTGCCCCCTTTGACGGAGGGTATGGACCACTGATATGAGGGTCTGGTATATTTCGGACCCCCTCTTGGACCTGGTTCCCCCGCTAATCTTTCTCGCCACTACACTATGCCTCAGGCCTCTCTCGGCGGCGTTGTTCGTGGCGTCAACATGGGGATTTGTAACAAATACGAAGAGCTGATCCTTGTATTTAAGCAAGTTTCCCACGAATTTCCCACAGATTCTTGACGAATACTGTCGTTCGAGACGAAACTTCATTTTATGAAACAATCTCTCGGTATCCTCGACGGTGCCTTTATGGTTGTAACTCATGGACTCCTCAAAGGTCTTCTTGAGAGTCCTGTGAATGAGCGCACCTTCCTCGCCATGGAACTGTTCAAGCTCCTTTGAGTCCCCGAGGATATGTGCCCAGCAGACCTGCTGGGGACGATTTCCGGTTTTTCTCGCAAGGGTTTCATACGCCGAGAAACGGTCGTGGATATCCACACCGTTGGGCCTGGAACCTAGAACGTTGAGAGGAACCTCATGGCTCCGCGAGGACGCTATGACATAGAGAGCCTCGCCTTTGGTGATGAACGCCCACAGGTATGCGTTCTCGCCATCGACCCTCCATGGTGTTTCGTCCATGTTCCTGGCGGGAGCATTACGGATATCCTGAAGCAACTGGTCATAGTATGGTCCGAAAGCGTTGGCAACTTGAGAGAGTATCGACACCACCTCTCTTTCAGAAATGGAAAGACCGAAGGAGGCGTACACCACCTTGGGAATGGCCTCTTCCGTCAGTCTAAGACCTATCTTGAGCCAGGTCACGAGGAGCATTGAACGGAGTCCGAGTCTTGCTTTCGGCAATACTCCTGGGACTTCGTTCTCGACGATACATTTGCAGTCCCTGCAATATTTCCTTTCAATCAGGTACCTCGTTACAACAGGTTTGCACCTTGGAATATCCTCGGCGGTCCTTTCACGGATCTCCTGTACTTCACTCAGGTTCCTTCCGCAACAGCGTGTGCATTTCTCTATTGGGACCTTGATTATGGCATCGACTGTATCGGGCATCTTGCGGAAGAATGGTTTGTGGCCGGGTTGGGCGCCCGGCTTCTTGGGATTCAGGGATTTGGTTGGTGATTTGAGTATGTATGGTTTCCCGTTTTTCACTCCTACTGTCTCTGGATGACGGGCTTTGTACTCCTCGAATTCCCTCTGGACATCTTCATATTTCTTCTTTGTCTCTTCAAGTTTCTTTTTGAGTTCTTCGTTTTCTCGCTTTAATCGTTCGTTTTCTTGCTCCAGCTGTCTGGATTTCTTATCTTCAATCATTGCGACACACCAACAGATAGACTCTATGTCCGATAAATCTGCGCGGGCAATCGACTTTGGCACTCGTGCCGAATTTTGTGACGGTGCGTTCGAGAAACCCGACGACCTCGTCGGACAATGTCAGGTTTCCTTTCTTGAGCTCTATTCTACGCATGAACAGTAATAGATATCTATAGATATCTATCTTTCGGTGAGCGACGCGTCATGCAGCTCAACGCTGGGCAAAATCAGTCGTCTGTAGCTTCAGATGGCTGACCTCTTACCGAGGGACAAATCCTATATACGAGTACGACATTTTAATCAGCACCCTCTGGACCGGAGGAGTGCCCTCCATGTACGGACATCGAGTTCGCAGGGCAGCGGCGCTTGCCGCCGTGCTCGTGCTCGCCAGCATCCCCCTGCTCCCGCCGGAAGCCGGCGCCGAGGCCTGGACCAAAAACGACATGGGCCAGGCCTACGCCGGCAACGCCTACTACGGCCTTCGCGGCGTGGCAGTCGGCGACGGCGACCGGGACGACCGCAACGAGGTATACGTGACTTCATATGATGACTCTACAGTGTACCAGTACACCTTCACCGAGGCGGGCTGGGTTTCCAACGCCATATTCACCGGCGGGACCTACATCTACCGCGTGCTCGTCGGGGACGGCGACGACGACGGGAAGACCGAGGTCTACGCCACCGGCTACCGGTACGCAAGCGGCAGGTACGGCCCGATGCTCGCGCAGGTCTACTACGACAGCGACCAGTGGAATACCGAGTTCATCACGACGCTGGGCTACTACACCTACAGCGCCGCGATAGGCGACGGGAACAACGACAACCGGACCGAGATCTATACCGCCGACTACTACGGCCACGTCTACCAGAACTCGAAGGGGACGAGCTGGGACTCCCAGGACATCGGCAACACCACCCCCGCCGAGAACAGCACCTATGCCGTGCTGTACGGGATCTGCGTGGGCGACGGGGACAACGACGGCCGAAACGAGATCTACAGCTCGTCGCGGATAGGCTACGTCGACCGGTACTCGTTCGACGAGGGCGCCTGGAGGCGGACGGTCGTCGGGAGGGGGGAGCACAACCAGCTCTACGGAGAGAACTACTCCTCCATCTCCGCGGTCGAGGTCGGCGACGTAGACAACGACGGCCGCAACGAGATCTACGGCGTCTCCTGGACCAATGCCTCCGTCTACAGGTTCTCCTGGAACAGCTCCTCCAAGAAATGGGACATGACCACCATCGCCACGCTGGGGAACAGGGTCTACGCCTACTCCGTGGCCATCGGGGACGCCGACGGCGACGGCCGAAACGAGCTCTATGCCGGCACCTACAAGCAGGTGTACAAGGTCTGGTACGACGACAAGAACGGGGAGTGGAGGTCCGTCGGCGTGGGCGGCGGTAACCACTACATGTACGACCTGGCGATAGGCAGCGCCACCGGGGACGCCGGCCAGGTGGAGCTCTACGGCGCCTGCCTCGACGGCCACGCCTACCAGTTCTACACCGACAAGGCCCCCCCGGCCAACCCGATTGTGTCGAGCGACACCCATCCCGTGCCCGGGAACTGGTACAACAGGAGCGTGGTCCACGTCATGTGGAAGGACCCCGGCTACGACATCAGCGGCATCGACGGCTACTCGGTGGCCTGGGACAAGAGCCCCACGACCGTGCCGGACGCGACCAAGGACTTCGAGGAGAAGGTCCACGAGATGAACAGCACGCCCCTCTCGGACGGCAAGAGCTGGTACTTCCACATCCGCTCCCGCGACAACGCCGTCAACTGGAACCTCTCGGCCGCCCACTTCGGCCCGATATGCATAGACACCAGGCCGCCCGACTCCCTCTCCCTTCGTATAAACGACGGGGAGGCGTACGCCTCCGGGCGCAAGGTGTCGCTCTTCCTGGAGGCGACCGACCCGACCCCGGGCGCGGGCGTGGCGCTGATGTCTTTCAGCAACGACGGCGTCCTCTGGAGCCCGTACGAGAGGTTTGCCGCCGAGCGCCACGAGTGGGACATCACCCAGCCGCGCTACGGCGGGAACGACAGCGACGGGCTGAAGTACGTCCACGCCAGGGTGATGGACGGCGCCGGAAACGAGATGGCCCAGGGCAAGTGGGCCCGCGCCGGCGTCTTCCTGGACCGGGGGGACCCCTTCGGCCTCTCCGTGCTGATAGACGGCGGCGACGAGTTCACGACCGACCCCGACGTCGAGCTGGGCCTTTCAGCCTCCGACGCCGCCTCGGGCGTGGCGTCCATGGCTTTCAGCAACGACGGGGTGGCCTGGAGCGACTGGCAGGAGTTCGGCAGCACGGCCGCCTGGTCCCTGACGCAGGGCGCCGGTGGCTCCGGATCCGACGGCAACCGCAGCGTCTTCTTCCGCGTGCGCGACGGGGCCGGCAACGCCGCGGGCCCGGTGAAGGATCACATCATCCTGGACCGGGCGCCGCCCGAAGGCCTGTCGGTCACCATAGACAACGGCGCCGAGTACACCACCTGCGCCACGGTGCAGCTTGCGCTCTCCTGTTCCGACCCGTACCCCGGCTCCGGGCTCACCGAGATGGCGCTCTCGAACGACGCCGGGACGGCCGGCCCCTGGGAGCCCTTCTCCTCCCGTGTCGACGGATGGAGCCTGGTGAGCGGCACGGGCGGCAAGGACGCCGACGGCCTCCGGACGGTCCACCTCCGATCCCGCGACCGCGCCGGGAACCTGGCGGGCCCGGCGTCCTCCTCCATCTTCCTGGACCGCGTCGCTCCCGACCCGGTCTCGGTGGTCCTGAGCGGCGGGGCGCCGTACACGAACAAGCGGCAGGTGCAGCTCGCGCTTGCCGCCGACGACCCGTCCCCGGGCTCCGGGGTCTACGGAATGCAGCTGAGCGAGGACGGGGTGCGCTGGACGGACTGGGAGGCCTTCTGCACGAGCCTGCCCCACACGCTCGGCGGCCCGGACGGGACGAAGACGGTGCATTTGCGCGTGCGCGACCGCGCCGGCAACCTGGGCCCGGTGGCGCAGGACTCGATAGTGCTGGACACCCTTCCCCCGGTCATTACGAACGTGCGGGTGATGGGGGTGACGGACAGCTCGGCCATAGTGGGCTGGTCGACCAACGAGGACGCCGACAGCGCGGTCCACTACGGGACCACGGCGGCCTACGGCTCCCGCGTCTTCGACCCGTCGCCCGCGACGGACCACGCGCTGACGCTCAGGGGCCTGTCGGCGAAGACCACCTACCATTTCCAGGTCTCGTCGGCGGACCTTGCCGGCAACCCGCCCTCGCGGTCGCCCGACCTGGTCTTCACCACGGCGGCGGTGCCCGACACCGGGCCGCCGATGCTCTCCGGGATACGCGTCGACGGAATAACGGACGTCCTGGCGGTGGTCTCCTGGAGCACGAGCGAGCCGGCGGACGGCAAAGTCCGGTTCGGCAAGACCTCCACCTTGGGCCAGAGCGTCTCGGAGCCGGCGCTCTCGCTGGACCACTCGCTGGTCATCGCGGGGCTTTCGCCCTCGACCACCTACCACTTCCGGGTGGAGTCCACTGACTCCTCGGGCAACGGTCCGGCGACGGGCCCGGACATGACCTTCACCACGCTCTCGGCGCCCGACACCGCCCCGCCGGTCGTGATGAACGTGAGGGTGAGCGGCATCACGGACCGGCTGGCGATCGTCACGTTCGAGACCGACGAGCCCGGCGACACACTCGTGGAGTACGGCAACACCACCGCCTACGGCTCGGTGCTCTCGGGCGGCGCGTTCGTGACCATCCACGAGGTGACGCTCTCGGGCCTGGCGCCCGTGTCCACCTACCACTTCAGGGTGGGCTCCAAGGACGCCACTGGCAACGGGCCCTCTTTCAGCGGAGACCTCTCGTTCATGACGGCCGACCGGCCCGACACCGCCGCCCCGGTCATCTCCCGATTGCGCGTCGAGGGGGTTTCCGACAGGACCGCGACCGTGCTCTGGGAGACGGACGAGCCCGCCGACAGCCTGGTCGAGCTGGGCGTGACGGTCAATTTGGGCACCACCGCAGCCGACCCGTCGTTTCGGCTGCAGCACAGCGTGACCGTCTCCGGCCTCAAGGCCAACACGCTTTACCACATGAAGGTGCGCTCCACCGATCCAGGCGGGAACGCCGCGGCGAGCGGGGGCCACTCGTTCCGGACGGCCAAATCCGGAACCGGGGGGCCCGACACCACGCCGCCTGTGATATCGGACGTGAAGGTGTCGGGAGTGACCGACAGCCTGGCGCTCGTCACCTGGCGCACGGACGAGCTCTCCTCGGGAGAGGTGGAGTACGGGACGACGATGGCCTACGGCCTGAGGGCCTCAGACCCGTCCCACCTGAGGGAGCACGGGGTCCTGCTCGTGGGGCTCCGGCCCTCGACGGAGTACCACCTGCGGGTGAAGGCCGAAGACATCCTCGGCAACGGCCCGTCGGCGTCGGCGGACCTCTCCTTCACCACCTCGTCGGGCCCGGACCGGACGGGGCCGGTGATCTCCGACGTGCGCGTCCTCAACATCACGAAGGGCTCGGCCACCATAACCTGGCGGACGGACGAGCCGGCCGACAGTTTGGTGGAGTACGGCCCGGACGACCTCTACGGGACAAGGCGGGCCTCCCGCATCTTCACGACCGAGCACGTCATCACCCTTGCGGGCCTCTCCCCGGGCGTGACCTACCACTTCAGGGTCGGCTCGACGGACCCGACGGGCAACCCCTCGGAGGCCGGCCGCGACCTGACGTTCACCACGACCGGCGGCGGCCCGCAGCCGGGGCCGCAGCCCGGCGGGGGCCTGCCTGCCGTCACCGTCGACAACCCCTGGCCCTGGGTCGCGCTGGCGGCCGGGCTGGTAGCGGCGGGCGCGGGAGCCATCTGGTACCGCAGGAGGCGGTCGCGCGACCAGGCGGCGCCCAAAACGGCGCCCGAGGGCGCCGCTTCACCGGTCGGTCCCGCCGGGCCGGTCGAGCCGCTCGAGACGCTCGAGATGGAGGCCGCATCGACAGGCGCGGCGGCGGCCGTCCTCGCCCGGTCGCGCCAGCCCGGGCCAAAGCCGCAGCCGTCACCGGAGTCACATGCCCCCCTGAGGCACATCCGTTGCCCCTCCTGCAAGACCCGCATCCCCCTGTACAAAGAGGGACCGCAGCAGATCCAGTGCCCCGGCTGCGGGAAGAAAGGCCCCTACAAGCCGAAAGTGTAGGAAGAGGGGCAGCGGGCAGAGGGCAGAGGGCAGCGGTGACGAAACGAAACCCGTCGTCCACCGCTCCCCGCCGCCCGCTCCCCGCTCCCTTATTAATCCGTTTAGAATATGTATCAGAAAATGCTTATATTCAGTAGATTATCTTGTTATTTAATGCGGCGCCCCGGGCGCCGCATGGGATGTGCTACGATGCCCCGAAGGAACCCGTTGCGTGCGCTGGCGCTGGCGTTCGTGATACTGGCCGCCGGCCTGGTGATGCTCCCGGCCCCCGCCGCCGCCGAGCAGTGGGCAAAGGTCGACATGGGCAAGCCCTACAGGGGGCAGGCCAACAATGGCCTCTACGGAGTGGCGGTCGGCGACGGCGACCGCGACGGCCGAAGCGAGGTCTACTTCAGCTGCGACGACGACGGGCACGTCTACCGGTTCCAGTACTCCAACACCACCTGGAACAGCTCCGACGTCGGGGCCATCGTCGGCGGCAACCCGTACGAGGCCCGCGCCCGCGCCCTGGTGCTGGGCGACGGGGATGATGACGGCAAGGTCGAGCTATACGTCAACGGCCTCTACCGGCAGAACTGGTGGAACAGCCTCATCAACCGGGTCTTCCAGTTCGTGTACAACGGTTCCGGCTGGAACCGCACCGACATCGGCGCCACGGGGTCCCGGACAAATGATCTCGCTCTGGGCGACGGCAACAACGACGACCGCAACGAGGTGTACAGCGCCGACCAGGACGGCCACATGTACGTGTACTACAAGAGCAACGACTGGAACACCCAGGACATGGGCAACCCGCCCCGGTTCTGGTACCAGAACCAGTGGAACACCCCCAACATGCGCGGAGTGGCCGTGGGCGACGGCGACAACGACGGCCGCATCGAGGTCTACGGGGCCACCTCCAACTCCCACGTCTACCGCTACAACTACTCCTCCTCGTCGACCAGCTGGAACATCACCGATGTCGGCACGGGGGACAACGACGGCACGAGCTCGTTCTACACCCAGGGCCTGACCCGGGTGGCCGTGGGCGACGGCGACAACGACGGGAAGAACGAGGTCTACGCCACCGGATACATCAACGCCAGCGTCTACCAGTTCAGATACAATGCCTCCTCGTCCTCCTGGACGGGGAAGAACCTGCTCTCGCTGGGCGCCAACCTGAACGCCCTCTGCATCGCCCTCGGCGACGGCAACGACGACGGGAAGAACGAGCTCCTGGTCGGCGCCTCCAACCGGCAGGTCTACATAATCTCCCACGACAGCTCGGCGGGCACGTGGTCCTCCGGCTCGGTCGGCTCCGGGGACGGGGCGATGCTCGGGGTCGACCTGGGCACCGGGCGCGACAACTCCACCCTGACCGAGGTGTTCGCAGCCTCCGCCGACGGCCACGGCTACGAGTTCTACTACGACCGGGTGCCCCCGGCCAACCCGGTCGTGAGCAGCGACACGCACCCGGTCCCCGGGAACTGGTACGACAAGAACGTCGTTCATGTCACCTGGAAGGACCAGGGCTACGACATCAGCGGCATCGACGGCTACTCGGTCGCCTGGGACAGAAGCTCCGACACGGTGCCGGCCTCCACCAAGACCTACGAGGAGACCGTGCACGAGGCGACGAGCGCCGCGCTTTCCGACGGGGGCAACTACTTCCACATCCGCGCCCGGGACAACGCCCTCAACTGGAACAAGACCGCCACCCACTTCGGGCCGATAAACATCGACACCAAGGCCCCTGATTCGCTCTCCCTGGCGGTCAACAACGGCGACACCTACACCAACAGCGCCGTGGTGACGCTGACGGTGACGGCGAACGACCCGTCCCCCGGCTCGGGGATCGCGAAGGCCTCGTTCAGCAACGACGGGACGACCTGGACGGACTGGGAACCGCATGTCGCGAGCCGCACCGGCTGGGACCTCACGGACTCGCGCTACGGCGGCAACGGCTCCGAGGGCACGAAGACGGTCTGGGCGAGGGTGATGGACGGCGTCGGCCACGAGCTCCCCGCCAACCTGCGCGCCCAGGATGGCATCTTCCTGGACCGGGTCGCCCCCTCGGGCCTTTCCATCGTCATCAACGACGGCGCCACCTACGCCACCTCGGCCGGCGTGTCGCTCAAGCTCGCCGCCTCCGACCAGGCGCCTGCCTCCGGATTGGGCAAGATGGCCCTGAGCAACGACGGAACGGCCTGGTCGGCCTGGATGGACTGGGCCGAGTCGGCCTCGTGGTCACTGGTCTCGGGTGCCGGCGGGGCGGACCTGGACGGGGACAGGACCGTGTACCTCAAGGTCCAGGACCGGGCCCTGAACACGGCCGGGCCGGTGTCGGACACCATCTTCCTGGACCGCAAGGCCCCCGAGAACCTCACCCTGTCCATCAACGGCGGGGCGCAGTACACCAGCTCGGCCACGGTGGACCTAGCGATCGGCGGCAACGACCCCTCGCCCGGCTCGGGGCTCTCGGAGATGACGCTCGCCAACGCCGAGCCCTCCCTGGGCACCTGGGAGTCCTACGCCTCCTCCAAGGGCGGCTGGAGCCTCGTGTCCGGAACGGGCGGCACGGACACCGACGGCCAGAAGGCCGTGTACCTCAAGGTGCGCGACAAGGCCCAGAACAACGGCGGGCCCACCAGGGACTCCATATTTCTGGACCGCGTCAGGCCCTCCGGCGCCTCGATACTGATAAACAACGGGGCGACCTACACGACCACGAGGAAGGTGGACCTCGCCCTCAGGGCCACCGACGCCGACCCGTCCTCGGGCATCGAGGCGATGCAGTTCTCCGACGACGGGAGCACCTGGACCCAGTGGGAGCCCTACGCCGGCTCACGGAGCTACGACCTGCCGGCGGGCGACGGCCAGAAGACGGTCCACTTCCGCTGCCGCGACCGGGCCCAGAACGTGGGGGACTTTGCCTCCGCCTCCATTATCCTCGACACGGCCGCCCCGGTGATATCGAACGTGCGCGTCGTGAGCATAACGGACATTTCGGCCATCATAACCTGGACCACCGACGAGGAATCCGACTCGGGCGTGGACTGGGGCCCGACCACCGTCTACGGCTCCACGAAGCCCGATGCCTCGTTCGTTCTGGCCCACTCCGTCACCCTCACCGGCCTCACCGCCAGCACGGTGTACCACTTCCAGGTCTACTCCAGGGACCGGGCCGGCAACCCGCCCGCCTACGCCGGGGACTACCAGTTCATCACCGCCCCCACGCCGGACACCACCCCGCCCCAGATATCGGGCGTGCAGGTCGGCGGCATAACGGACGTGCTGGCGGTCGTGAGCTGGACCACCAACGAGCCCGCCGACAGCACGGTGGTCTACGGCACGGACGCCTCCTACGGCCTCAGGCAGTCCGACGGCAGCTTCCTCATCAAGCACAGCCTGACGCTTTCGGGCCTGAGCCCGGTGACGCTCTACCACTTCCAGGTCCAGTCCACCGACCCCAGCGGCAACGGGCCGGCCAGGAGCGCCGACCTCACCTTCACGACCCTGGAGGCACCCGACACCTCAGCGCCGGTCATCTCCAACGTGAGGGTGTCCGGCGTCACGGACCGGCTGGCGGTCGTCACCTGGGAGACCAACGAGCCGGCCAGCGGCGCCATCGACTTCGGCACCGACGAGTCCTACGGCAAGACGATATCGCACCCGGGGCTTTCGAGCCTCCACGAGCTCGCCCTCCTCAACCTTCAGCCCGCCACCACCTACCACCTCCGCGTGCGCTCCACGGACGCCTCGGGCAACGGGCCGGCGACCAGCGCCGACCTGAACTTCACCACCCTCTCGGCCCCCGACACGACCGCCCCGGTCATCCTGAACCTGCGCGCCGAGGGCGTCACCGATACAACCGCGACAGTGCTCTGGGAGACCGACGAGATAGCGGACGGCTTCCTCGAGTACGGCATCACGGTCGCCTACGGCCTCTCCTCCACCGACAACGGGTACACGCTGAGCCACAGCCTGCTCCTCCAGGCGCTCAGGCCGGACACACTGTACCACGCCCGCGTGCGCTCCTCGGACCCCAGCGGGAACGCCGGGACCTCCCCGGACATCACCTTCCGAACGGCCAGGGGCGGGGGCTCTCAGGACACCACCCCGCCCGTGATAACGGCCCTTGAGGTGCGCGGCGTGACCAACACGAAGGCGGTGGTCATCTGGCAGACCAACGAGGTCGCCAACAGCGAGGTCGAGTACGGCACCGCCATCACCTACGGCCTGCGCGCCTCCGACCCGTCGTACACCATGCTGCACAGCGTGATGCTGGACGGCCTGACCCCCTCGACCGATTACCACGCGCGCGTGAAATCGACGGACGTTTTCGGCAACGGGCCCACAGTCAGCGGCGATATCACGTTCAGGACCAAAGACCTGGCCGACACCGAGCCCCCGCGCGTGACCAACATACAGGTTTCGGGCGTCACCGCCACCGGCGCCACCATCACCTGGACCACGGACGAGCCCTCCACGAGCCGGGTGGAGTACGGCACGACGGGCGCCTACGGCCAGAGCGCCTCGTCCCAGATGCACGTGAACAACCACACGGTCACCCTCTCCAACCTGAGCGCGGACACCACCTACCACTTCAGGGTGTTCTCTACCGACCCCAGCGGGAACCCGTCGATCGCCGGCGCCGGACTGACCTTCACGACGCCCAGGGGCGGCGGCGGAGGCGGTGGCGGGACCACGCCCGGGCCGACGACCGGGTCGGAGTTCCCGTGGCCGTGGGTCATCCTGGCCTGCCTGCTGATAGTGGTCGGGATGGTCGCGGCTGCCTTCTTCGTCACCCGCAAGCCGCCGGGCGGCGGGCGCGCCGAGCCCGGCTCCGGAGGGCCCGCCCCGGCCGCCGAGGACGGGGCGGTCGAGGTGCTGCCGATGGATGACGGCGCCGCCGCGGCCGCGCCGGCGGCCATCGACTGGGGTGCGCCCGTGCCGGGCGCCCCGCCGGCGCCGGCGCCGGCGAAGCACATCCGGTGCCCCGTCTGCAAGACGCGCATCGCGATATACAAGGACGTCGAGCACGAGATACGGTGCCCGGTCTGCGGCAAGCGGGGCCCCTACCGCCCGAAGGGCGGAACCCCCGCCCCATCACCGACCGGAGAAGCAGCGGCGCCGCCGTCGGCGGCGCCGCTTTTCGTCCACGCCCCCGAGCCGTCGCCGTACGCGGCATTGGACGCCCTCGTCAAGACGCCCCGGGAGCCCGAGCCCGCCGCCCGGCCGGCGCCCCTGACCGTGGCCCCGTCCGCCCGGCCCGCCCGGCCCTCGGCCTGGCCGGAGCCCCAGCCGGCGCAGCAGCCCGCCGCCCGCCGCACGCGCTGCTCGAACTGCGGCGGCTCGATAACGATCACCGCCGACGTTTTCCCGGTTCGCGTGACCTGCCCGACCTGCGGGAGGTCGGGGACGTATCACGGGCCGAGGAAATAGGGGGCGAAGCAAGGCGCAGGGCGCAAGGAGCAAGTGATGCACCGCTAAAAGCTAAACTCGCCCCCTCGCCCCGTGCCCGACCAAAGTCACGGACCCCGTTTTGAAAAGCGAGGCATGACGACGACGCCCCCTCGATTAGATGCAAAGTACTACCTCGGTCGGCGAATCGAGCCTTATGTCTATTGTCCGACCTACTGAAAGGCCCAGGGCGCTGACCAACTTCTTCGGAAGCCGCAGGACGTATGAATTGCCTGCTTTAGCAACCTTTCCACTCATAATCTCGTGTTTTATCTTATTATAAATCAGCGCCCGGTTTGCATCCTCACTGTTGAAATAGGCTTCGCCGCATTTCGGGCATTCCGAACCGCGGACCTTTATTCCCTCGAGCCGGAACTGCTTGGGAACGGTCTTCGCGCCGCAAACACAGCGGATGTGCTCCCCGTCTGCCTTTTTCTTCGTCATCTTGTCACCCCTACATGGACAATCAACCAAATATCCTCGCTAATATCATAATTGTAGCTTTCCGCGACTAGTACCTTTATTGTCATGTTCTTTGATTTCTTCGTCCTCTCGATCATGCCTATCTTTCTCTTGGGGCCGGAGTCGGTTCCATTCTCCAAGACATCCAGGACATCGAAGAGCGTCATATGGCAATTGAGCATATCATGGTAGCCGTGGTCTGAGATTCTCAGTCGCCTGCCTCGCCAGCGCTCCTCTATGTGATTACCTCAATGTAATTACATGTCGTTGATACTATTTATACTTTTCTCGCCGCGGGCAGAGATCTTCACAAACATGTATCGAACACGGTTACGTTCCCGACGAAAGTCACCGACCCCGTATTGAAATCCGAGGCATGACGACGCGGGTGCATGTCCGACGACAGTTCAATATGCGCCTGGCAGTAGATCACGACCACCAGCTTGCAGGAATGTTTATTCCAACCATACTAATGTCTCCAATTAATGTGCTATATTTCATCCAAAACCGTCCTGGCGTTCATGACCGTCAAGAATTTTTTCGCTTTTTCAGTCAATGGTTTATCCCCGGTCACCAAGATGGCTTTTGACCTTATCGCGGCAGCAAGAATGGGCACATCATTTTTATCGTCAAGTTCGTCCCAATATCTCCTGACCTCATCCCGGGAAATCCGGACCACTTCGCATATGCTTTTCAGATAGAGCAGGGATTCATCGATTCTTTCCGATTTGAAATCTGATTCTACCAGAAAATCCCGGACTTCCTGGAGAGCGAAATCAGAGGTTATGAGCCTAAGAATGTCCCGACGGCCATGTTCCAGAAGATTCCTTTCGTTTCCCTTCCAGAGAAGCCCCGATATCAGGACATTGGCGTCCAGGAAGTGTTTATGCTTCAACGCCGTACATCTCCTTGAGAAGTCTCGGGCCCGCCTTCTTCAGGAACTCGCTGACCTTGTCCTTGGAGATCCCCTTGGCCTTTGCCTCCTTTTCGAAGTATTCGAAAATCTCCTCCTGTATGGACTGCACCTTTCTAAGCAGGATGGCATCGCCTATGGGTTCCAAGATGACAATATCCTCCCCAATGCCAAGTCGTTTTCGCAATGACTTGGGTAGTGAAACCTGTCCCGACGCCGTTACCTTGGACGTATATATTTCGGTCATATTATCCATATTATGTATAATATCCATATTATTTATATCTTTTGGGCGAAATGAACCTCCCTGCAGCTAGCCGCGGAAAGGTCAATTACCTATATTCGTCTAAATCTACTTCGATCCTATTGTTGCATTTCGGGCAAATAATAGCGGCAAACTTTCCATGCGGTTCTTTTAGTCGTGATCCATAAATGCCCTTGGCTTTCGATTTAAACGATTCAATTTCACCGTTGAACTCGGGAAATTGATATCGGAGAATATTCAATTCAGATTCCCATGTGTTTTCATCCTATCTTGTTCTTTTTACTTGAATCATCATAGATTTAAAATGCATTCCTGGCAACAACGCTGTTTGCGGTTTTCCGAGATAATATCGAATCCCACATTGATTCGGACCTATAATTACAAGATGGGAGAACACTGCAACTGCGGCAGATATCGTCACTATCATTGTCAGCAATAGTACGATAATAGAATTATCCATTATATCAACCTCTTGCGATCTTCATTCTGAATGATATTACGAACCCCGCAAGCTGCACCTTCGAAGTAAATACTTCAACCATATTCCAGGCTCCCGCTTCCCGACGATAAGTCACCGACCCCGTTTTGAAAAACGAGGCATGCGGTTACGCCTTCGCCAGTTTGGCTTCCATAGCATCCATGTCCCATATCAGGTGCACCTTGTCGCCCTTCTTCAAAATCTTCTTAAGGGCCGCAGGAAGCGTTATACCGATAGAGTTGCCGACCGATACGACTGTCCGGACATCCTCGATTCTCGAGAGCGCCCGCTGCTGGAGCCGGATCGCGTCGTCCATGGATATCAGGCTTTTCCCGCAGCGAGGGCATTCCTGGACTGTTATCTTTAGCCCCATCCGCTCTTCGGGCCGTTCCCGCATGTTCACCCTGCACTTTCCGCATTTCATCTAGTCACCCCCATCGCTTGTCCTTCCTACTGGTTATCCCCACGGTTCTCGGTTCGAGGTACTCACCTTCATCACGAAAGATCACAAACAGGAGTTTATCCTTCATTGGCAGTACCGCCCTATACTTGTTTTTCCCTTCCCGATAGATCTCTCCTTCCAGCATCGCATTTTTCATTTTCTGGAACGATGTCCGATACATGCATCTGCCTGCAAAGTGCTCGTCGTCCATGTAGATCTGTTTGGCCCGCAGGGCCGCCTTCTCGGTTTCGGTCAATCGCTCGTTCGTGGGTATTCACCATTATTACAGATGTTATAATATCCGTTCTAACATATTAATCTTTCGCAATCTGGGTTATAAACCAGCATATTCGAGGCTCTTTCATCTCGAATTTTGATATGGACCGTGCCTGAACCCGACCATCAAACTGCACGGTTACGTTCCAACGAAAGTCACCGACCCCGGATTGAAAATCCGAGGCATGTACGCGCCAAGATGTAAGTATGCACGATGCCAAGGACTCCATTATAGTCATGGTGCCCCGGTGCAATAGAACTTACGGTTTGTCGATAATTTGTCTTGAATATTAAAAATTATAGACATTTTTCCTGTGTCTAATTCTATGGACAAGAAGACGCTGTTTCGTGTAGTCGATTTCTATGAGTATCCGATAGTCACCTACCCTCAATTTGTATCTGGGATCGCCGACGAGTTTTGTGACAAAGTCCTTTGGCCTTATCCGTATCCGTTCCAAAGCCGCAACGATACGCGCCTGCATTACATGTTCGAGTTTCCTTAATTCCTTCATTGCCGGTTCCGTAAATCCGATCTCGAAGGTCATAATCCCAGCTCTTTCTTGACCTCGGCGAGCGTGTAGATCTTGCCGGCCTTTGCCGCTGCGCTGGATTCCTCAAGCGCCTTTTTTGTCTCCTCGTTTATCTCCATTGAATCCTCCAAAAGGTCCCAGATTACCTCTTCGTAGGTCTCATTGTCATGGAGCTTGCGCCTGAGAAGCTCTTTCTGGAGCCCCTTACTGATCTGGATGGATGTGGCCATTGTTTCTCACCATTGTATATTATAGTATGCTATAGTATAAATAGTTTGTGACTAAAATTAATAATATCCATATTTCGACTGATGTTACCGGCCACCACCATCCTTATCCTGACCGAACCTGACTCCCATACTTGTCGGTCCTAGTTCCCACGAAAGTCACCGACCCCGGATTCAAATCCGAGGCATGCACGACGCACCACTCGTGAGTATGTACGATTTCATGTTCCAGTCGACCATTGATGCTCCAGAGAGCAATGACAAACTGATGAAGATCCATTCTACCACCAAAATTCATCATCCGTTTTATCTCCAGATTGATATTTTGGCAATGCCTTCGCAAAGTCCTCCGGTGATTGGAATGCAACATGCTGGCCGATTTTCATCTGGGAGAGCTTGCGGTTGGTCGTGACGAAACAATCACCACTTCCGGCGAAATAACTGCAGATGTGCGGGATATCGTCCTTATCATCAACCAAGTCTTTCCATTTTGGATATTGTATCATCCATTCAGATTTGTGAATTAGGTTCAGATTGGGGAATGCGACCATTAACATGCTGGCTTTGCCGACCCAATCTTTTCCGAGTTTGCGTCGATGCCAGCTGAGGACTTCCTCAATCAGATAGTCGCTCTGTATGACTGTTATGGTGCCCCTCCGGCATTCCTTGATAATATACGCGCTATCCGAGTCAAGGTGGTGCAAGCCATAGATGTAGATGTTGGAATCAAGATATATCCTTGGCATATTTTTTCCAAAGCTCACGTTTTATTTCTTTCAGCTCGGCCATCACTTGCTCTTCTTCTTTTTTTGTCGGCTTGCCTTTCTTCGCGACCTTTTCATGGAACTCTTTAAGGACGAGTTCGAAGATCGTCTTTTTTATGGCGAACCTCATGAAATCGCTCCGGCTCTTGAACTCCCCCGCGTCGACAAACTGGTCGATAATGACGGAGTCCTTCGGGGGCAACCTTATAGTCGTGACCTCGGTGGCCATCATCTCACCTGTATTACATAGTGACTACATAGTATAAATATGTTTTGCTGGCTATTATGCATTTGTCTTACCTTTCCACGAGCATCAGAGAGCCGTTTGTTGCTACCATCCATACTCCACGGCTTCGTGCTCCACGAAAGTCACGAACCCCGGTTTGAAAACCGAGGCATGTCGGTTCATATACCCCTGAGCATTTCTAGGATCTCTTCTTTCGAAAGCGTGTTCTGCCTGCTTAAACAGTTTATGATATCGTTGAGT
>VGTL01000049.1 GCA_016874675.1 Methanobacteriota archaeon | reverse complement strand
GCCAGCTCTCCCGCGCCCTGGAGGCCTCGTTCCCGACCGTCCACCGCCATGTTGCCCGGCTGGCGGAGATGGGCGTGGTCCGCCTCGAACGGAGGGGCCTTTCGGTCAGGTGCTTCATCGCCGACGACTGGAAGGGCGCCCGCCGGAACGGGAGGGCGCTCGAGCGGGCGCCGGCGGCGGGCCCGGATGGATAGGCCGGGGCGCGGGCGCCTCCCCCTCGCAACCTTTAGATATCCGCCCGCCGATTGAAGGCAAAAATGGGACCCGATGGCCGGCTCCTTCGGCATGGGCATCGTGTTCTTCCTGCTGGCGCTCGTGGGCATCCCGCTGATTCTCTTGGGGGTCTGGCTGGCTGTCGTGACCGGCAACTACTGGATAATCCTCGGTTTCTTCGTCGGGGTCGTGATCTACTGGCTGCTGCTTGCGATATTCGCCTCGGCCGCTGTACTGAGCGGCCGGTCGAACGCCGCGGGGCCGGGAAGGCCGGCCTACGGATTGTCCGGCCCCGCCGGTTTCCTTCTCCGGCGCCTCGTGACGACGAGCCCGCCGACGAGGGCGCACGCTGCCAGAACGACCACCAGCCCGACAAACGCGCCCGTCAGGTCCGAGCCGCCACCGGTCATCGGCTCGCGGACCGTGACGTTGAAGGACTGGGTGACCGTGTCTATGCCGTCCGACACGGAGACCACTACCGGGTGCACCCCCCTCTGCTCCTTCCTGGGGGTCCACATCAGCTGCCCGCCCGGCTCCAGGTTCATCCCCTCCGGGCCCGATACCAGCGCCATCGTCACGACGGTACCCTCGTCCGGGTCCGTGCCGACGAGCTGGTAGGTGTAGAGCTCCCCGACCGTGGCCCCAAGCGACGGCCGGCTCGAGAACGCCGGGGGCCGGTTCGTCGTTACCCCGAGCTCGTAGGAGAAGAATGCGAAATCAATCCCGTCGGTGAGGCGCACCCGCACGCTGAAGTTGCCCTCTACCGGCGACGGCCAGGACACCAGGCCGGTGGAGGCGTCGATGACCATCCCCGGCGGCCCCGAGTCCAGCGAGAAGGTGAAGTTCTCGCCGGGGTCCGGGTCCTGGGCCCTGAACTGGCAGTGGTAGGGCTTCCCGGCGTGGCCCGTGCCGTTCATCGGGGAGGGCGCAAGCACTGCAGGCGGCCGGTTGTCGTTCACGACGGTGACGCAGAACTCCTGGAGGGTCCCAAGCAGGCCGTCCGAAACGAAGACCGCGACCCGCTGGGCGCCCAGCTGGTCGGCCGAGGGCACCCACGCCAGGAGCCCGGACGGGCCCACCGCCATGCCCGCGGGCCCCTCCTCCAGCCCGAAGGAGAGGGTGTCGTTCTCGGCGTCCGCCGCCTCGAGCTGGTAGCGCAGCTCGCGCCCCTGGCGCGCCCTGGCCGGGGGCATCGAGAGTATCTCGGGGGCGTCGTTCACCGGGAACACCGTTACGTCGAACGGGCCGGCGCGGGCATGCTGGCCCCGGGCGTCCGTGGCGCCTATCTCGACGGAGACGCTCCCCGTCCAGTTCTCCGCGATGGCCCTCGCTGTCAGGAAAGTGCCGTTGAAGCCCACCACCACCTTCGACGCGTCCGAGTTGTTCACGAGCGAAAACACCAGCGAGCTGTCCAGGTCGTCCTCGAACCAGGCGGACAGGTTCGCAAGCTCCAGGTCCAGCCCGTCCTCCGGAATCCGCAGGTTGGACGGCACCGCCCCGGTGACCCGGGGCGGCTGGTCCACCACCACCTGCAGGTGCGAAAGGAGCACCCGCCCCGCCGAGGCGGCGGTCACCTTCACCGGCACCTCGACCGTCCCGGCGGGCCTCCCGGCAAGGAAGTCCCGTAGCGGGTAGCGGAAGTCGGGCACGCGCAGCGTGAGGTCGTAGGTTATGTTGAACGACACGACCTCGAGCACGCCCCGGCCGACCGCCAAAAGGTCCAAGTCCAGCTCGCCGGTGCGGACGCCGAAGCGGTCCGGGTAGACATCCACGAGGGCGGCCAGCGCCCGCCGGAAGGCGCCCGGGTCGAGCGGCGCGCTGACCGGGCCGAAGACCTTCCCCCCGCTGCTCCAGGCGAGGGCGCCGGCCACGAGGGCGGAGGCCGAGTCGACGTGGTTCTGGTGCCAGGTCTCCGCCGACCAGTTCAGGTACGACACGTCGAACGGGTTGTCGTTTCGCAGGTCCACGGACCAGTTCCCGTTGTCGTACACCGGCACCGAGAAGTTGCTCCAGTAGCGGCCCGAGCCGTCCGGGCCCGAGACGGCCGTGCCGTTCACCGAGAGCGCCAGGAAGTCGGGCGGCGTGAGGCTGGTCCGGACGAGCGCCCGGAAGGCAAGATCGGTCCCGTCGAGCAGGGTGGGCGTCCCCCCGGCGTTGCCGTTGGGGTAGGACCAGGCCGAGCCGCCCGAGAGGTTGTCCGAGGTGTTGGCGCCGAACCGGTAGGAGTTCTCTGAGGTCGTGCCCTGGCTCGAGGCGTATATCGCGAGCGCGTAGGTCCTCCCGGCCTCCACCGGGACGTTCTGGAAGGAGAGCGGGTTCCAGGCGCCCACGGAGAACGATGACTGGGGGGCGAAAAACGAGGAGGAGAGGCGGGTCGCGGTCGGGGTGCCGTTCTGGTCCACGGCGCGTATCTCGCCGGAGAGGCTGCCCGGGTTGCCGACTATCCGGTTGATCCAGAGCTGCATCTCGACGATCTCGCCGTCGAGGGCGACCGTGAAGGTCTGGGACAGGGACCGGCGGGCGCCGGCCCAGCCGCAGTACTCGTCTGCGCTCTCGTCGTCCTGCTCCTGGTCGACGACGGTCTTCGTGCCGTTGAATATGCAGACCGAGGCGTTGATGCCCGTGGCGAAGGCCGCGATGTCCGGGAGAACCTGGGTGAGCGTCCCCCCGGCCGCGACCACGTTGTTGCGCCAGGAGGCGGCGGCGCGTACGGGCTCGGTCGGGGTGCCGTTCAGAAGGAGCGTCGCGGAGGTGATGTCGGCGTCCACCGGGAGCACCACCTGCCGGCGGGTGCCGGCGTCGCCCAAGACCGGCAGGGTGAGGTTGGCCCTGCCGTCCGTGAAAAGGGACTGCCGGCCGAAGGCCCCGTAGGAGGCGTTGAACTCCCAGTCGACCACGCCGTCGCCGCAGGCGTCCAGGGAGGGCGCAAGAGGGGCCTGCCCGGCCACGGTGGACACGTTGAGAGTGCCGTGCCAGGCGATGCCCGGATACTCCACCGTGAACGTCGCCGAGACGGAGTGGTCCGGCGCGGCGAGCTCCAGCTCGACCGAGGGGGCGCCCCCCTTGAACTGCCCGGTGGTCGATGCCTGAAGCGACGGGGGGAAAAGCGGGACGGCCAGGAGCAGGGCCAAGGCGACGGCTGGAAGCCTCATGGAAGCACGCACCTCTTTCGGGTGCACTTGTATGAGGGCGGGCTTATTTGAACGTGTCGAGCGGGCCGAAGTGGCCCCGAGCAGGACCGGTGCGCCGGGCCGGCCCAGCCGGATGTAAAAAGCTTTAATATCCCGAAAGCATCTGTTCCCACCCCGAGTTGGGAAACCGATGCTCTCCAACCACGAGATGAAGCAGAGGCTCACCTATCTTATTCTAGGACAGCGAGGGGGCCAAAGCCGCGTCCAGATAATCGAGGCCCTTCGCGCCCGTCCCTCCAATATCAACCAGCTTGCGGCCCAGCTCTCGCTCAACTACCGCACCGTCAAGCACCACATCGACATGCTGCTCAAGCACGGCCTGATAGGGACGTCGCGCACGGGCGGATACGGCGAGGTGTACTTCATGTCCCCGGACCTCGAGCAGAGGCTGCCCCTCTTCGAGGAGATATCCAACAAGCTCAGGAACATAACCGCCTCCCCCAGGCTCTTCCAGAACGTGCTCGAGCAGACCAACGACGCCGTGATACTCGTGGACGAGAACCTCGAGGTCATATTCTGGAACCGCAGCGCCGAGGGGCTCTACGGCTTCAAGAGCGACGAGGTGATGTGCAAGCCCGTGCCCGTCCTGCCGGAGGACGCGGATTTGGGGGGTCTCTTGCGCGACGTGGCCGCGGGCAGGAAGGTGGTCGGGGTGGAGATGGGGGCCCGGACCAAGGCCGGGGCCCGGCTCATCGTGCAGGTCACCGTGGACGCCATCAAGGACGAGACCGGAAAGGTGCTGGGCCACTCGATACTGTCCAGGGACATCACCGAGCGAAGGAAGGCGGAGGAGCAGATAAGGCACCTGGCGACCTTCCCACAGCTCAGCCCCCTGCCACTACTCGAGCTGGACCTCTCGGGGCGCGTCACGTACGCGAACGCCGCCCTCAACCGCGTCCTGCGCGAGACCGGCCTTTCCGGGCCGGAGGGGATGCTGCCCCCGGACATGGCCCGGGTCCTCAGAAGCCTCCGGGACCACCCCGGAAGCACGGTGTTCCGGGAGCAAGCCGCCGGGGACCGCATCTTCGAGGTCTCGGTATTCCAGCCCAAGGGCCTCGAATGCTACCGGCTCTACGCGATGGACCTGACGGAGCGCAAGAGGGCGCAGGAGAGGCAGGCCCTGATGGCCGAGGTCCTGGGGATGCTGAACCAGTCCGGCCCGCGCGTGGACCTCATAGGGAAGATCCTCTCCTCGGTCAAGCGCTACACCGCGGTGGACGCTGTGGCCATCCGCCTGAACGAGGACGGCGACTATCCTTACTACACTTCGGACGGCTTTTCCGATTCCCACCTCGCGAAGGAGAACCGGCTCTGCTCGACGAACGAGAGGGGCAAGCCCCGGCTGGACGAGAACGGCCGTCCGGCGCTGGACTGCATGTGCGGCAATGTCATCAGGGGGAGAACGGACCCCTCCCGGCCCTATTTCACCAAGGTGGGCAGCTTCTGGACCAACTCCACGACCGATCTTCTGGCCGCCTCCAGGAACGACGCCGTCTTCGGCAACACCCGCAACCGGTGCAACAGCGAGGGGTACGAGTCGGTGGCGCTGGTGCCCCTCCGGTCCCAAAACGAGACAGTCGGGCTCATCCAGCTCAACGACCGGCGGAGGGACATGTACACCCCCGACCTCATCCGCTTCCTCGAGGAGCTGGGCCTGAGCATCGGAATAGCCCTGGCGCGGCGGCGCGCCGGCGAGGCGCTCCAGGCCAGCGAGAAGCGCTTCCGGGAGCTCTTCCTGACCACGCCCTGGGGCGTCGTCTACCAGGACACCGACGGGCACATCACCCACGCCAACCCGGCGGCCGAGAGACTTTTGGGCCTCTCCGTCGCGCAGATGCAGGGACGGACATCGATGCACCCGGAATGGCGCTCCGTGAAGAAGGACGGCTCGCCCTTCCCCGGCAACGAGCACCCCTCGATGGTCGCCCTCCGCACCGGCAAGGTGCAGAAGAACGTCGTAATGGGGGTGTACAACCCGCGCCGGAAGGGCTACACCTGGATAAACATCAACGCCGTGCCGCAGTTCCGGCCCGGAGAGCACGAGCCCTACGAGGTCTACACGACGTTCGATGAGATGGAGGCGGTCGATGCGACTGCGGGGCAAAGGCGCAAGGTGCATGGCGCAAGGCGCAAGGCTTGAGGGGCAAGGCGCATGGCGCATGGCGCAAGGGGCAAGGGGGAGGGAGCAAGGCAGCAAGGCAGCAAGGGAAGGCAGCAGGGCAGCAAGGCAGCAAGGCAGCAAGGGAAGGCAGCAGGGCAGCAAGGCAGCAAGGCAGGAAGGGAAGGCAGGAAGGGGAATGGTAGATCGTCCCTTTCTGCCATTCTGCCTTGCTGCCTTTCTGCCTTTCTGCCTTGCTGCCTTGCTGCCTTGCTGCCTTTCCCCTCGCGCCCTGCGCCTTACTTTTCCGATTTTCACCGAATTTGCGCATAAGGATTTTTAACGTGGACGCCTGGAGGAGGAAGGAAAACGATGACGGTCGTGGTGAAGCGGAACCGGAAGCGCCAGAAATTCGAGCCGGGCAAGCTCCGCCGCTCCATCGAGCGCGCCTGCGGCGAGGCCGGTTTCCCGGCCTCCAAGCGGAAGGCGCTGGTCGAGAAGGTGGCCCGGGAGGTGGCGGCGATCGTGGACCGGCAGGACCGGGTGCGCTCCGTCGTCATCCGCGAGTGGGTCCTCTACCGCCTGGACAAGGCCGCCCCGGCGGTCTCGCGCTGCTGGCGGGACCACGACCGGGAGAAGAAGGGAATCGCGTAGCGCCCTACAAAGGCACAGGGCGCAGGGCACAGGGCGCAAGGCTTATGGCGCAGGATTGAAGGCGCAAGGGGCAAGGGACTTGAAACCCCGTGAGCACCCCCTTCTCCCTTGCGCCTTTTTGCTCATCCGTTCGCCAGCCGCAAACCCCAAGGGCCGAGCAGTCGGCGTAGGCCCGGTCCGCGTCGAAGCCGACCAAGGCCGATGATGCCCTGCGCGAGACCTCGACGGCGTACCAGGCCCCCGAGCCGCCGGCCAGCAGGAGGACGGCCGCCACGGCCAGGAGCCTGTGCCTCCGGGAGAGCTGCACGCCGGATTTGATGCCGTTGGATTTACTTAAGGCTATCCCCACCGGCTTCAGGGTGCAGGGTGCGGGGTGCAGGGTGCAGGGTACGACGAGGACAGGGTCCATTCCCCCGCACCCCGCACCCCGCACCCTGATAGCCTCTATCTCCTCTTCCTCGCAAGCAGGGCTATGATGACGACCAGGATGACCACCGCGACTATGATTCCAGCCGTGATGGGCGTCACATCGCCCTCTTCCCCGCCGCCGCCGCCCGCCGCGGTCACGGTCACCCCCCACTCGTGGGAGACGCTCCCCTCTCCGTCCGAGACCGTGACGGACACGCGGTATTGGCCCTTCGCCCCGGGCCTGAACACGAAAGAGTTGTTGTTCTCCCCGGCGGAGGCGTTGTCCACCCTCCAGGAGTAGCCCAGCGGCCCGCCCTCGGGGTCGCTCGCCGCCACCGTGAGCGTCGCCCGGGCCCCCGCCCGCATCTCAAGCAGCCTCGCAGGGGATGTGGAGGTGATGACCGGCGCCAGGTTGGCGACGGTGACGCTGAGGTTGCGCTCGGTGTACCCGCCCAGGTCGTCCGTCGCCCTGAGGACGACGACATAGGTCCCCGGCCGGGAGTAGTTGTGCGACGCGGTGGAGCCGCCCTCCGTGGCGCCGTCGCCGAACCTCCAGGAGTAGGAGACGATGCTGCCGTCCGGGTCGTAGGACGAGGCCGACACAGAGAACAGGAAGACTGTCCGGAAGTCCCCCCGCTCCGGCGCCACGGAAATGTTGACCACGGGCAGGGCGTTGGCGACCGTTATCGTCAGCGCCCCGGAGCGCTCCGACACCGCCCCCTCGTCGTCCATCGCCAGGGCTGTGGCGCTGTAGGCGCCGGGGGCCGTGTAGTAGTACCCCATGTCCGGCCTGGTCGTCCAGCCGGTGTCGTTGCCGTCGCCGAAATCGATGAGGTACTTCGTGATGTTCCCGTCGGGGTCGTACGAGAGCGCCGCCGTAAAATCGATGCGCTCGTTGACCCCGGCGCGCCCGGGCGAGGCCTCGAGCCGGGCGACCGGCGGCCGGTTCAGCACCGTGACGTTCACCGTGGCGTACGACGCATCCTCCCCGTCGGAGACCTCGAACCGGAAGGTGTAGTTCCCCGAGCGGGGCGGGACGAAGGAGGCCCGGGGGGACTGCGGGCCCGCTATCCCGACCGAAGGACCCCCTAGCTGGGTCCAGTTGTACCACAGCGGGTCGCCGTCGGGGTCCGAGCCCTGCCCGTGGAGGTCGATGAACTCGCCCCGGTAGCCCGTGCCGTCCAGGCCCGCCATCGCCGCCGGCGGCCGGTTCAGGACGGTCACATTGACATACGCCGCCGGGCTGAGCGAGAACGAATCGTCTGCGACGAGGGCCAGCCTGTGGACCCCCGAGACGAGGGGGGTGTAGGAGGCGTCCGGCCGCGAGATGTCGTCGAACGCCCCGGCGAGGGCCGTCGCCCGGGACCAGTTGAACGTTATCGGGTCGCCGTCCGGGTCGGCGCCCCCGCCCGAAAGAGGCACCGGTTGGCGCTTGGACCCCCCGAGGTCCGATCCCGCATCGGCCGAGGGAGCGCGGTTCACGAGGTAGTCGAACCGCACGCCGGAAAGCACCGGCGTGGACCTGAGGTCCGTCGAGGCCGAAAAGGTCATGTTCCACTGGAGGTAGCGGCCCCGGGCGTAGGGAGCACCGCCGTTCTCCACCGTCTCCCAGGAGCTCCAGCTCGAGTTGTCGGCGCTGAGGCGGGCCCGAAGCGTGATGCAGGTCCCGGTCGGTTCCAACGAGGTCCAGAGGACCCGCTCCACCGAGTGGGCGTCCGGCCCCAGGTCGAGCGCCGGCGGCTGCATGTGGCCGGGCGAGAAGTAGCTCCACCGGAGCGTCCCGGGGGAAAAGGACCAGGTCTCGTCGAGGCACTCGCCCGAAGCGTCTCGCCCGCCGAACACCAGGAAGCGCCCAAAGACCGGGTCGAAGACGCCCCCCGCCGCCGTCCGGAGGGGGCCGGGCATTGTCCGGCCGGGCCCCCAGGAGTCGGAGGCGATGTCGTAGTTCCAAACGTCCGTGTAATCGTACTCGCCGGCGCCGAACACCATCATGGTACCGCTCGCGGGGTCGTATCCGGCGGCGTGGCAGTAGCGCGCGTAGGGCGCGCTGGTCCGGTGTATCCAGGTGGCGTTTTGGAAGCTGAAGGCCCAGGTGCTCAGGAAGGTTATGTCGGTGTTGAAGCCGCCGTGTATCAGCATCTCGCGGTTTTTGGGGCTCCACACGGCGCTCGTGTAGGCCCGCGTGAGCGGGTACTCGTCGGAGACGATGGTCAGGTTGGTCCACAGGTTGCGGGAGTGGTCGAACGACCAGACGTCGTTGTAGTACCCGGTCCCGTTGGTCCCCCCGAACACGAGCATCAGGCCGTCCTCCGGGTCCCAAACGGCGCTCTGGCCGTGGCGCTCCCGGGGCATGTCGGCGAGGCGCACCCAGGTGGCATTTGCGGGGAAGAACGCCCAGGTCCGGTTGCTCACCCCCTCGCGGCCGCTGGCGCTGTCGGTGCCGCCGCAGACGAGGGCGCAGCGGTGGACCGGGTCCCAGACGCCGGCCGAGCCGGCCGGTATCCTGGACGGCCCGAGGTCGGCCCAGGTCCCGTTGGCCGGGTCGTAGACCAGGACGGGCCGGTCGTGGAGGCGGTCCGCCATCGAGGAGTTCCAGGCGTAGCCGCCCAAGAGCATGACCCGGCCGTTCGTCGAATCCCAGACGGTGACCATGGACGCCCGGCCGGTCTTGTCCGGGAGGGCGGCCTCACCCTTCCAGCTCTCGTTTTGGTAGTGGAGGTTCTTCATCAGCCGGGCGCGGCCGGTCTCCATGACGATGGACCATCGCGAGAACATGTAGGTGTTGGAGAAGTCGTACACGGCGGAGCGCTCGTGGGCGCCGGAGCCGTTGTACTCGGGCTCGGCCCGGGAGCCGGCGGCAGCGGGCGCCGGGCTTGCGACATCGTTGCGGGCGGAGGGGGCGGCCAGGACGATCGGGACGATGAAGGTTCCGACGAGGAGCATGGCCGCCGCGACCGAAAGGGACCCCATACCTGGACCTCCGGGCGGATTGGTATTCCCGGGCGGGATAATAAACCCGCCCATCGGACTGCCCGCGCCGCTCCATAATATTGAAATATCGCCTTGTTTTTCCAGTGGCAATGGCGGTGTCCTCCCCTGGGCTTTAGGCGGGTCCTGCTCGTACGGCCCAAGAGCCGGTGCGGGTGGGGTTACATGTGGGCACCCCTGGCGGTGAACCTGGAATACGTCGCCTCCGCCATCGGGGACCTCTGCGAGGTCCGGATCGTCAACCAGGAGTTCGACCGCTCGCCCATCGAGCGGCACATTGCAGACTTCCGGCCGGACCTCTTCGGCGTCACGATGAGCGCCACCGATCACTACTCTGGCCTCGAGCTCTGCGCCAGGGCGAAGGGGGCCGGCTGCACCACCGTCGTCGGGGGCTACCACCCGACGGCGATTCCCTGCGAGCTCTTGGCGCACCCGGAGGTGGACATCGCAGTCCGCGGGGAGGCCGAGGTGACGGCGCGGGAGCTCGTCCAGAAGGGCGCGCCCGAGGGGGTCTTTGGCCTGAGCTTCCGCCGGGACGGCGGGGTGGTCCACAACCCCCCGCGGGAGTGCGTCGCAAACCTCGACGGGCTCCGCTTCCCGGCCCGCCACCTCCGGGCCGGGGACGAGTGCTCGATGTGGACCAGAAGGGGCGAGCGACACCGGGACCAGATACACACCTCCCGCGGCTGCTGGGGGAAATGCACGTTCTGCTGCGAGCCCTCGATGTCCGGCTCCCGCCAGCGCTTCCGGAGCGCCGAAAACATAATGGCCGAGGTGAGGGAGGTCTACGAGCTCCACCACCGCGAGCCGACGATATGCATCTGGGGGGACCCGCACTTCATGGGCAAGCCCGCCCTGGTGGACCGGCTCTGCGACCTGCTCATCGACGCCGACTATGACATGATATTCACCGCGATGCTGCGTGCCGACACCGTGGCCCGCCACCCCGCACTCGTCGAGAAGATGGTCCGCGCCGGGATCGTGGGCTACTGCATGGGCATCGAGACGCCCCACGAGGGCGACCTCGGGACGACGAAGAAGGAGATCTCCAACAGGGTCCAGCGGACTGCCGTGAGGAACCTCAGGCGCAGCCACGCCGTGGCGGGCGGCACGTTCGTCATAGGGCTCCCGGGCCAGACCCGGGAGGAGATCCTGATGTTCCCCGAGTACGCCCGAAACCTCGGGATGACCAACGCCGCCTTCGCCATCGCCACGCCCCAGGCGGGCAGCGAGTTCTACCGCGACCTCGACCGCCGGGGCCTCATCACCGAGCGCGACTGGACGCTCTACGACCAGATGCACCTCGTGTTCCGCCACGACCGGCTGTCGGCGCGGGAGCTCGAGGAGCTGCTCACGGGCTGCCTGGGCCGGTTCTACGCGCCCGACATCTTCCTCGACGACATGGTGGCCTGCCAGTTCCGCGACCACGGCGGGCGAAAGATGACCGTCAAGGAGGCCTTCGACCACTTCCGGGAGAGGGTCGACTTCATAATGAACGCCGGCGGCGACTACCAGCCCGAGGAGAGCCTGCACTTCGGCAAGGTCTTCCTCCGCTCCCAGGTCCAGCCCTACACGCGCATGCGGACCGAGAGGATGGGCATCCACAACATAATAGACCTCGAGGCGACCCTCACGGTACTGGGGGAGCAGAAGCTGCAGGCGACCCTGCTCCACGGCGGCGAGCCCTTCGCCCACTACGTCGTGAAGACCGGGCCGGACCGGGTGCACTACCTGGACATCTCGGACCGGCCCCACGACGACGCCACGCTCAACGTCGAGCTCCACCTGGAGGACCTCAAGACCCTGGCGGAGAGCCGGGGCCGGTTCGCGGCGCGGCTTTTGGGGAGGATGGTCCGGAAGAGCCGGCTGCGGTCGCTTGCCCGCGCCTCGCTGGCCCTCTTCTCGGCGTACCTGGACCACAAGGAGAGGGGAAGGAGGGGCGGCGGAAACGGCAAGAGGCTCAGCCTGCCGGAGGGGTTCCTGGACCACTACGCCGCGGCGGACGGCTGGGACCCCGACAAGTACGTGGAAATAGTGAACGGGGCGAAGGCTGCGGGCGGAGGGATCGGCGGGGGCGATGGCGGGAACGGCGACGACGTGGACGGCGGGCGCGGGAATGGCCAAAACGGCGGTGGCTGATTGGGCCTCCGCCGGATAATGCTGGTGAGGCCGCGCACCCGGACCGGCTGGGGGTTCCTCTTCGCGCCCGTGGCCCTCAACCTCGAGTACATCGCCGCAAGCATCCTGGACTCGGTCGAGGAGGTGCGCATCGTCAACCAGGAGTTCGACCGGCGGCCGATAGAGGAGCATCTTGCCGGGTTCTCCCCGGACCTCTTCGGCGTGACCATGAGCGCCACCGAGCACTACTCGGGGCTGGACCTCTGCAAGCGCGCGAAGCGACTGATGCCCGGGCTGAGGACCATCGTCGGCGGCTTCCACCCCAACGCCATGGAGGAGAGGATGCTTTCCGAGGACGTGGACATGGTCGCCGTCGGGGAGGCGGAGCTCACCGTGCGGGAGCTGGTGCGCAAAGGCCATCCGGAAGGCGTGGCCGGCGTCATCTACCGGGACGAGAGGGGAAAGGCGGTCAAAAACCCGCGACGGCCCTTCGTCAAGGACCTGGACACGCTGCCGTTCCCGGCGCGCCATCTGCGGGCCGGGAACGAGTGCGAGCTGTCGCTTAGGCGCTGGGGCATCCACCGGGACCAGGTGCACGCCTCCAGGGGGTGCTGGGGGAAGTGCACCTTCTGCTGCGAGCCGCTGATGTCCGGGTCGCGCCAGCGCCACCGGCGGCCCGAGAAGGTCGTCGAGGAGATAAGGCAGGTCTACGACCTGCACCACCGAGAGCGTTCGTTCATACTGTTCGGCGACCCGCACTTCATGGGCGCGCCCAGGATCGCCGACCGCATCTGCGACCTGCTCATAGACGCCGACATGGACATCGAGTTCACCGCCATGGTGCGCGCCGACACGATAGCCCGTTTCCCGGAAACGGCGGAGAAGATGGTCCGCGCCGGGATAATCGGATACTGCCTGGGGCTGGAGAGCCCCGCCGAGGGCGACCTTGGGAAAACGAAGAAGGGCATAACCCCGGAGGCGCAGCACGAGGCGATCCGCATACTGAGGCGCAACCACGCCGTCGCGGGCGGGACGTTCGTTTGCGGCCTTTCGGCCCACTCCGAGCGCGAGATACGGATGTTCCCCGAGTACGCCCGCCGGCTGGGGATGATAAACGCCGCCTTCCCGGTGGCCACGCCGCACTTTGCCACCGAGTTCTGGAACGAGCTTGCGGCGCAGGGCCTGATAGAGGACCAAAACTGGGAGCACTACGACCAGATGCACCGGGTGTTCCGCCACGAAAGCCTCACGCCGCAACGCTCCGAGGAGCTTCTCACGGAGTGCCTGGGCCGGTTCTACGCGCTCGACATCTTCCTCGACGACATGATAGCGCGCCAGGGCCGGGAGGCCGGCGGCCGCAAGATCTCCTTCCGGGGCGCCGTGGGCCACTTCCTCGAGAGGATGACGTTCATCCGCGAGGCCGGGAGCGAGTACGAGACGCACGAGAAGGGCGCGCGCATGGCCCGCGTGTTCTTGCGCGGCCAGGTCAACCCGCACACCCGCGTGCGGACCGAGCGGATGGGCATCCACAACATCGTCGATCTGGGAAACATCCTGCCCATCCTGGGGGACCAGAAGCTCTGCATCACGGTGAGGCAGGGGGGCGAGCCCTTCGCGCATTACGTCCTCAAGACCTCGGCCGACCGCGTGCACTACCTGGACATCACCGGGGAGCCCCAGCCGGACGCCACGGTGGGCATCGAGCTCGACTTGGAGGACGTGACCGGCGACCGGCGCCGCCCGGCGGCGGCCATCGGGGCCAGGATGCTCAAAAGGATCCTGAAGAGGAGCCGCTGGTCGTCGCTTGCGCGCGGCACGCTCGCCGTCTTCGCCGAGCACCTGCGAAACCGCGGCCGGAAATCCTCCGAAAAGCCCATGGAGCTCCCGGACGGGTTCTTCGAGCACTTCTGCCAAAGCGACGGCTGGGACCCGGAGCTGTACGCGGCCGTGCGGAACGGCGCGGGGAAGTGAGGACCGCCCCGCAGCAATCTACAAATCCCCACGCAGCCATCCTGAGCGCCGCCCGACATGAAAGCGGCGGCGTCCGTCCGGCCCGGCGACATCGAAGGGGTCGTCCGTTTCCACGGCGAGGTCTACCGGAGGGAGTGGCGCTACGACCGGCGGTTCGGGGAGTACGTGGCCCGGGGCGTTTCCGCATTCGCCCGCTCGGCCGGCTACCGGTCGGTGTTCCTCTGGACGACGAGCGAGCTCGGCACGGCGAGGCGCCTCTACGAGGCCGCGGGGTTCCGCAGGACGGCACGGAGGCCGGCCTCGCACCTCTGGGGGCGCAAGAACATCACGCAGGAGAGGTACTCGCTGGGGCTGGGCTAGGGTTGCGTCCGGGCTGCCTCCGGGACTGTGATACGCACCGGCTGACTTCAATGCCCTGATCCGATGAAGACGGGTCGAGGAGTTGGTCATTCCTTGAGATCAATATGCCCTATCTCAATAGATCCAGGGGGATGAAAACCTATACATATCAACTCGTCCATTATTGCCCTCCTCGGTGTTGAAGATGCTCGGTATCCGAGAGCTCAAGCACAGGTACAAGCTCCTGAGAGCGGAGGACAGGGCCTTGTCGTTGGCGGACCTGGGCCTTCCCTTGCCACTGTCCTGCGGCAGCCCGCTCATCGATTCGATGCTGAACGAGCGAATCGCCGCAACGCCAGGGATGAACGAGGAAGAGCACCTGATGAGGTCCTGGCAACTCATCACCAGTGCATCCGAAAGGGAGTTGGATATCGTATTCAAGCTCCTCGACGGGTGCTTGAACGATCATAAGTTGCTCTTTGCAGTGTACCTGTTTGGTCGCGGAGATGAAAAGTACCGTCTCCTGCTCGAAAGGCTTCCGATGAAATGGAGGCTGCTCTTTCCCACCGCAGTGATCAAGCCGGCCGCAGCATTCTTCACGGGGTGGAGGAGGGACATTCGGTTCCGGCTTGTCGATAACGTCGATTTCGCCGGACTGAAACGTGGATACCACGAGACGCTTGCCAAGATAAGTGATGAACAAATTATGAAATACAGGGATATATTGAGGGAGGCTCTTGCGCTCTTGCACTGGAAGGCCGACGGCGAACGTGAACTCGCCATTCATGACTGGTGCTTCGGGGGCGGGAGGATGAATGGCGCAATCCCGCTCCTTTCCAATTACCTGCGGGTGCGGGGGCTCGTGGCTGCTGGGAACAGGGCCGGGCTGGCGAAGGAACTAGGAGGGCATGAACATAGGATCCCGCTGACTTCTTTCATGGGTCTCCTGTCGAATATGGGCCTGCACCTTTCGGTCGACGGGAACGAGGCTTTCCGGGATTATGCCGTGGCGACCGCCACACCTATCGAGGCTATGCTACGCCTCCATGAATGGGGCGGGTGGCTCGATGTCCATCATATCAAGGAGATCGCCCTCAAGGCGACCGACCCGAAAGGCCTCCAGATCCCATTTCACAAAGTGGCGACAGCGTATATTTCCGCACCAGCGTCCTTGAAACCGCAGCTTTTCGACCAGATATATGTCCCGGTCATGAAACGGTTCAGCAGCCAGATGGCCGAGTTCATCCCGAAAGGAACGCAGATGGTGCTTCTGCAGCCCAATTCATTCGTCAATATCATGAGCCTGCTATTCCTGGCCACTATCTCGTACGAGCGGTCGACTCGCATATTGCTGGCCGGAGAGGACGTCAAGGAGCATGACGACAGAACCATCTTGGGATATGACAAGCTCAGGGATGTCCTCTTCATGAGCCGATCCGGTGCGGAAGGATTCCTTCTAAACGAGTTCGGCGGGCATGCCCTGCGACGGTCTTGGCGCTTCGATGAAAGGGTGGTCGCATCGGCGTTCGATAGAATCGATGGTGACGACCTATTGATATTGGATCTCCCGTTCGTTTTTTCGACAAGGATCCTCGAGAGGCTCCTGCACATGAAGCGAGTGTTGAACCTGGCCAATAATTTCGGATCCCCGTCCGAGGTCTCCCTCAGTGTTAAGTACATACCGAGGATCTCTATCCGTAGCAACGACATGGCGTATTTCGGATACAGCAGGTTTTCAGAACCGGCGGTCTCGAGTCTTGCGGGGTTCATCGAACGGCTGGAGTGGTTCGACCGGGCCGGGGGTGTGATCGCGTGCTGATCATCGTCGAGTTGTCTACCTATGGAACGGAGAAGACCATCCGCGACCTGTTCGGCCAAAACATCGTATGGGGGGCTGGCTGGCCGCATTCGGACCGGATGCTTATCGAGTTCCAAGGTTTTGCAGAAACCCTTGAACAGTTGATTTTGGCGAACCCTTCGGAGTTCCATGTCTCGGGTGAAAAACCTCGTGAGATATACCGGTATGCAGGTACGAAATACCGGCCCGCCATCTTGCTCGACCATATCCGAGCCGACAGGGTGTTCTCGTGGGGAATTCCTCCCGGGGCATTTCCATTATTCCGTTACTCCCAGTTCCTGGCGGACTTTCTACCCGAGTTGTCAAGGAACCTGGCCGTCCTTGCCTCTACCCAAGAAAGCGGGTTCATCGAGCAATCCAAGCGGTTCTCGGAGCTCCTGAACCGTTTCCGTCTCGTCATGAACGGTCTTCAAGGGGAGAACCTCCAGGAGTACTCCAGATGGAGGGAGCTTGGCGAGAAACGGCTCATGGAAGGGGCCAGAAAGCTGCCGTTCAAGGAACTCCTTCTCCTGGCATCCGAGATCGAGACGAGGGCCGTTCAGCGATCGCTGATCTCCCTTGCGTTCAAAAAACTGGTCGCTGCGGCCCCGGATCCGTCCGCGGCTCTATGGGAGCTATTGCAAATGGGAAAAAAGAATGAGAAGCTTAAAAATGTCCTGAGCGGCCTCTGTCTCGATGAAAGGACATCCCTGATGTTGAAGCACGTCTTTCGCTTTCCTCAGGCCCTCAAGGGGCAACAAATCGAGGTCAGGGCCATGGAGGAGGTGATCGTCGAGTTCGGATGCCATCTAGCAGGTGCGACCTTCATCGGACCTGTCAAGCTGAAGAGGACCGCGCTCCACGACCCCGATAGGGACATCTATGTCTGTGGCTCCAAGAAATTGAAGCAGCAGGTAGCGAGAAACGGAGGACGCATCAACAAGTACGGCAACACCTTGGTCACGGATCTCAATGACGTGGAATCGGATCTTCTCACGATAGAGCGCATAGACGCCTATTCCTGCACCAACCCGGCGCTCATCTCCGGGCTGAGAAACCGTTCTGGCAGGGTCTACCATGTGGACGATGAGTTCATCAGCAGGATAAAAAAGGACTACCGCGAGGGGCGCAAACTGGCGGACATCGCTATCGAGGAGCTCTTCGGGATAGACCCGGACATGGCGCGCAACCTGTACAAGGGCAGGAGCAGGAGATGAAACCTGAAAGCGACCGGAAGGAGCGATCCTTCCAGCAAGCTCTCCAGGAATTACGGCAAGGCCGGCTTGACCGTGCCGGCGGTTATCTCGACCAGATCGCCCGAAAGATCCCGCAATCAGCTCCCACCTCCAGGGAACTTGACCGGAGGATGGAAGCGAGATACCCAGAGGTATATTCGAATAGACTGCAATCTGGGAGCAGGGCGTGGGTCTTCACGTTCTTTACTGTCTTGACATTCATTGAGATGGTCGTCTTCGGGCTCTATCTCCCGGCCGGGTTCGGCCTGCTGTCTTTCATATGGTTCCTGATTGCCCTGGTGCTTTGGACAACTTATTCAAGTTACCGTCGGGAGACCGCCCCGTTCGAGCTGGATGTCTGGGGAGGTTATTTTGTCGGCCGTCTCAATGAAAACCAGCTGGCCGGGATGGCGGATCTGGTGAATCTGGTGGCGGCGGCCGCGGTTTATCCGTTCGTCCTGTTCGTTTTGATGTTCCCGGGTATGGACTGGAATATTTTCGGGGTCATCACAATAGTGATGATAGGGCTTGTGTATATCCCCAGATACGTACGGAAAAAAATCGGCACCTCGTTGACAGCCCGCCCTTATCGTTTCAAATCGCTCGGAACGGCTACCGCAGCCATCTGGCTCCTGCTCTTCTTCGGGATATTCATGCTGATTATGCGTTATCCGGCCAACGGGAATTATTCCTTCATCATGCTCGGTTTCTGGATTCCTTTCAGCCAGAGGTTCCGGTACCACTTTACGATGCTTGGCATCATCCGAAAGAAACAAGATTAATATAGTAAATAATCCAATATTGTTACGCTCTGTTCCCGATGGACATCAGAGCGTTCAGCTCCTCTACAAGAGGAAACAGCCCCCTTCTCCATGGAACTGGGGGCACTCCTTCGCGGAGTCAGCTTTTTCTCTCCTCCCAAGAGCCAGTGAACGAGCATTCTGTCGAGCAGAACCAGGAATCGTTTCCGGTTGTCCGCTGACTGCCGCCCGCTGCCCGCTGCCCTCTCGTCCTCAGATCCTCATGACCCATCCGAACCTGTCGGGCCTCGTCCCGTACTGTATGCCCGTTATCTCGTCGTAGAGCCTCTGCGCGAGCGGCCCGGTCCTCCCGCCGTTTATGACTATCCGGGCGTCGCCGTGGGCTATCTCGCCTATCGGCGAGATGACCGCCGCGGTCCCGGTGCCGAAGGCCTCCCTGAGCGTCCCGCCCTTCGAGGCGGCGAAAACCTCGTCGATGGTGAAAGGGCGCTCGCTGACCTTGATGCCCCACGAGCGCGCGATCTCCATCACGCTCTCGCGGGTGATGCCGGGCAATATCGTGCCGTCCAGCGGCGCCGTCACGAGCTCGTCGCCGATGAGGAACATGACGTTCATCGCCCCCGATTCCTCGATGTAGCGGTTCTTTCTGGCGTCCAGCCAGAGCACCTGATGGAAGCCCCTTCGCTTCGCCTCCTCGGCCGGGAGGAGGCTCGCGGCGTAGTTGGCGGCCGTCTTGGCCTCGCCCAGGCCGCCCGGCGCCGCCCGGATGTAGCCGCCCGGGGTGCAGAGCTTCACCGGGTTGAACCCGGCCTTGTAGAACGCCCCCACGGGCGAGGTGATTATCAGGAGCCGGTAGGCGTCCGAGGCCCGGACGCCGAGGAAGTTGCTCGACCCGAACATGAACGGCCGGATGTAGAGGCTCTGGCCCTCCTTCCTCGGGACCCACTTCCGGTCGAGCCGGACGAGCCTCACGAGGCCCTCGAGCACGGTGTCGACGTCCACGGGAGGCATGCACAGCCGGGCCGCCGAGCGGTTGAGGCGCTCGAAGTTTTGGCGCGGCCGGAAGAGCGCCAGCCCGTCGGGCCGGCGGTAGGCCTTCAGGCCCTCGAATATGAGCTGGCCGTAGTGGAAGCTGCAGAGCGCCGGGTGGACGGAGAGCTTCCCGTAGGGGACTATCTCAGGGGCCGACCATGCCCCGCCGGCGTACTCCATCGAGAGCATGTGGTCGGAGAAGTGCTCGCCGAAGCCCAGGTTGTCGAAATCGACGCTGCCGATCCTCGAGCGCTTCGCTTTCGTGACCTTGATGCCCATGACCCGGACCCCCCGTTACCGCAATGTCTGCGGCATATTTAAACCCGCTGAGGAGCGCGTTACTTCAGGCCCCGCCGGATCGGCCCTTCGCGCCCCTCCGGCCCCGCCTCAGTTTTTCCGTTTCCGGGCAAGCCCGGCGGCGACGGCCCCCAGCGCGACGGCGGCTGCCGCGGCCGCCGCCCCGAAGCCGGGTATGAAGCCCTTGGAGGCCGCCGCGGGCGCCTTCTTCTTCTCGACGGTTATCTCCAGCGGGTCGGAGGACACCGGCCCCGAGCCGTCGTCCGCCTTGAGCACTATCGTGTGCACCCCGGGGGAAAGCTCCTTGGTCGAGAAGCTTGCGCCGGTGCCCAGGAGCTCCTCGCCGGAGTACCAGCCCATCTCGAGGGCGTCGCCGTCGTCGTCCGTGGCGTTCCCCGTGAAGTTTATCGGGGCGCCCTGCTGGAAGACCGTGCGGTTGGCCGGGGAGGCTATGCGCACGTTGCGGGGCGGGTCGTTGACGTTGAGCACCGTTATGTTGAAGCGGACCGTGGCGGCGGCGCCGGAGGAATCCCTCACCGTGAGGTTCACCCGGTGGACGCCGACCTCCCTCTGCGCCGGCTTGAAGCTGATCCAGCCCGTGGCGTTCACCTTCACGAGCGGGTTGTCCGTCGAGAAGGTGAGCACATCGCCGGCGTCCTCGTCCGAGGCGACGGCCCGGACTGAGAGCTCCTTGTCCTCCTCGACGGTCTGGTCCGCCACAGCCGAGAGGACCGGCGGGTCGTTCACGTTCACGACCTTGATGGTGAAGTTGGCCCAGGCCTTGAGGCCCCCGGCGTCGGTCACCCACACGCTGACCGGATGGTCGCCGACGTCCTTGTTTTGGGGCGTGAAGGAGATGAGCCCCTCCTGCGTCACGGTGAATAGCGGGCTCGAATCCTCAAACCTCAGGCTGTCCTGGCCGATGGCAAGGTCGGCGTCCGTGGCGTTGAGCCTGAGCTCGAAGGGCTGGTCCTCGAGGACCGTCTGGTCCGAAACCTTCTGGATGGAGGGCGGGTCGTTGCGGTTCTCGACCCGGAGGGTGAAGTTCCGGGTGTCGGTGGCGCCGTAGCGGTCGTTGGCGGTGACGCTGAAGAGCAGCGTCCCGACGTCGGCGTTGCGCGGCGTGAAGGTCGCCTGGCCCGTCTCCGGGTCCAGGTCCAGGAATGTGGCGTTGGTGGAGTACCAGACCGTTTCCTCAAGGTCCAGCGCCATGTCGACGTCGGTGGCCGAGAAGGTGTAGGTGAACGGGACGTCCTGGTGGGCGACGAGGGCCCCGGCGGTCTTGAGCCTGGGCGGGTCGTTGACCGAAAGGACGCTCACTTCGAACTCGTTGTCGGCGGTGAGCCCCTCGACGTCGGTGGCGCGGGCGCGGAAGCGCTGGTTGCCGTGCCAGTCGGGCTCCTTCGTGAAGAGGTCGACCGTGTGGCCGCTGGCGTTCAGCTTGGCCTCCACCTTGGTGCTGTCGGACTGGTACACTATGGAGTATGTCAGGTTGGCGGCACCGGCGTCGTCCTTGAACCAATTCCGGAGGTCCAGGGCGGAGGCGGCGTCGGTGTCCTCGTCGAGCTTTACGAGCGGTATGGCGCCGTTCTTCTCGGGGGGCAGGTTGCGCAGGTCGTACGCGATGCTCAGGTTGGAAACGAAGAGGATGCCGCCCTTGTCCGAGGTGAACTTGAGAGGTATCTTGACGGTGCCCGGGAGCGAGCCGTCGAGTATGGCCTGGAGGGCGGAGACGAATTTGTCCCCGGTGAAGTTCACCTTCCCCCGCAGCTGGCCGGTCTTGGACCACTCGACCGTGCCGTCGCCCTTCAGGTCGAGCTTGACGTTCTCGGGGTAGAGCATCCGCGTGCCGTTGAACTGCAGCGAGACGTAGTCGGTCTCGATGTAGCCGGTGTACGAGCCGGAGACCGGAGGGGTGGCCACCGCGATGAAGCAGAGCTTGCCGCGCTCGTCCGGGTAGCTCGCCGCCCCGGAGCGCACGCTCGCCCACAGGGTGTAGTCGTCCCTGGCCTCGCCCTTGAAGTAGTAGCTGTCGGTCTTGTCCCAGGAGCCCGTGGCGCAGTTGTAGACATAGAGCTCCACGGCCGAGTAGGGGTCGTCGACGGCGTCGGGGTGGACCTGGCCCAGTCCCTCCCACATGAAATCGAAGTTGTCCAGCCGGGTTTCGGACATGTCGAACACGAAGTGGTGGTAGGGGACCGAGCTCGGGGCCTTGGCGGGGACCTTCCGGTCGTCGCTGCTGCGGAGGGCGGCGTCGGAGGAGATGTTGTTGCCCTCCAGCGTGGAGGGCTTGCCCTTGGGCGGGACCGCCGAGGCGGTGCCGTCGTACGCGTAGGTGGCCGCGCCGCTCGAGAAGTCGACGAAGCCCGAAGCGGAGCCGAATGACTTCGGCCGTCCCTCCATCTCGATGTAGGCCGAGCTCACCGCGGCGTGGCGGGGCATCTCGATGGCCATGCTGGAGTTGCTGCCGCCGTTCTGCGGGAAGGTGATCGTCGCATTGGACAGTCCGCCGGAGAACTGGTCCAGGACATCGCCCAGGGAGGCCGGCACCGCCGAGACCACGAAGAGCAGCGCAAGCAGCGCCGCTAGGCTTTTTCCGCACGCCACAAAATCACCGCCACACCAATCCATCCTACGCGTATATATCCCTTTTGGAGCGCGCCCATAAACCGGCGGCGCGGCCCGGGACCGACGGGACTCGGCCGGATGGGGCCGCTCCCGGAGGGAGCCCGCAGCTGACGGGCCGGGAGGGGGTCGCGGGCGGCGGCCGCCTGCGGGGTCGCGGGTGACGGCCGCCTGCGGGGTCGCGGGCGGCGGCCGCCTGCGGGGTCGCGGGTGACGGCCCCGGAACAAATGATAAATCCAGGCTCCATAATCGGGTGACCGATGGGGAGCCCTCCGAGTAAACCTCTTACGGTCATGGGCCTCGTGATGCTCGCCATGGGCGCCCAGTACTGGTTCATCCCGCTGGGGATGCTCTACCTGGGCTGGGTGCTCGCCACGAAGGTCATACTGCCCGACGCCCGGGCGGCGCTGGGATTGGTCATCATCGGGCCCCTGCTGGCGAGCTTTGCGCTGATGTACAACGACTACTGCGACCGGTTCACGGACGCAGGCAACCCCCGCAAGCGCTGGAACCTCAGGTTCCTGAACGAGGTGGCCTCGCCCCGGGCGGCCCTGGCCGCCAGCGCCGGACTGGCGCTGGCGGGGGTCCTGCTGTCGCTTCCGCTGGGCGTGTTCTTCCTGGCGTGCACCCTGGCCTGCATCTGCCTTTCCGTCCTGTACTCCCACCCGTTGACCCGCTTCAAGTCGAGGGCGGGGCTGGACCTCACGATCAATATCGTGGGCGTGGGAATCCTCATTCCCCTGATGGGCTGGTCGCTCTCCGGGAGGCCGGAGGGCGAGTTCCCGTTCCTGTACCTGATACCGGTCGGGCTCGCCCTGGCCAGCCTCTACGCGCCCACCACCGTGGCGGACCACGACGCCGACCGGGCGGCGGGCATCGGCTCGCTCGCCGTCACGCTGGGCAAGAACGCCACCATTCGGCTCTCGGTGGTGTTCCTCCTGGCGTTCATCGGGACGAACTCGGTTCTGGCCGGGACGGGCTACGTCGTCCCGTGGAGGGCGATGCTGTGGCTCTGGCCGTTCCAGGCCGCCCAGGTGGGCGTCTACGTCTGGTTCCTCCGCTCCCACGACCGCATCTCGATAGTCCGAGGGCTTGCCGCGCTATCCCTCATGCACACCGTGG
>VGTL01000048.1 GCA_016874675.1 Methanobacteriota archaeon | reverse complement strand
TCCGCCGGGCCCGTCAGGACGAGCGGCGGCGGCGTGATGTCCAAAAGCAGCGTCCAGGTGAGCGAGTTCTGGTTCCCGGCCCGGTCCACCGCGTGCAGCGAGAACTCGTTTCTGCCCTCCACCAGCCTCACGCCGAAGGAGAAGGAGCCGTCCTCCCTGACCACGGCCGGCCGGCGGTTGACGGTCAGCACCGAGCCCTTCTCCACCGTGCCGACGAGGTCGACGCCTATCCTGTTCCCGAGGCTCCTGTCCGCCGGCGAGGTCACGATTATCTCGGGGGGGACCAGGTCGATGGTGACCCTGACGGAGGTCTCGGCGGAGTTGCCGGCGATGTCCGTGACCCTCACGCGCAGGGTGTACTCGCCGTCGGGGATGTTCTCGAGCAGGTGGGCCCACAGGCCGGCCAAACGGACCCGCTCCCAGGTGGTCCCGTCGAGGCTGACGCTTATCGTGTCGAGGCCGGAGCCCGGGTCCGAGGCCCGGCCGGCGACCAGGACGTCGCGGTGGTTCTGGATGCGCCCGTCCTCGGGGGTGGTTATCTCCACCACGGGCGCCTGGCCGTCCACCAGGTACAGGGTGGCGTCGGTGGTGTTGACCACCTTGACCGAGGACTCCCCGGTGAAGCCGTTTTGGTCGAGCGAGACCTTGTAGGGGGTGTAGGTGGTCGTTTTGGTGGCATTGCGGGTGTACTCGGCGGCCGTGAACCAGGGCACCACGCCCAGGTCGTCGGCCACGGCGCGCAGGTACTCGTCGCCCAGGGCGTTTTGGAGCGTCACCCGGACGCCCGGGACCGGGCGCGTCGAAGGCACCTGGTCGGCGCTCATCCAGAGGACGGTGATTCGGAGCCACTGGTTGACTATCAGGATGCTGTTTTGGTCTTTGAACACCACCTTGTCCCCGTCGAAGGTGGCGTTCAGGCACCAGGCCGTCGAGACGGAGTCCAGCTCCATCTGGGTCGTGGCGGCCGCCGGGAGGGCGGTGTCGACTATGTTGAGCCAGGATTCGTCGATTAGCCTCAGGGTGGTCGGGGCCTCGATGGTGTTCTCCCCGGTCAGGGTGCCGTTCCCCGACCCGTTGACGAATATGCCGTAGGTGGCCCCGCTTATCCTGACGCCGGATATCGTCGGCTCCGAGAAGAACAAGGACGATATGCCGGCCCAGCAGTCCTTGATGGTCACGTTGGTGATGAGCCCCCGGGAGGCAAGGTCGTACAGTATGCCGGTCATCCGGCCCTGGCCGTTGCCGGTGATGGTCATGTTGGCGACCGTGGCCTCCGAGCGCTCGAGGCGCACCCCGTTGATGACCATGGACGAGCCGGTCGGCACCTTCATGGACAGGGCGAGGTCGGCGAGCGTGAGCTCCCTGACCCCGCTCACCTCGACGAGGCTTATCGGCATGGAGGATTCGGTGCGGAAGTCGGCGACAATGTTGGCGCCGGTGACGACGGTCTTCCCGATGTAGGCCCCGGCGCCCATCTTGAGTATGAACACCTGGGCGTCCGGCCCGCTCACGTCCACTTTGATGTCGGACCCGGAGAGGTCGAGCCTGTTGAGCTTGCCCGGCGCGGAGGGGTCGTCGTAGAACCGGAACACGCGCAGCGTCGACGCCGGCGCGGCTATGTCCCAGCGCACCTCGCTCCTGATGATGTTTACCTCGTCGTTGGTGCCGTAGATGTAGAACCCGTTGTGCAGGAAGGTGTCGGTGGCGAGCTTGACCTTCCACACCGAGTCCGTGAGGTTGAACGTGCAGGGCGGGTAGCTGGTCCCGTAGTTGTAGATGTAGACCAGGTTGAAGCCCGGCATGCCCCCGCCGGGGGAGTCCGTCCCGAACTCGGCGTCCAGGCTGACGTTGACCATGTCGAGCTTGGCCCCGTAGTAGACGTAGGCGATCATTACGGGTATCGTGCCGTTGTGGTTGCGTACCGTTATGTCGCAATCGCGCACGATCGCGCGGTGGTTGTAGATATAGAACATGTAGGGATACATGGTGGAGGCGCCGTACGAATCGTACCTGTACGTGCAATTCTCGACCAGGGCGAGGTAGGTCTGGTCGGAGGACAGCGAGCCGGTGATGTAGGCCAGGTATCCCTGGGTGCCGTACATCCCGTAGGCAATCTGGGTGTAGTTGTAGGTGTTCCAGCGCAGTGTGGTGTTGGGGCTGTACCCGAGCAGGTAGTACAGGTAGTAGCCGAACTCGACATTGTACTTGGTATGCTCTATCAATATGTTCTTGTAATAATAATGATACATGTAACAATACGAGTACTGATAATATCCCATCTTGTAATTGTCGATGTTGAAGGTGCAGTTCTGGACGATGAGGTAGTTGTTCTGGCCCGACTGGCCGTACAGGTAATTGTAGCAGTAGAAGGAGGACTCCAGGTTGACCGTGACGCGGTCAAGGTAGATGTTCGTGTAATAAAAGAGATAGAAATAGGCGTACTGGTACATGTAGTACTGCGATTCCACCGTGCACCTCATGGTGAGCTCGGAGTTGATTACCACGGCGTTCCTGTTGCCGCCGTAGCCGTAGTTGTAGAACTGGGCCTGGTAGGTGCCTATGATGACTATCTTGCTGTTGTACACGAAAAGGTGGTTGTAGTAGTTGTAGCCCTGGTTGCTCGCCGTGGAGCGGATGTTGCCGGGTATGTTGTAATTCGCGATGAAGGTGGAATCGGATATGTTGAGGTAGTAGTTTAAGTTCGCGCCAGAGAAGATGTAATATCCGTACCCGCCGCTCCCGCGTATCTTGGAGAACTCGAGCGTGGAGTTGCTGATGTCGCAGCTCTGTTGGTAGCAGTAGAGCCCGTAGGAGGTTCCTCCCAGGGGCTCGTTCAAGCTGTAGAATTTGCTCCAGTTGATGTAGGTGGGCGTCCGGTAGGTGTATATGCCGTAGTACGAGCCGGAGCTCATGGGCCAGTTGGAGGGCCAGTTGATGTTGACTGTGGTGTTGTCCATCGAGTATATGCCGTAGCCGGTGGCCTGGGTATTGTAGACGTAGATGGGGTAGAAGGTCGGGCTCGACGTGGAGGCCAGGCTCATTGTGTTGAAGTTGAAGGTGGTCCGGTCCAGGCCCAGGGCGACAAAGGTGCGGAGCTGGAACCCGTAGAAGGTGAACGAGGAGGTCGGGTTCAGGAGCCAGATGTTGATTCTGCACTGGCTGACGGTCCAGTGGCAGTAGCTCGAGCCGTAGAAGAAGTTGGTGCCTCCCCAGGTGCCCGTCGCCTCGAAGGTGCTGGTCTTGATGCTCACGTTGCAGTAGCTCGACACGTAGACGAAGCCGGGGTTGGCGCCGGTCGTCGATGTGGCGTTGAAGGTGCTGCCGGTTATGTTCACCGGGCAGTAGGAGGTCGCGTACACGCCGTAGTAGGTGGACCCGTAGGTGTTCATGAAGGTGCAGTCGACGATGTCGACCGAGGTGTAGGTGCTGGCGTACACGTTGTACCGGGTCTGGGTCCCCAAGACCGTGTAGTAGAAGTCGCAGTCCTTGACGGTCAGCATCGAGGAGGAGGTGGCGTAGATGCCGTAGAACTGGTTCGTGAAGGCCGTGTACGAGAAGTAGATGCCATCGAGGGTGATGGAGGAGTTGACGGCGTAGACATGGTAGCAGGTCGTGCCCCGGACGTTGGTGTACATGTACCCGCCGGTGATCGAGGGGGGGCTCGAGAACACCGCATACAGCTGGTAGCGCCCGTTGGCCAGGTAGTTGTTGCTGAGGCTGGGGCCGGAGTAGTTCAGGTAGATCTGGCATCCGGCCGGCGTGGTCGTGGTCGAGAAGCCGTTGTCGTAGATGTAGTTGTACGATATGACGTCGTTCCTGGCCTGGTACTCGCTGCGTATCCCCGTTCCGTAGTTGGTGCCGGCGGACACGTAGTAGTTCCCGAATATCTCGTTGTAGGTTATGCCGGCGCTCGTCGTCCCGTCGCTGCGGGCGTATATCCCGTAGCAGTAGGTCGTGCTCCCGCCGTCTATCCCGTTGTAGTAGATGTAGTTGTTCCGTATAGTCGGCGAGCAGGTGTCGATGTAGATGCCGCCCGTCATGCCACGGTAGATGTAGCTCCACTCTATCGTAGCCGAGGAGCCGGAGTACAGCTGGATGCCGCCGACCCAGGAGGCCGTGTCGCCCCACATGTCCGACACGTCGCTCGAGTTCACATGCAGGCTGCCGTAGACCGTGAACTTGTAGTGGTAGCTGTCGTAGGAGCCCAGCCAGCTGTCGTACAGCCTCAGCGTGCCCCCGGCGGCGACGTTCACCGTGTACTGCCCGTTGGAGGTCTCGTCGACCAGGATGCCCGAGTTGTAGATCGTCAGGGTGCTCCTGACCTGTATGTTCCCGGTGACCACGACGTACCACTCGTCGCCCACGACGGTCGGGTTGTTGATGGTCCAGTCGCCGGAGCCGGAGTAGGTGTCCCCGCTCTGCCAGGCCTGCGCCCCGGGCGAGAGGAGTACGAGCACGAACGCTGCGGTCGCTATCGCTAATCCAGCAAGTAGCCAGGAGAGCTTGTTCATCGGTCCACCAAAAGGTAAAATTCCGGGGGTGATATAAAAATGTTATGAATGCACCGATAGGGTTTAATAATAAAATTCCGGGCCATTATCGGGGACGCGGCCCCGGTATGAGGTGCGGGGGGACGGGTGATCGGGCGGTGTACGTGTACACGGGCCGGCGGTCCCGTCCCCGGTTCCCGTTCGGGCCGGGTCCCGCGGGTCCCCGGCCTACTTCCGGCCCATCCCGCCCGGCAGGTCGGTCTCCCCGGCCTCGCCCTCGGCCTCGCCGCCCTTGTCCTTCAGGCTCGCTTCGGGGGATTCGGGCTTGGCGGGCGCCGGGGCCTCCGGCTCGGATTTGGCCTTCATCTTGGTCTCCTGGTCTATCTCGTCGGGCGAGACCTCGGTAGCGCCGGACTTGTCCTTGAGGCCGGTCTTGGCCGCCTCGGGCGCGGCCGCCTCGGCCTTGGGGGGCTCGGCCAGCGGGGCTGGCTCGGCCGGGGCCTTCTGCTCCACCTCCGGCCTCGGCTTGCGCTTGAGGTCCATCCTCTCGACGGTCGGCAGGGCCGCCCGGCGGGCCTTCTCCGCCTCCCCCTCCCGGCGCGCCTCCTCGGCGGCCTCGAGCTCCGAGAGAACGCCCTGCCTGCGCCGGGACCAGGAGGCGGTGAGCATCCAGGTCGCCACGGGGAGGCCGATGCCTATCCCGATGAGCAGGCCGGTGAGGTTGAGGGCCCAGGTCAGGTCCTCCTTGACCTCCTTCGCCGGCGACGGCTTGTATGCCACCACGGCCGACGTCCCGGTGTTGCCGGAGTCGTCCGTCGCCGTCACGGTTATCCGGTTCTCGCCGTACTCCAGGGCCACCGGCATCGAGAACAGGCCGTCGCGCCCGACGGTTATCATGGTCTCGGTGTTGATGACCACGGTCGAGAAGGGCTCGGTCTGGCCGTTGACGGTCACGACCCGCTGCTTCACCCTGGCGCCGTCCAGCGGGAAGGTTATCGTCACCACGGGTGAGACGGTGTCCAGGTGCACGCGCCTTGTGATGATCGCGGTGTTGCCGGCCTGGTCGCGGGCGACGACCTCCACGGTGAAGGGGCCGTCCTCCACGGCCATCACGGTGGTCGAGAACACGAAGTCCACCACGGGCACCTGCTCCCCGTTGACGAACACCGACGTGCCCCAGTCCGCCGAGCCGACCACCGGCACGACCCGCGTGGCGAGGGAGCTGCCGTCCGCGGGCGAGGAGACCACGAGGTCTGGCATCCGGGTGTCGAGTATGACCGTGCGGGTCAATGTCAGCCGGTTCCCGGCGGCGTCCCGGGCGCTGACGGTTATCTGGTTGGGCCCCTCGATGAGCTGGACGAAGCTCGAGAACAGGGTGTTTTGCACGTTGGCGTTCTGGCCGTTGACCGTCACGGTGGTCCCCTGCTCCGTGGCCCCGGACACGAGCACCCGGGACTGGTAGGTCCACAGGTTGTTGCGGGGCGTGAACAGGTTGAGGTCGGGCATCACGGTGTCCAGGTATATGTTGAACGAGCGGGTGTTGACGTTGCCGGCGGGGTCCGTCGAGGTCACGGTGATGGCGTTGACGCCCTCGGAGAGGTCCACGAGCGTCTCGTACCCGGTGTCGACCAGCGGGACCGGCACCCCGTTCACCCGCACGGCGCAGCCGGGCTCCGTCGTGCCCGCGACGGTCACCGGGTTCTCGTTCACCGAGGCCCCCTCGACGGGCTCCCTGACGTTCAGGACCGGCACCTGGGTGTCCAGCGTCACGTGCACGAGGACCGTCCGGGTGTTGCCCGCGGCGTCGGAGGCCGTCACGAGGATCTCGTTGGGGCCGTTCTCGAGCGACAGGGGCTTTGAGAAGAACCGCTTGTCCAGCGGGGCCGGCAGGCCGTTGACGGTCACGAGCGCCCCCACCTCGGTGACGCCCGTGACGGTGATGGTCCTCTTGTTGGTCGAGCTGCCCTCCAGGGGAGTGAAGATCTGCAGCACCGGGCCGGAGGTGTCTATGGTGAACGAGAGGGTGGTCCGGACCTGGTTTCCGGTCTGGTCCGACACTATTATCCGCACGATGTGGAGCCCGTCGGAGAGCCGCTTCTCGAAGCTCCACCCGCCGTCCCTGACCTCGACCGGGACTGCCCCGCCGGTGTCCAGGTAGATCCGGACGACGCCGTCGAGTATGCCCGATTCGGGGTCCGAGGCCGTGCCGTGGAGCCTGACCGTGGCTGTATTGAAGTGCTGCCCCTCGTACGGGGCGATGATGTTGAGCTCCGGCGGGATGGTGTCCACCAGCCGGAAGGTTATGCTCAGCGGGCCGTCGACCAGGAAGAGGTCCATGGCGCTGACGCGTGCCTTGGTCACATAGATGCGGTGCGGGGTCAGCCTGGACACGACCTGGTTGTGGCCGCTGTACTCCTTCACCCATATGTATTCGTCCGGCATCCCGGTCCCGTCGGTCGTCCCGGTGTACACCGTGTCCGAGAGCATGTCGCGGATAGAGACGTCGGCCCCGTCCACGGGGAGGTCGTTTTGCCAAACCACCGTCAGGGTGACGGACCAGGAGACGTTGAAGAAGCTGTCCATGTCCAGAAGCTGCGCGGCCCCCTTGGTGTGCTTCGTGTTGTAGAGGTTGACGGTGGCCGCCTTGTCCAGGAGGAACTCCTGGGGGTTGCTCAGGGTGGAGTCGTACACCTCGACCTTGGACTTGACGACCTCCATGCCGCGGCCGTTGCCGGTGAGGGACGAGCCCCTGACCTCGACGGAGGCGCCGCTCAGCGCCTGGACGCCGGTGTTGGGGATGCCGGTCGCGGTCAGCTTGCTGACGCTCGCGGTGGAGAAGTCGCGCACGACCAGCGTGTCGAGCCCGGTGAACTTGTTGTTCACGAGCGTCACGGTGGAGCCGTAGGCCCCGAGCACCCCGACCGCCCTCGGCGAGGGGTTGCCGCCCGACCCTCCCGGGCCCTTGAAGATGTTGTTCTCGATGTGGACATCGGACAGGAGCGCCGCCTGCACGAGCTTCATGGGGATGGTCGTGATTGTGCCGGTGGCCCACTGCGATGTGAACTTGTACTCGATGGTGTTGCCCGTGACGGCCATCTTGGTGGACTTGAGCGTGGCGTTGATGCCTGTCGCCACCACGTGGCCGTAGTTGCGCGTCTCGAAGGTTATCTTGTTGTTCTCTATCTTCATGTTCGGGCATTTGTAGTTGTCGATCACGTAGTAGTAGTCGATGCTGTAGAACTGCCTGCCGGTGGCGTAGTCGTACCACGCGTAGTCCTGCGAGACCGCCTTGATGGTGTTGTTGGCGATGTAGGGCGTGCACTCGAAGTTCCTGATGGTGTAGCCCACCTTGCCCGGTATGAAGGCGGCGTTCCCCACCCACTGGTTGTTGGGGTCGACGCCGTAGTCGGAGAGCATGCTGTTCCCGGTGATGTTGGGGCTCGAGCGGTAGCAGTCTATCAGCACGGCGCCGTTGGATATCGAGTTGTTCTTTATGTCTCCAAAGGAGCCAACGAGCTGGACCGCGACGCCCGAGACCACCGAGTAGTAGGTCGTGTAGGGGTAGTTGTACCAGTCGGTGTAGGTCTGCGAGGAGGGCTCGTAGCCGTTGCGGTCTATCTTGTTGTTCGAGATGGTCAGGCTCGAGTTGCCCGAGTAGACGCCCACGCCGGAGCAGGAGGGTATCTTGTAGATGTTCTTGTAGCTGTCGACGTAATGGTAGCTGTCCTCCCAGTAGGAGCCGTACTCCCAGCTCTGCTCGAACACCCCCCAGCCGTTCTTCTCGATGGTGTTGTCGGCCAGGTTGGTGGTCGAGCCGCCCTCGAGGTAGACGCCCTTCCCGTAGTGGGTGCTGGTGTCGGCCACCTGGAGGTCCTCGTAGCGGTAGTAGTACCCGGACCACCAGTAGTAGTACCAGTAGTGGCCGTTCCAGTACTCGTCGTACCAGTACTCGTCGGGCCACATGTAGCCCGAGCTGGTCTGGCAGGTCAGCGAGTAGTCGTTCTCGGAGATGTCGTTGCCGGTGATGTTGCCGTGGGTGTTGGTGCCGTAGATGCCGTAGACGTAGTAGGTGCTCTTGCCGTCGGCCCCGTTGGCGTGGATGTAGTTGCCCGTTATCTCGGGCGAGCAGTCGAAGATGCTGATGCCGCCCGTGCGTCCGTAGGCTATCTCGCTGTCGCTGATGGTCACCGAGCTGCTGAAGAGCTGTATGCCGCCCTTCCAGGAGGCCGTGTCGCCCCACACCTCGTAGATGTAGGAGCTGTCGATCGTCATGGAGCCGCTCACCTTGAAGTAGTAGTGGTAGTTCGTGTCCCACGAGGTGATGGTGGCGCCGTTCCTGATGACGAGCGTCCCCCGGGCGTTGACGTCGATGCCGTACCTGCCGTCCGTCGTGGGGCAGAAGGTCAGCGTCGTGGAGTCCAGCGTCAGCGAGGCGCCGGACCTGATGACCAGGTTGCCGTTCCAGAGGTTGATGCTCACTCCGGTGTAGGTGCGGGTGTCGGTCACCGTCCAGTCGCCGTACACGTTGCCGCCCCCGGAGCCCGGGTCATTCGTGGCGCTCGCCCCGGGGGTGAGCACCAGCGCAATGCAGGCCACGGCCAGCAGCGCGCCCAGCCCTATCCAGACAATATCCCTGCGGTTCACTTCGATCCCCCCTTCTCCATCCTGTTCTTCTGCCAGGCGTTGACCATGTACATCGTCAGGGGCACCATCAGGCCCAGGGCCAGGAGCAGGCCGAGCGCGGTCCACCACCAGGTGCCGCTCTCCACGGAGGCTGCCGGCTCCACCAGCTTTATCGTTATGTCCTCGGTGGCCTCGTTCCCGGCCGCGTCGGTCGAGGTCGCCGAGACCTTGTTGGCACCCTTGACGAGCGAAAGCTCCACCGTGAACTTGCCGAAGGCGTCGACCATCGCGCTGACGCCGTTGACCTTCACCTTCGCCCCGGGCTCCGTCACGCCGACCACGATGACGCTGCGGTCGGTGGTGCGGAAGCCGTCCGAGGGCTCGACGATGTCCAGCGACGGCGCCGTGACGTCGACCACCACGGATATCTCGAGCGCGACCTCGTTGCCGGCGGCGTCCGTGGCCCGGAACACCAGGAGGCTTCCCCCCTCCGGGATGCTCGCAGTGGCGTTGAAGACGCCCGTCGAGGTGTCCAGGGTGATGTCGGGCTGGCCCGCGATGCTGATGGTCAGGTTGATTCCCGGCTCGCAGATGCCGGTCACGGGGACGTTCCCGTCCCGGAAGGTCGCGCCGCTTCGGGGCGAGCCCACCTCGAAGAACGGGAGCGTTGTGTCCAGCTGGATCATCAGCGTCAGCTCCCTCGAGTTGCCGGCCCGGTCGGAGGCGCGGAACTCGAGCGTGTTCGCGCCCTCGTTCAGGGTGTGGGTGACCGAGAACGTGCCGTCCGGCTCCACCGAGACGATGCCGTTGTTGAGCCGGACCAGGGCGTCGATATCGGTGGCGCCCTCGACCAGGATGGTGACCTCCCGGGTGACGAGCCTCTTCTCCGGGTCCGGGCTGGTTATCTTGAGGAGGAGCTGGTCGTCCATCACCACGGTGCGCAGGACGGAGGCCCGGTTGCCGGCCGCGTCCGACGCAACCACGGTCACGAAGTTGGGCCCGGCGGTCAGGTCGACACCGGCGGAGAACGTCCCGTCCGGACCGACCTCGACCGGAAGGTCGTTGACGGTGAGGGCGGCCCCGGCCTCCGTCCGGCCGGCGACCGTCACGGCCGCCCGGTTCGTGAGCAGGCCGTCTGCGGGGCTCGAGACCGTGAGCGCGGGCGGGGTTATGTCCAGAAAGAGCGTCCAGGTGACCGTGTTGGTGTTGCCCGCAAGGTCCCTGGCGAAGAGCACGAACTCGTTTCGGCCCTCGACCAGCCTCACGCCGTAGGTGAAATCGCCCTCGGGCGTGACGGACACCGGGCGGAAGTTGATCGTGAGCGCCGAGCCCTTCTCCACGGAGCCGACGAGGTCGACGCCTATGGAGTTGCCCAGGCTCTGGTCATCCGGGCTCTCCACGTCGATGAACGGGGCGGTGAGGTCGATGACGATGGGAAGCGTGGCGGTGCCCGTGTTCCCGGCGCGGTCGACGACCCTCACGGTGATGGTCCTGGAGCCCTCGGGCACGTCCATCTGGTGGACCCAGACCGCCCGGGCCGGGATGGTGTCCCAGCTGGTCCCGTCCCAGCTCATCTGGAGGAAGTCCGGCCCGGAGCCCACGTCCGAGGCGGTCCCCAGGAGGGTGACCGTCACGAAGCCCTGGACGGTCCCCGCCGGCGGCTCGGTTATCGTGACCACGGGGTCGAGGTCGTCCCGGATGACGATGAGCTCCTCCTTGGAGATGTTCGTCACCACGGACTGCTCGCCCGAGACGCCCCCGAACGACACCTTGACGGTGTAGGGGCTGAGCATGGTCTTGGCGGCCTTGACCTGGACGTACTCGACGATGACGAAGGTGCGGACCAGCCCCTCGTCGTCCGTGACGGTCCGCAGGAACTCGTCGCCCGGCGCGTTCTTGAGCACGACCCCGGCGCGGGCTATCGGGGCGCCGTTCTGCCACTCCACCCGGAGCGAGAGGTACCAGTTGACGACGAGCCGGCTGGTCCCGTCGAGGAAGCTCGCCGCGGTGGCGGGCTTGAAGTTGCAGTCCAGGAGCCAGGCGGTGGAGCTCCCGTTGAGCTCCCAGTCGGAGGTGGTGCCCGCTATCGTCGTCGTGTACATGTTCACGCGGGAGGACTCCCTGAGCTGGACGGCGAGCTTCCCCTTTATGGTCGCGTCCACCGTGGTGGCGTTGCAGAAGTTCTGCAGGCTCATGCCTATCGAGCAGTTCTCGATGGAGGACCGGGTGATGCGCGGCATGCCGAAGAAGTCGCCGGCTATTCCCATGTAGGTGTTGTTGATGCGGCAGCCGTCGACGAGCGGTGTGGACGCGAGCGAGCACAGGATGCCGGATATGCGGCCGTTGCCGTTGCCCTGTATGCTGATGCCCTTGAATGTCGGGGAGCCGCCCTCGACCGATATCCCGATGAGCTCGGTCTGGGTCCCGGCCGGCGCCTTGAGGTTCATCCTGAGGTCCGAGATGGCCACGTCCGAGCCGCTTATCTGTATCGCGCTCGTGGGGGTGCTCGAGGCGACCAGGAACTCCATGTTGACCTCGGAGGAGGCCACCATGAACGCCCCGATCTTGGTCTGCTCGGTTATCCTGAGCAGGCTCAGGGAGCAGTCGGGTTTGCTGACCACCATGTCGAGTTTGGAGTCGACGAGCGACAGGGTGGACAGCTGCCCCGGGGACCAGCTGTAGTCGCTCATGGTGACCATGCCGACCGTGCTGCCGGGGGCGTCCACGCTCCATCTTACGTTGGTCTTGTTGAGGTTGAGGTCCCCGCAGGAGCTCTCGAAGTAGAAGGTGTCCAGGGCCACGGGCTCGTCGATAATGTCGATGGTTATGTTGCAGCGCGTGAAGTTCATGAGGGGCGTCTGGTAGAACCAGCCCCACTGGATCGGGGGGGCGGAGGTGCCGGTGCCCTGCCCGAACACGGCGTTCAGCTCGCAGTCCACGACCTCGAGGGTGAGCGGGTAGTAGACGTAGAACATCTGGTAGGAGACCGCCCCGTCCGTGTTCACGGCGTTGACGGTGGTGTTTGATATGCGCGCGTTCATGTTCTGGAGCTGCTGGAATATGCCCACGCCGCCCGAGGAGGAGGGCGTGTTGCTGGTGTAGAAGTCTATCGTGCAGTTGTCGACGATGAACTTCCTGACGTCGCCCCAGGTGTATCCCTGCAGTATCGAGCCGTACTGGGCCCGCTCGGCCTGGGCGGTGATCTGGGTGTTATGGAACTCGAAGTCGCCATACCATGTCTGGGTGAAGTAGAACCCTTCGCCGGAGGCGCTGACGTCGATTACCGAGTTGTTGACGAAGACCGAGCCGTAGCCCCAGTAGAAGCCGTAGAAGTAGCCGTTGGCCGTGCCCCGGAGGGTCACGCGGTCGAGCCGGAGCTTCGGGTTGCTGCCGTAGTTGTAGCCCTGCGTGATGTAGACGCCCCCCCACTGGTAGTCGATTCCGGCATCGAAGTCGACGGTCACGTTGCGCATGAGGAGGTTGCCGGAGCTCCAGCCCATGTAAAACATGTAATAGTAATAATAGTACCAGCCATTGACATCGGTGATTCTCGTGTCGTTGATCTCCAGGGACGCGCTCTCGACATAGAACATGTACCAGTAGTAGCACTGGTTGCCGTCGAAGCTGGCGGTCACGTTGGAGATCTGGACCGGCGAGGAGGAATAGGTCCGGATTCCGAACATCTGATAGGCCGACTGGTACATGTTGCAGTAGAACATGTTCAGGACCGTCTTGTTGATGTACACCGGGGAGCTTGAGGAGGCCTCGACCAGGCGCGCGTCGTAATAGTTGTACTGGATGTCGAGCCTGCCTCCCTGGATGCGCACGGGCGAGTTCGAGGAGGCCCGGACCATGTAAGAATAGTACGCGTTGCTGGAGTACATGTTGGTGTTGGTGAGGTTGACCTTGCAGTAGGAGCTGGCGTATATGCCGTAGAAGTAGCCCTGGCTGTTGTAGATGGTGCTGTTCGTGACGCTGATGTCGCAATAGCTACTGGCGTAGATTGGGTATATCGTGCTGTAGGAGTACTGGTAGAAATTGCACCTCGTGACGGTGACCGGCGAGTAAGAGCTCGCCTGGATGGCGTAGCTCGTGTAGGAGCCGTAGAGCCTGTAGTCGAACGTGCAATCGGTCACGTTCACCGGCGAGTACGATGATGAATAGATTCCGTATTGTGTGAATCCCATGTTCGAGGTGGTGAATGTCACGTTGGCGAACGTCAGGCCCGAGTAGGTGGCGTACACGCCATAGACCGTGGTGGAGCTCCGGGCGTAGCCCGAGACGGTCCCGCCGTTTATCGTCGGCGGGTTGGAATAGTAGCAGTAGACCTGGTAGTTGCCGTTGGTGAACCTGTTGCCGGTCAGGGTTGGCGTCGCATAGTGTAGGTAGAGTTGGTAGCCGCGGTTGTAGCTAGAGGTGGTCAGGAATCCGTTGTCATAGATGTTGTTGTACGAGATGAGGTCCGCATTGTTCAGGTACTCGGCCCTTATTCCATAACCGTACTGGTAGGACCCGGAGGCGTAGGTATTGCGGTAGATGGCGTTCGTGGTGATGTTCATCCTCGTGGCCCCGTCGCCCAGGGCGTATATGCCGTAGGAGTAGGTCGAGGTGCCCGAGCCCCCGTTGCCGTAGATGTTGTTGTTGTATATCCACGGGCCGCACTTCCCGATGTAGATGCCGCCGGTCTTGCCGTTGAATATCGTGCTGTTGCCTATCCAGACGTTGCTGGAGTACAGCTGGATGCCGCCGACCCAGGAGGCGGTGTCGCCCCACATCTCCGTGACCACGCTGCGGTTGATATGGAGCGAGCCGTACACGGTGAACTTGTAGTGGTAGGCCCCGTTGTTGGAGTCCAGCCTGGAGTCGTGGACCGTCAGCGTGGACCCCGAGGGCACGTTGATTGTCGCGCCTCCGTCTATGGAGGCGGTGTTCATCCGGACGATGCAGTTGGTCAGGGTCAGTGGGTTGTTCACGTAAAGGTTGCCGTTGACATTGATGATCTCGTCATAGTACTTGGTCGCTGTGGAAACGGTCCAGTCGCCCGACGCCGGGCACTGCGTCCCGGTGTACCAGGCATCGGCGCCCGGGGTCGCCAGCACGAGAACGGCGACCGCGGTCAGCAAACCTACCCCTGCGAGCATCCAGTAGACAGCCCTCATGGCTTCACCACCTACCCCTGGAGAGAAGTGAGGTATATATACGGATTATGGTCTATAAGTGGGTTTTATATAATATGACCCTCAAATTTTATAGCAAAAGAATAAAAATTTCGCTTGAATATGGTTGAGTTTGATTAATCATTCATCGATGCCCGACCGTTTCCGGGTGGGCAGGCGGCAGGCCTCCGTGTCAGTGGGTTGCCTGCCGGGAGGCCCCGGGCGGCCCGGTCCGGGCCCCCGTCCAGGGCACGGCGGGTCTGGCCTCCGGGGCGTTTCCCGGACCGCCACGCGTCGGAACGCCGGAAGGGACAGGGGCGTCCGTTCCAGGCCGGCGATTCGGCCCGGAATGTCCGTGCCCTGACCCTGTTCCCCGCGGCACAATCGACGGTGAGCGAAGCGGTTTTCGGTCATGGCCCGCGGAAATCCTATATAAAATTTGTTTGGGCACCGGAATATTTATAACTTGAGTCTCTAGTCGGTCTCCGGAATAAGGTGAGCCTGATGTTGCGACTCAAGGCAATAGGAGCGATAGTCATTCTGATTGCGGCCGCGCTCGTCTTCCCCGTCGGAGGGGCCAGCGAGGCCGGCCGGGCCTCCGCGGACGAGGTCTTAAACGTACAGGACTACTACTCCGTCACGGGCAACGAGACCTGGCTTCGGGTCGTCGTCGCCTCCACCGGCCACCTGTATATCGGCCCGACCGCCAAGCTGGAGGCCCAGAGGATCCAGCTCAAGGACGGCATCCTCGAGGTTGACGGCGGAACGGTTCTTTTGGGCAACGCTCCCCCGGGCAACGACATCAACATCAAGGGCAAGGCCTCGAGCCTCGTGCTCAAGAACGCCCAGCTGGTCCTCAAGGGCCCCGACGGCACCGACAACCTCGACCAGAGCAAGGGCGGCGACGCCTCCATCACGGTGTCGGTCTCCCAGCAGCTCCTCATCGAGGACACCACCATCGAGTGCTACAGCGGCACCGGCTTCAGCAAGTCCGTGCCCTGGGCCGACCACGTCCCGCTCGACGGCTACTACTGCGCCGGCGGCAACGCCTCGGTCCAGCTCGGCTCCACCGCCACTCCGACCACCACGGTCAAGGGGCTCAAGGTCACGCTCGTGGCAGGCAACGGCGGCCGGGCCGCCGACGCCCCGGACCCGAAGAGCTCCGCAAAGGGCATAGGCGGCGGCTACTCCAACGGCGGCGACGTTATGGGCTATGTCGGCTCCGGGGGCATGACCGGGGTCAGCTTCCTGGGCATCGAGACCCACATCAGCGACCTGACCGTCAGCGCCAAGTGCGGCAACGGCGGCCGGGCGGGCGACGGCGGCGGTGACCCCAAGGACATGAACTCGCAGTACGGCGGCGGCGGCGGCGGCGGCTACTCCGGTGGCAACGGTGTCACCTACACCTCCAGCAACAACGCGGAGAGCGGCGAGAAGGGCGGCAAGGTCATCGGCAACATCGGCACCGGCGGCAACTCGATATACGAGTTCTCCGGCTACAACCTCACCGTCATGAGGCTCGACATCACCGCGAGCGGCGGCAACGGCGGCCGGGCGGGCGACGGAGGCTCCGGCAACTACTACCGGTCCGGCGGGGGCGGCGGCTACGGCGGCGGCGGCGGCGCGGGCGGCTACGGCTACGGGAGCTACCCCTCGGGCGGCGACGCCTATGTCAACGGCCGGGTGGGCGCCGGCGGCGAGGTCAGGACGTTCTTCGGGGGCGAGAACATGGTCTTCGCCTCCAACCTCACCCTGACCGGCATCGGCGGCAACGGCGGCGAGGCCGGCGCCGGCGGCGTCGGCAGCTACTACTACGGCGGCGGGGGCGGCGGCGGATACGGCGGCGGCGGCGGGGGCAGCTACTACGGCAAGGGCGGCGACACCAAGGTCCTCGGAGGGGTGGGCACCGGGGGCAACGTCACCGTCTCCTTCGAGGGCGGCGTCATGGGGCTGTTCAACTCGACGTTCGTGATGTTCGGCGGCACCGGCGGCAAGGGCGGCGCCGGCGGCAAGGGCGGCTATTATTACGGCGGCGGCGGCGGCGGAGGCTACGGCGGCGGCGGCGGCGCCATGGGCTACCCCTCTCAGTACCCCAGCGGCGGCAGCGACGTCGGCAACGGCACCGGCCGCGGCGGAGCCGCCACGATAACCATCGCCTCCGACAGCGGCCCGGGCGAGCTCCTGGCCCGCAGCAACAAGATCTACCTCATCGGCGGAGCGGGCGGCGACGGCGGCATCGGCGGGGCGGGGGGCAACTACTACTGCGGCGGCGGCGGCGGGGGCTACGGCGGCGGCGGCGGCGCCTACTCGTACGGCACCGCCGGGACCTGCAAGGTCAGCCCCGGCACCGGCGACGGCGGCCCGGTCGGGATCATCGTCCGCCACGAGGCGCCCTCCATCTCGAAGTTCAACTCGATAAGCATGTTCGGCGGCGCCGCCGGCAACGGCAAGACCCAGCAGGGCCTAGGCAGCATCGGCGGGCCGGGCACCGGCGCGAAGACCTCTCCCGGCGCCGTGGTCTCCGAGATACCGATGGGCGTGGCCATACTCCTGTCGCCCGAGGACGGCGAGTTCATCAACCTGATCGCGCCCACGTTCGAGTGGGAGCACATCCTGTACAGCACCACCGACGGCGAGGTCATCAGCTACAGCATACAGGTGGACGAGGACCCCGAGTTCAGCACGCCCGAGGTGGACACCGGGGTCGAGATGGAGAGCACCTTCACCCCCACCTCCGAGCTCAACCAGGGCGGCAAGTACTACTGGAGGGTGATGGTGACCTACTTCACCGGCAACAGCTACGGCTGGGGCCCGGCGCGGATATTCTCCTTCAACACGCCGCCGGTCCTGACGGCCAACATCCCGCTGCAGGCCTTCCCCGAGGACAATCTGGGCAACAAGGGCTACCACCTGCTCAACCTGAGCAAGCACTTCTCGGACGACCTGTTCAGCGGGCAGCTGGAGTTCAGCATAATATACGAGACGGACCCGAGCCACATCCTGGGTACCATCGACGGCCACTTCGTGAACTTCGCGACCCCGACGCCCGACTGGTACGGCCAGGAGCGGTTCGCGGTGAGGGCCTCCGACCCGCTGGGCCTTTGGGTCAACTCCAACAACTTCACAGTCAGGGTGACGCCGGTCAACGACGCCCCGAGGGTCAACCTCCCGGCGTCGACGATGGTGACCGAGGGCATGGAGCACTACTTCGACCTCACGCCGTACATCTCCGACATCGACTCCAAGCTGGACCAGATGGTGGTCTCCACCAACTCGTCCCACATCAAGGTGGACGGGCTGGGGCTCTACATGATCTACCCGCCGGGCTCGACGGGCGAGACGGTCAAGGTGACCGTCAACGACACCATCGACGAGGCCTCGGCCGTCATGCAGGTCCTCGTCGAGGAGTACATCGCCCCGCCGGTCATCCTCAGGCAGCCGCCCTGGGAGATCGTGATGACCGAGGACACCGAGTACTCCGAGGACCTGACCAACTACGCCGAGGACCAAAAGACCCCCGCCACCGACATCGTGTGGAACGTCACGGCGGTCAGCGCCGGCACCCCGCCGATATTCAACGCCTTCATCATCAACAAGCACACCCTGAAGGTCGTCCCGGCCCCCAACGCCAACGGCGTGGGCACGCTGGTCCTCGTCGCCATCAACCAGGGCGGAAAGGAGGACTCCCGGACCGTGACAGTCAGGGTGAAGGAGGTCAACGACGCGCCCATGGTCAGCAGGATTCCGGACGTGCGCATCATGGCCGGGACCTCCAAGACGGTGGATCTTGCCCCGTTCATCACCGACGTTGACAGCCCGATGGCCGAGCTCAAGCTCCACTCCGGCTCCGCGCTGGTCAGCGTGGACGGCCTCAAGGTGACCATTTTCGTGAAGGCGGACGCCGTGGAGAACCAAGACGTCGTCCCGGTCTCGGTCTCGGACACGTACGACACCTCGACCGGCGAGTTCCTGCTAAGGATACTGTTCCCGCCCACCCTGCCCCAGCTCATACCCAACATCAAGACCCCCGCCGACAAGTCAAAGGACATCGACCTTAGGGACCTGGTGCTTGACAAGGACACCTACGAGCCGGCCCTGAAGTGGACCGTGACCAGCTCGAGCGACCGCTACTTCAGCGCCACCGTCGACCCCAACACCCACATCCTGAAGATAGTGCCCAAGAAGGCCGGCAAGGGCGAGATAACCCTGACGGTCACGGACCCCGACGGCGGGACCGCCTCCCAGGTTGTCCTCGTGACCATCACCGAGCCCCCCAAGGTGGACACCACGCCCACCGGCGTGTACGTGGTCGGGATCTTCGTGGCGGCCGCGCTGGTGATAGGCATCGTGATGTTCATGATGAGGCCCAAGAAGGGCGGCGCCTGAGCTCTTTCGGGGGCCCCCCGGCGGGGCCCCTCCCTCGATTTTTCATTTGCGCTCCCTCCAAAACCATTTTTATCCCAGGATTGACATATTGTTCCCGGTGATACGTTGAGCGCCCGGAACCGGATTGTCGGCCCGCGGGCCGTCCTTGTCGTCCTGGCCGCCCTTGTCGTCCTGACCCAGGCGCCCGGCTGGTCCGCCGCCACGGGAAGCGGGGACTACCCGTACAAGGGCCAGGGGACGTGGAGGATATCCCGGGACACGATGGTCTCGGGCGAGGTCGTGGTGGTCAACGGCGACATCGTCATAGAGGAGGGGGCGAGGCTCCTCCTCCTGGACGCCACGATACGCCTGAACTGCACCTACCCGGGGCAGTACAAGATAGTGATCCGCCCGGGCGGCGTCCTCGACATGGCCCAGAGCACCATCGAGCCGGTGAACCGCTCCAACGGCTACCGCCTGGTCATCGAGCGGGCCCCGTCCGGGTGGCTCCTGGACCCGAAGGCGGCCTTCTTCATCGGCGGGATGGTGGGGCTCGGGCTGGGCTTCCCCCTGGGAATCCTGGCGACGGCCTATTCCTACAAGCGCTGGTTCAGCCGCAACCTCCCGCCCCCGGTCTGAGGTGAGCGCCCTGGCCCTGACGCCCCCCGCCCGGAGGTGGTCGCCGGAATGAGCGACCTCGCAGGCGCCCGCATGGCCTTCGACCAGGCCGCCGGCTGGGTCGGCCGCATAAGCAACGAGTACTTCAACTCCTGGGCGGGGTTCGAGCTCGTCCGGGGGCTCTTCGAGGCCGCGGCGCTGTCGGGCGAGGCGGCGTTCTCCCGCCAGGCGGGGGCGCTCCTGCCGCGCATACAGAACCCCTACTTCCGGCTCCTGGCCCGCTGCGAGGGAGCCAAGCACCTGCTGGCGTTCGGCCGCCGGAAGGAGGTGCGGGCGCTCATCGCCGAGCTCGAGAAGGAGGCCTCGGCGCTGGACAAGGACCACTCCCGGGCCTCGGCGCTCTGCGAGTGCGCCGAGGTCCGCGAGAGGCTGGGGGACACGAAGGGGGCGGAGAAGGACCTCGCCGAGGCGGAAAGGATCGCCTCGAACATAGACAACAGCTACTTCCGCTCCTGGGCCCAAAGCGGCCTGGTCCGCTCCTCGGCCAGGATAGCGCGCGAGACCGGCTCCACCCGCTGCCTCGAGAAGTACCGCGGCACTGTGGAGAGGCTCGAGGACCTCTACCTGCGCTCCTGGGCCTGGGCGGAGCTCGCCCGGACGATGTGCAAGCTCAAGGACCTAAAAAGCTGCAGGAACTCGCTCGACAGCGCCTGGGACGCCGCCAAGGAGGTCAAGGACCCGGTGAACGCCGCGATGGGCATGACCGAGACCGCGCTGGCCTCGCTGGACCAGGGCAACCGGGAGCTCGCCGAGCAGGCCCTCAACGCCACCAACATCCGCGCCGAGGAATCCAAAGAGCACCAGAAGGCCCTCGTGCTGGCCGAGGGCGCCCGCATGATGGCGGCCCTGGGCGACGAGCTGGGCGCCAAGCGACGGATACAGGACGCGATAGACCTCGCCCAGCCCGTGGGCTACGAGTACTTCCGGGCCTGGGCGCTGAGCGGCGTCGTGCGGGCGCTGGTCTTTCTGGGGGTCGCGCTGGCAAAGAAGCAATGAAGGGCAGCAAGGGAGGAAGGCAGCAAGGCAGCAAGGGAAGGCAGGAAGGCAGCAAGGCAGAAAGGCAGCAAGGCAGCAAGGGAAGGCAGCAAGGCAGCAAGGGAAGGCAGCAAGGGAAGGCAGCAAGGCAGGAAGGCAGCAAGGCAGCAAGGGGGCGAGGGACCGTTCCCTTGCTGCCTTGCTGCCATCCCTTGCTGCCTTTCTGCCTTGCTGCCTTGCTGCCTTCCTGCCTTGCTGCCTTCCCTTGCTGCCTTTCTACCCGCCCCGTGCGCCTTGCGCCTCCGTAGACGACCTTCGGTCGTCTCGGCCTAGAAGACCGGCCTCGGGCCGGTCTTCTGCGGTGCGCCCTGCGCCCTTAACCGATTTTGACAAGATAGTTCGGATCGTCCATGAGCACGTAGGTCGGCTTGCCCTCCCGCTCGCGCTCGGCGATCCAGGCCCGAAGGCGCGCCTCGGGGGGGTCGCCCTTACGGCCGACATAGGTCAGCGGAACGGAGGCCATCTCGTCCTCGCCGAGGCCGTCCTGGATGATGCACAGGTGGCCGTAGCCCACGTGCTTGAGCACGTCGAGTAGGTCGACGGGCTTCTGCTTGCCTATCTTGAAGTCGGCGACCACGATTCTTTGGGTCTCGCGCATGGCCCGGTCGGTGTGCTCGTCGATGAGCCGGGCCCTCTCCGGGGGCCTCGCCGATGCGAGCCGGCCGTCGAGCTCCCGGAATATCGGCGCAGACACCTTCATGAGGTTCTTGAACTCGTCGTTCCCGAAGCCGTCCTTGCACTCGGAGAGCAGCAGTATCCAGCCGCCCTTCTGGACGGCCTTCTTGGCCGCGTTGTAGGCCTTGCCCGACTGGTAGAGGTTGATGCCCGTCTGGCGGGCGCTGATGATCACGATGTCGGCCGGTTTCGGAACGGTGGCGACGTAGACGCTGCAGAGCCTCTCGATGGCCCTCCGGTGGGTCTCCAGGAGGTCCCCGCCAGCTATCGAGACGAGCCTGGGCGCCGGGTCCATCACCGCGGTTATGGCGTACACCCACGAGCCCTTCCTTCTCATCTCCTCGAGGAACTTCCCGACGATCTTTTGCTTGTACTCGAAGACCGGGTTGCCGTCGTAGGTCCCGCTCTCGACGTTTGGGGCGAAGCCCAGCTCGCCGAACATCTTGAGGTGCTCCCGGCGGATTATCTGGGCCGACGACACGCCCGGGCAGATCTGCTTGGGGCCGCCCGCAACCCCGGCGAAGTAGTGGAACTCGAGGTCGTTGAGCGGGATGACAATCTCCGAGCCGTAGACGGTGGCGTTGACCTCGACCGTCGCCCCGTCCTCGAGGGTGCCCACCTTAGCCAGGTCCTTCTTGTCGGAGTGGACGACCACGCGGTCCTTCCAGGCGGGCCAAAGGGAGCCCAGTATGCCGGGGTATTCCTTGTCCAGGGGCGCCCTGTGGGTGCCCGTGGCTATGACGAATCGCAGGTTCTCCCGGCGCACGCCGCCAGCCAGGAGGTGGTCGACGAGCGGGGGGAGCAAAAGCCGCGTGTGGTGGTTGGTGCGGGTGTGGTCGTCGACGATGACGGAAACGGTCCCGCCCCTGTAATGCCTCTTCAGGATCTCCTCGAGCGAGGGCATCCTGTCGGGGGTGTCCGAGCGCCCGGCCGCCCCCAGGAGGGCCGCCCGGGCGTCCTCCAGGGCGGGAAGCCCCGGCGGCGGCCGGAGGGGCACCAGGCGCCCCTCCCTCAGAACGGCCTCCGGGAGGATGTCCCGAATCGGCCTGCCCGCGTACTCCAGCGCCGTTTGGACCGCCATTCTCCCGAACCCCGCGCGGCGTCCATCGCCTCCGCCGGCATAAATGTTTTGGTGGCCGAAGGTTAATCTATTGCAAGGGCGATGCCGCCCCCGAAAGGCCGCGGGGTGCCGCAATGAAGGTCCTAGTGCTCACCGGTATGCCGGGCTCGGGGAAGTCCGAGGCGGTGAAGGTCGCGGAGGAGATGGGGATTCCCGTCCACCGCATGGGCGACCTGGTCCGGGAGATGGTCAAGGCCAAGGGCTTCGAGGTCGACCGCGCCAACATGCAGGCGGTCGCCGACGGGGAGCGCCGGAAGTTCGGGCCCGACGTGTGGGCCCGCCGCACGGTCCGGCTCATCGCGGAGGCGCCCCTCCTGGTCATCGACGGCACGCGCAGCCTCGAGGAGGTGGAGGTCTTCCGGCGGGAGCTGGGCGACCGCCTGGTGGTCGCCTGCGTGCACGCCTCGCCCCGCACCCGCTGGGGCAGGATAGGCCGCCGCGGCCGCCCCGACGACCCCCGGACCTTCGCCGAGCTCGTCGAGCGCGACCAAAACGAGCTCCGCTGGGGCCTGGGGGCCGTGATAGCCACTGCCGACGTCATGCTCGTCAACGAGGAGGGGAAGGGCACCCTCCGGGCCCAGATGCGCCGGGTGCTCCTCGACCCGATGAGCCCGCCGGCCCAAATGCCCGGGGCGCCGGCGCTCGACGGGACGAAAAAACAGGGGTGAAGGGCAGCAAGGCAGCAAGGCAGCAAGGCAGCAAGGCAGCAAGGGAAGGCAGGAAGGCAGAAAGGCAGCAAGGCAACAAGGGATGACAGCCGTCCCCTTTCTCCCTTTCTCCCTTCCTGCCTTCCCTTGCTGCCTTGCTGCCTTGCTGCCTTCCCTTGCTGCCTTGCTGCCTTGCTGCCTTGCTGCCTTCCCTTGCTGCCTTGCTGCCTTGCTGCCTTGCTGCCTTTCT
>VGTL01000047.1 GCA_016874675.1 Methanobacteriota archaeon | reverse complement strand
GACCGGATTGGGTATTTTGAAGGACAGGTTTAAAAAGGAGAGAAGCCGTCCACGTCACGGGGACGGCCGGCTTTCACATAGGTGCTCCCTTGCTGCCTTTCTGCCTTGCTGCCTTTCTGCCTTTCTGCCTTTCTGCCTTCCTGCCCTTCTGCCTTTCCTCCTTTCGCCCTTGCGCCCTGCGCCTTGCGCCTTCGCTTTCTTCACGCCGGCGCCGGGACGACCCGCCGTCCGGTGCCTTGCTTGCCCCGGTGTCATCCTTAAAAGGAATCCGCTGCCCGAAGCGACCCCTTTTGACGACATTTCCGGCCCGGCGAGGCCCGCGGGCACCATCGCTCCCGCGCCTTTCTCCTTTCAGAAAAGGTCATATCCCCCGAAGTCAATGGTGAGACCGACCATGCGGAGAAGGACCGTTCTTTGGGGGATTGCCTGGCTCCTGGTGGCGGGTGCCGCGGCCCCATTGCTCGATTGCGCCGGGGAGGATTCCGGCCGCGCCGGACGGACGACGGCCGCGGGAGCGGACCGGTACACGATGTTCGGGGGCTGCGTCGAGAGGACCTCCCTTTCGGAATCGCCCGGGCCCGGGACGGACGCGCCGCTTTGGACCGCCGCTGTCCCCCTCGAGACCGGCGGCCCGGCGGTGGCCGACGGCCGGCTGTTCATCGGGGCCAGCGACCAGCTCCTCGCGTTCGACAGCGAGACCGGGGCGCCGCTTTGGAACTTCACCATCTCGAAGGGGCGGGTGACCACGCACCCCCTGGTCACCGACGGCCTGGTGGTGTTCGGCGCGATCTGGTCGGACGGCTACCTCTATGCGCTGAATGTGGAGACCGGCGAGGAGGCCTGGAAGGTCAAGATAGGGGAGATGTACACCACCTCCCCGCTCTCGGCCGGCGGTGTCATCTACGCGGGCGTGAACTACGGTTCCGTTTACGCCATCGATCCCGGGAACGGGTCGATACTGGCCAACCTCGCGCCCGGGGCGAGCGTGTACATGCACAGCTCCGTCGCCTACCACGACTCCGTGCTCTACTGCGGGCAGAGCGGGGGCGGGATGTTCGCGGTCCGGGTCACGGACGGCCGCAGGCTCTGGACCTCGACGAGCAGCTATCCGGACCCTTCCTCTATTGTGTACTCCGGCGGCCGGCTGTTCGTGCACGCAAGCGGCAATGTCGCCGCCGTCGACCCGCTCACGGGGCTCGAGCTCTGGCGGACCTACGTCGGCGGCGGGCACTGGAGCGCCATCTCCGCCGCCCCGGCGGCGGCCTTCGGCCGGCTCTACGTCGGCACGCAATCGGCCGGCGGCTCCGGCGGCGGCTCGGCCGCGTTCCACTGTCTCGCCCAGGAGACCGGGGGAAAGGTCTGGAACATCACGCTCGACGGGGACATCCTGTCCACTCCGGTCGTGGCCTCCAACGGGATAGTGTACGTCACCGCCAAGAGCTTCTACGCGCTGGACGCCCTGACCGGGAGCGTCCTCTGGACGGTCGGCGGGGGCGGCTCCCGGGCGCAGGCGGCGCTGGCGAACGGGACCATCTACCTCAACTCCGTTTCCGGCGTCATTGCCATCCGGGACCGGCCCGCCCCCGACCGCACAGCCCCGGGCCCGCCCCGGGAGCTTGCCGCCCGGGCGACCGCCGGCGGCATCTTGCTGGACTGGTTCCCCCCGGCCTCGGACGGCGGGGCGCCCGTCACCGCCTACCGCATCTACCGGGGCAACGGGAGCGCCGGCAAGACCCTCCTGGACTGGACCGGCGCGCTGCCGGGCTACACCGACGCGCTCGCCACGAGCGGGGCGACCTATCATTACTGCGTGACCGCAGTGAACGTCATCGGGGAGGGCAACTTCTCAAACGCGGCGAATGCGACTGCGATCTCGAACGAGGACCTTACCGGCCCGCTCGTCCGCTTCACCTCCCACACCAACGGCCAGACCGTCGACCGGTCGGCGATAACGGTCTACGGCTACGCTTCCGACGACAGCGGGGTCGACCTCGTCGAGGTCAGCCTGGACGGCCTGACCTGGGTGCGCTGCCAGGGCACGACGCAGTGGAGCGCCGACCTGGTGCTTCGGCCGGGGCGCAACACGATACAGGCCCGGGCCGAGGACTCCCGGGGGAACGTCAACTACACCTGGCTCACCATCGATTATGTCTCGTCCACGACCTACCCGGAGATAGCCATATCCTCGCCGCCTGACGGCTCCAACCAGACCGTTCCCACGGCGTGGGTGCGCGGCACCGCCTGGGGCCCCAACGAGCTGTCCGTGGTGGAGCTGAGCCTGGACAATTCCCGCTGGACGCGCTGCTCGGGCCTTTCGGACTGGTCCGGGAACATCACCCTCTCGCCCGGGTCCAACACGATCTACGCGCGGGTGCGGGACGTCCTGAGCCGGACGGCGACCGTCCACATCCACGTCGCCTACCGGACGAGCGAGACCGGCAAGCCCAGTATAACGATAACCTCCCCAAGGGAGGGCTCGACCACGACCACCTCGAGCGTGACCGTCCGGGGGAACGCATACGACGTTTCCGGGATCACTCGGGTGGAGATCAGGGGGCCGGGCGACATCCGCTGGACCAACTGCAGCGGGACGACCTCCTGGACCGGCCGGGCATTGCTGCTTCCCGGCCGGAACACCATCCGGGTGCGCGCCACGGACGGCGCTTCCCAGGCCAACCAGGCCGAAGCCACCGTCAACGTAACGCTCGTGGAGGTCGACCATCTCCCCCCCTCGGTGAGGATAACCAGCCCGTCCGACGGCGACCGCTTCGCCTCCTGGACCGTGCGGGTGAGCGGGACGGCCCGGGACAACGTCGCGGTGACCCAGGTCGTGGTGTTCACCCGCGACGGGAACCGCCTCGCGACGTTGGACAAGGACAACTGGAGCTGCGAGGTCCCCATCGTGGAGGGCCCCAACGAGATAATCGTCCGGGCGTTCGACGCCCAGGGGAACGTGGGAACCGACTCGATAGTCGTCTACTATGACGAGAAGGCGGGGCCGCGCCCGTCCTTCTGGACGCTGATCATATTGGGGCCGCTGGCCGCGGTGGCGGCGATAGTGGCGTTCTTCGCCCTCTTCTTCATGAGGTCGGGGCCGAAGGCGCCGAAGGGGCCAGAGAAGAAGGAGCCCGGGCAAGACGAGGGGGCCGCGGAAGCGGCGGGGCCGCCGGAGGCCGTCGCCATCCCGGTGCAGGACGACACCATCTGGAGGAGATAGGGGCGGTTCCGAGGATCCATCCGGGCCAGTCGGACACCAGGCATGAAAAAAACTCGCTTCGCTCGTTTTTTTCAGGCCCGGAGGAGCAAGCTGCGCTTGCTCCTCCTTGCCGCACTTTTCTCAATGCCGTTGGTGAAGAAAAGGTGCGGGCCCGGTGGGACCGCAATGCGAATCAATTTGCGGCTCGCTACGCTCCCGCAAATTGACGATTCGTTCGACACATCCTCTCGCCGGGTCGGATGTGTCGAACTATCGAATCCCACCGGTCCCGCTTCTGGGCGATGGGTGAAAGCGGGCCCGGTGGGATTCGAACCCACGTCTTAGACTCCGGAGGCCTAAAGTATATCCGAGCTAGCCCACGGGCCCTTCAGGAAGAGGGGAAGTGCGAACTGGTTCATTAAACCTGCGGGAAGGCCCGGGGCTCAGATCCTGAGAACCTTCCCGTCCACCTCCACCCTTGGTCGCAGGATTATGCCGTCGACGTGGATGCCAGCGCGGGTGTTGCCACCGAAGGTGGAGTTGTCGCCCAGCGCGAGGTGCACGGTCCCGATGGCCTTCTCGTCCTCCAGCGGGTTGCCGATGAGCCGCGCCTTCGGGTTGAGCCCTATGCCGAACTCGGCGAGGTTGTAGGCGTTGTCGGGCGTGTCCAGCTTCGCCCCGGCGCCCTCGAGCATCCGGGCGAAGGCCCTGGCCTGCGTCCCGCCGGTTATCTCCCGGGCCAGGCCGTTGCGCACGGTGATCCTGACCGGCCTCTTCAGGATGCCTATCCCGGCCAGGGCGCCGGTGACGACTATGACGCCGTCGGCCGTCCCCTCGACCGGCGGGACGAAGAGCTCCCCGCCGGGGAGGTTGCCGAAGTCCCCCCGGTTGTGCAAAAGCCCGGAGTCCGCGACCCACTTGCGCCCCTCGACCGAGAAGCGGATGTCGGTCCCGTCGGGCGAGCTCACGTGGACGAAGGTGGCTTCACCTATCTCCCTGGCCAGCCTCCCGGCGTGGCGCTTCACCTCCCGGAAGTCGGCGGTCATGCCGCCCCGGCTCATCATCTCCTCCGTTATCATCGGCATCGTGGCGATGCGCGCCCCGGCGAGGTTCGCCTCCTTCCGGGCCTGCGTGTGGGATATCGAGTAGGCGGTCGGCGCGATGACGACGTCCGCGGTCCTCATTATCGCCGCCACGGGCTCCGGCGGCTCCTCGCCGTGGCGCGACCTGGGAAGCATCTTGACGAGGATGGCCTCCGCCCCGGCCTCCTTGGCGGCCCAGTGGACCGCCTCACCGATGTCCTCCTTCAGGATGTCAGTGACCACTACGGTCCTCTCCCCCTTCCTCACCCTGAGACAGGTCCTCACCGCGGTGCGCGCTCCGGCCAGTACGCTCATCGAAATCCCCCCCGAACCAGCCCGATATAACGAACTACACCCTACTTAAAGAATTCGATGGCGCAGGGCGCAGGGCGCAAGGCCGAAGGGTGAGGGCGCAAGGGACAGGGCGCAAGGGATGCGTGGAGAAAAGGGCCCGTTCCCCCTTGCGCCTTGCGCCCTGCGCCTTCGTCCCTTGCGCCTTGCGCCCTGCGCCTTGCCCCTTGCAAAGGAATCACTTCTTGGGTCCCGCTTCCTTCCTGAACTCGGTGTAGCCGCATTTCCCGCAGGAGGTGCGGTCTCCGTGCACGGCGAGGAAGATTCCCGGCCCGCACTTGGGGCACCAGGTGTTTTTGCGCAAGACCTTGCCGTCCTTGACCGTGTAGTAGCGGGCGATGGTCTCCTTCTTCGGCCCGCCCTTGCCCTTGCCCTTCTCGGCCATCCGGGAGCCCCCTACTTCTTCTCGGCCGCGCCCTCCTTCTTGGGCGCCGCCTTCTCGGCCTTCGCCTTTTTCTCCTTGAGCTTGTTTCGCACGAGCGTCCGGTCGCGCTCGACCCGGAGGGCCGTCTCGCGGGACTTGTAGACCTTGGCGTAGCCCACGCTCTCGGGCTTGCCGAACCGGGCCTTGATGTTGTCGATGATGACGTTCTCCTTCTTCTCGTTGAGGATGGCGGAGAGCTTCTCTCGCGCGCTCTCGCGGTCCGGGGACCTCTCCTTGACGTGGGCGATGCGGAACCGCACCTCCGTCCTCCCCAGGAGCACGTTTTCCTTCTTGGACACGACCAGTATGTCCATCGGGCGTTCCTCCCTCAGGATGCGGTCAATGTGGTGGGGGTATATCTACTTAATCGTCGGATGCCGGGCGCGCCCGTCCTTCCAGCCGTTGCGCGGCGAAAGCATCCTCAGGAGCCTCCGGGCGCCCGCGCGCCCGGCCTTGTTCGCCGTCACCACCACTATCCCGCGGCCCGGCATGCCGTAGAGCACCTTCGCCCCGTCGGGGGCCAGCAGTATCGCCGGTATCGCGGCGAGGTCCTCCTCGCCCTCCACCTCGAGCAGCACCTGCCCGCCGGTGTTCACCTTGAACATGGCGGTCTCTAGCTCCGCCCAGAGCTCCTTCGTTATGGTGGCCGGCGGGTTGCGCGCCCGGGCGCGTTCGCCTTGGAGCTCACCGAGCCTCTGGCGGAAGTCCCGCCGGTCGTCCCGGAGCGTCTTGTAATCGAAGACGGCCAGCGCCAGCCTGTAGCCGGCGTCGGCCAGCGTGAGCGTGACCATGTCCCCGACGGCTATCAGCGTGTCCGTCCGCCGGACGTGGAGCACGAGGTCGCTTTCGGCGATCACGGGGCCCAGGGGCTCCCGCATGTCCTCACGGGCCGATTCCGGCAGCGCAAGATGGGGGCCGATGTCGTCCAATCTGGCACCTCACTTCTTCGAGAGGCGGCGGATCCTCTCCATGACGTCGTCGAGCTGGGCCACCTCGGGCTGGTAGTCCGGCCGCTCGAAGCGCGGCCCGGTGTCGGCGGGCGACGGCTCCAGCCGGTATGGGGCCGGTGCCGGCTCCTCCCCCGTATAGGGACCGGTCGCCGGCGGCTCGTAGACGGGTTGCGGCTCGTACGCCCGGGGCGGCTCGTACGCGGGGGGCGCCTCATAGGCCTGCGGAGGCTCGTAGGGAGGCGTCGCGTAGGTCCCGGGCGGCCGGGACTCCCCCACGGGAAGGGCCTCCACCGGCTGGGCCTCGGCGGGCGGCCCTGCTTCCCGTTCTCCGGTCGGCTGCCAGGCGTCCCGCTTCCGGCTGCGGTGCACGGCGTACCCGGCCCCTCCGGCGACGGCTGCTATTATGACCGCGAGCACGATGAATGCCAGCAGCCAGGGGAACTCCCCGCCGCCGGTTATGGGGTCGTCCGGCGGCGGCGGCGGCGGTGGCGGCGGCGGGGGCTTGGGGAGCTCCAAAAGCTCGAGCTTGAGGAGCACGAAGTGGAATACCGACGCCTTGCCCTGGGAGACGGCCTTGACGGTGAAGGTGTAGTTCTCCGCCGGGGTGGTGTTGAGGGTGGTCAGGAAAAGCTCCAGGTGGGCGGTCTCGTCGGGCCCGAGGTCGAAAGTCCCGCAGGTGTAGACCGCCGACCAGCCGCCGGGAAGGTTCAGGGTGACCATCTCGAACGTGTCGTCGCCGTTTCCCAGGTTGCGCACCGCGACGGAGAAGCCGGCGGTCCCGCCCTGCATGACGGTCAGGTTGGGCGGGGCCGCCTGCACCTCCACCCTGTACCACTGTATTATGGTGACGTTGAATATCCGGCTGACCACGTTGCCGCCAGAGCCCGACGACGTGATGTTCACCGTGTAGGTGCCGGCCAGCGTCGAGGGTGGGTTGGAGACCACAAGGTCGAACGTCTGCTCAGAGCGCGCCGGCAGCGCCACGGCCTGGCGGGCCAGCGTGGCGTTCCAGCCCGTCGGGGCCTTGACGCCGAAGAACACCGTGTCGTTGCCGTTGCCGTCGTTTCTGGCGGTTATGCGGTAGGTCAGGTCGGCCCCGGCGGCCATCTGGTCCGTGGGGCTGTCCACCGTGAGCCTGGTGACGTACGACTGGCGGACCATGGCCCGGAACCGGTAGGACTGGGGGGGCGTGTGGGAGGAGCGCGCCGTGACGTTCAGCGTTACGCTGTCGTTGGCGAACGCCTTCGCCGGGATGTCGATGAACATGGTGAGGTTCATCCTCTCCCGGGCGCCCAGGGTGAACTCGGACATGGAGAGCTCCACCGGCCAGCCGGGCGACTTGCCGACCGTCACGTACGAGATGGTGTAGCCGTCCTTGCCGTTGCCGGGGTTGACCAGCGTGAAGTTGACCTCCACCCTCTCCCCGTTTTCCACCTTGAAGTCCGCCGGCCGGTCCGTGGTGAAGTTCATCCCGAACACCTGGCGGGCCCGGGCGGTGAGGTTGACGGTCTGGGTGTAGGTGGAGTTGCCCAGGGAGGTCACCGTGACCCGGGTGGTGTGGTTGACGCCGGCGTCGGCCCCGGCCGGCGGGACGAGGGTGTAGTACATCTCGAACGAGGAGGAGCGGTTGATGGGGACAGTGGTCGCCGTCAGGTTCTCGGACCATCCCTCGGGGGGCGCGGCGCCCGTCCGGTTGACCGAGAACGTGTCGTTGGCCGTGCCGGCGTTCTTGATGCTCAGGAAGAAGTTGGCCGATGAGCCAGGGTCCACCTCGACGTCGGAGGAGGTGACCACTAGCACAAGGCCGTGGTAGAGGACGTCCAGGGCCACCTGGCGGGCGTTGTTGCTCTCGTTCTTCTCGCGCACGAGATTGGCCGGGTCGACCTCCACCTTCAGAAGGTACTTGCCCCGGGAGGCCACCCATTCCGTGGATATCTCGGTGGTGGTGTTGGCCTCCAGGCCCGGCAGGGTGATGTTCTCGATGGTCTGGCCGTTGATGCTGAAGCGGCAAAGCAGGCTGCCGTTCACGGGCAGCGTCCCGTTGTTGCGAACCGAGGCCGTGAAGCTGACGGTCTCGCCCTCAATGATGTCCTGGACGGAGGCGGCCGGCCCCTCCTCGACCCTGACGTCGACGAAGTCGAGGCTCACGTCGATGTCGCCCGAGAAGACTATGGCGTAGTCCTGCGGCCCCGAGGGGACGTTGGTGGCCGAGACCTTGATCGTCCAGGTGCCGGGCTCCGGCCTCCTGATGAAGAAGCCCTCAAGGTTGTTGAGGTCGTCGGGGTTGCCTCCGGGGCGCGACTCGCCGTTCGTGAAGTTGTTGCCCCAGTAGGTCAGGCCCGAGGGGCTGGTCAGCTCGAGGTCCAGGTCGTTGACGAGCTTCCGGTCGGCCGCCGCCGTGCCGGGAGGGTCGGTCCACGCGAGCATCACCTTGAGCGGCGAATCCTGGCTCATCACCGTGGCGTTGTACATCATCTGCTCTCCGGTGGCCAATGACACCTTCTGGTCCTCGGAGAGGACCTGGTAGCTCTCGTTGGAAAGCACCGTCCGGGGGACGTTGATGCGCCCGAAGCCCTGGCCCATGCCCGGGTAGGTGTAGGAGGGGCTCATCGGCTCGGCGCCGTTTGCGAACAGGGCCTTCATCAGGGCCGGGCTGGGGGTGAGGTCGTAGTTGTCCCGGTAGTACTGGACGACGAGCGCGGCGGCGCCGGCGGCTCCCGGCGCGGCCATGCTGGTGCCGTCGTGGGTGGTGTACTGGTTGGCGGTGGCGGCCCGGCACGACGTCACCTGCGCGCCGGGCGCCATGACGTCGGGCTTCCGGCGGCCGTCGTTCGTCGGGCCGTTGGAGCTGAACGACGCTATCTGGTCGGGCGCAAGCGGCCGGTTGTTCCCGGTGGCGCCGATGGTGATGACGTTCTTGGCGGTCGCCGGCTCCCGGATGCCGCTGAACGCCTCGTTGCCGGCTGCGAAGATGATTATCATCGACTGGTTGCCCGGGGAGGACGAGTTGCAGTCGCGCACCGCCCGGTCGTAGGAGATGGCCATGCTGCCGTAGGTGCCGTGCAGGGAGCTCTCGCCCCAGCTGTTGGTGACGATGTCGGCGCCGTTGTCTTGGGCCCACCTTATGGACGCGCCGTTCTGCGCCTCGGTGGCTATGCCGCTCATCGAGATGCCCTGGATGCCGATGAGCCGGGCGCCGGGCGCCATGCCGGCGTACTTGCCCCCCTGGCCCTCGCCGGTCCCGAGCACCGTGCCGGCGACGTGCGTCCCGTGGGCGACGGGGTCGGTCCACTGCCCGCCGCCCAGGTAGGCGATGTAGGCCACCTTCTTGGATGACAGGTCGACGTGGTTCCCGTCGATGCCGGTGTCCTGGACGCAGACCGTCACGCCCCGGCCGGTGGCGATGCCCTCGAACTGGGAGTTGTTGTAGCTCCAAAGGCTCTGGCCGTTGCCGGTGAAGTTGCCGTCGGGGGACTGGCGCACCTTGAGTATGAGGGCGCCGTTGTCGTTGAGGATGTCCGGGGGGTAGATGGGATCGATCCACTGGACCTCCGGGAGGAACGCGATGGACCGGGCGAAGGCGACGTCGGCCAGGATGCGGATGCCCAGCCAGTCGCGCTCGAGCACCCGGAGGCCCAGCGCCCGCAGCTGGAGCTCGAGCCCCTCCGGGTCGTCGAAGAACATCACGTTCAGGAGCATCTCGCCGCGCTCTTGGGCCAGCGCCGGGTGGAGCTTGTAGCCGGGGTGGTAGGCGCCGGTCCACCGCACGAACGGGAGCAGCTTGACTGCCCGCTCCAGCGCCGGGTCCATGCGGACTATGAAGGCGTGGTCGGGCAGGTACCCGAAGAGCACGGCGCCGGTCTCGGCGACGGCCTGCTTCCACTGCTCCCTGACCGGCCCGGTGAACTGGACGATTCGGTACAGGCCCGCATCGGGGGACCGCAGATCGTCCGGGACGGGCGCGCCCTCGCGGAGGGGGTCGAACGTGCCGGCCTCGAGATAAAGCCGGATTCCGGGGTCCTTTTCGCCCGTGTCCGCTCCCGCCGGGATGCCCAGAAAACCCGGAATCACGAAGAGCATCGCCACCCCCAGAACCGACGGCCGGAAAGCCACCCTGCAACCCACCATCAACAGTTAGCCTGTACGGATATTTAGCATTATTGTTACGTAAATCGAAATGTCATTTAAGGACCTTGTCCAGGCTACCGCTGCGGTACCCCTCCAGGTCGGCGGTCACGTAGACGAACCCCAGCCGGCGCAGCCGCCTGGCCACCCTCTCCAGGGTGCCCTTGCGCACCAGCCGGGGCACGGCCTCCGGCTCCACCTCTATCCTCGCCACCGCCCCGTGGTGCCTCACCCTGACCTGGCGGAAGCCCAGCGAGCGGATGTAGGACTCCGCCCGCTCTATCTGCCGGAGCTTCTCCTCCGTTATCCGCTCCCCGTAGGGGACGCGGGACGAGAGACACGCCGACGAGGGCCGTCCGGCCACGGGCAGCCCCAGCGAGCGGGCCAGGCGGCGAACCCCGGACTTGGTCACCCGGTGCTCGATGAACGGGTGCAGCACCCCCGCCTCTGTGGCGGCCCGGATTCCCGGCCGGTGCTCGCGCGTGTCGGAGAGGTTGGCCCCGTCCGCGATGTGGGGGATGCCCAGCCTGGAGGCAAGCTCCCGGAGCTTGCCGGCGAGGCCCCGCCGGCAAAGGTAGCAGCGGTCCGGGGGATTCCGGCAGAACGCCTCCTCGGCGAGCTCGTCGTGGGTGACCACGATGTGGCGAATCCCGATGAGCCGGGCTAGCCGGCGGGCCTCGCGCAGCTCGGCGGCGGTGAATGTCTGGGAGTCCACCGTGACGGCCACGGCGCGGTCGCCCAGGGCGTCGCGGGCCAGCCGCGCCAGCACCGCGCTGTCCACGCCCCCCGAGAAGGCGACGAGCAGCCCGCCCGTCGCGGCCAGCGCCCGGCGCAGGCGGGCCATCCTCCTTCCTGTCGCCCCGTCGCTCATGTCCGGCCCGGCCGGTCCCGGCTACTTGCGGCGCCCGAGCACCAGGAGGGCCAGCGCGATGCCCGCAAGCAGCAGCAGGCCCTCGAAACCGGGGGACTGCTGCGGGGGCTGGCTCCTGACCTTGATGTTGACCTCGCTGGAGACCGTCTCCTTGCCGTCGGTGACCTCGCAGCGGATGAGGTGGTTGCCGGATTTAAGGGTGAGCGTCAGGTCGGGGAGCGTCCCGATGACCACGCCGTTGTCGGTCCAGGTGTAGGCCAGCGTGTCGCCGTCGAGGTCGGAGGCGGTGGCGAGCAGCCGGACCCTCGCCCCGTAGCCGAACACCGCATTGTCCAGGGGCTGGTCCAGCGACAGGACGGGCTTGCGGTTGACGTCCGTGACCTTGATGGTCCAGGACATCTCGACGCGGCTGGGGCCGTCGGTCACCACCAGCGTGAGCTTGTGGGTGCCGGCGGACTTGTAGTCGGCGCTGTACTCGAACTCGGGCCCGTCGGCGTCCTGGAGCCGGTTGTCCAGGGCCCAGGTGTACTCCAGCGGGTCGTTGTCGTTGTCCACCGCCTCCACCGTGAACGTCTGGGACTCGCCCTCGTTCAGGTTGACCCCCTTGGTCGAGGTGGGCGAAAAGCTCTTGATGTAGGGCTGGTCGTTGATGTTCTCGACGGTGACGTCGGTCCGGTACTCCGCGGTGAGGCCGCCGGTGTCCGTGGCCGTAAACGTCACCGGGACCTTGCCGGCGAAGTTCTGGGCCGGGGTTATCCAGAAGCTCCAGTCGTTGTTGAAATCTATGGTCAATTTGGAGCTGTCGTACTCGGCCGTGAAGGTCAGGGGGTCCCCGTCGATGTCCCTGAAGAGGCTTCCGAGGCTCCCGGAGCTCTCGTAGACCGTGTCCTCGTCGAAGGTGATCCTCTCGAGCGTCCCCCTGACCTGCGGGGCGTCGTTGACCGGCCGCACGATGACGTTGACTTCGACCGCCGCCGCCGGGGCGATGCCGTCGCTCGCGGAGAACGTCACGACCTCCCGGCCGTTCCAGTTGGGCACCGGGGTGAGGGACACCCGGGACAGGGCGTCGACCGACACCATCAGGTGGGCGCCGGCGATCTCGTAGTTGATGGCCAGCGTCTCGAAGCCGTCCAGGTCGGTGAACACCTTCGTCAGGTCCAGGCTTTTGTCCACGGTGTCCTCGTCCATCACGACGTCCGGCACCGCCGAGGCCGTCGGGGCGTGGTTCGTGTGGACCACGGTCACGTTGACCAGGGTCGCCAGGGAGTACTGGCCGTCGTAGGCCGTGAAGGTTATCTGCTCCTTGCCGGTCCAAAGATCGGGTGCTGTGAACGTCACGGGGTGGGGCGAGCCGGTGCCTATCTGGACCGATATCCGGTCGTTGCCGGAGGCCGTGAATGTGAGCGAGGAGTCGACGTCGCCGAAGATGTCGTCGAGCTTGAGCCCGGTCTTCTGGCCGCCCTCGACCATCGAGAAGTCGGGGATGTACTTCTTGAGAGTGGGCGGGTCGTTGACCGCCGTGACCGTCATCGGTATGTCCACGTGGGCGGCGTTGGCGTTGTACGGGTCGCGGGCGAAGAAGCGGATGGTCTCCTGGCCCGTCCAGTCCTTCTTGGGCGTGAGGGTGGCGGCGCTGCCGGCCAGCGTCACGTTGATATTGTTGGCCCCCGAGAACGAGTAGGTCAGCGGGTCCTGCTCGGGGTCGCCGAAGACGGTCTTGAGGTCCAGGGAGGTGTACTTGGTGTCCTCGGGGAATGAGATGGGCGCGGGCTGGCTGGCCACCGTGGGCTGGTTGTTGGTGATCTCCGGCATGCTCGTCACCTGTATCGACTGGACGACCTCCATGCTGGTCTGGGACTGGACGTAGGCCACGACCCCGAGCCGGGCCTTGGTCCACCCGCCCCCGAGGGTCCCGGTGGCGGAGAACTGCTTCGTGCTGCCCTGGCTTATGGAGAGGTCCTCGCTGAAAAGGACATCGCGGGGAGTCCAGCGCAGGTTGCCGTTGTTGTGCACGATCTGCAGGTCCTCCACGACCACGGCCTTGACCTTGAGGTTGTTGTAGCCGGAGACCGAGTCCACGGCGGTGACGTTGACCCCGGCGTAGGTCACGCCCCCGTTGATTATATAGGCGCCGAGCTCGAGCTTTATCGGCGAGGTCGCCGGCCGGGCGTCTATGCGCGCCTTGTAGTTGTTGAGGAGCGTCTCGCAGTAGGCCTGGGAAGAGCCGCCCACCTGGATGGAGACGCCGTCGAATATTGCGGTCGGGTAGGCGGTCACGCCGTACCAGTTGATGACCGCGTCCGTCTCGGCGGTGCCGTACTGGTCGTTGTTGGTCGGGTGCCATTCGATGGCCGTGAAGCGGCCGGGGAAGTAGCTGGCGTTGTTGATAATATTGTGGAAGGCGTTGTCGGAGGCCGGGCAGTATACGCACCAGGTGGCGGTGAAGAGCTCTCCCAGGACCGCCCGCGGGACGGCCCTCGGCGCCGAGGCGCCCTCGTCCGTTGCGCCGGCCAGGCCCAGCTGCATCGCGGATGCTATCAGAATCAAACCCAGGAACATATGCCTTGCGTTTCTCATCCTCTCAGTCCTCCTCGACCCTCAGGTCCTGCTTCTACCTTATACATAAGTATATTAGTATATAACCGTAATCGCATATCATACCCATTTATGCATTTATGTATCGGTCCGATACCATCATTTTTAAGTATATATGCGGCAATGGATGGGCGATGAGAGCCAAGTGGTCCGCCCTGTCGGCCCTCGGCCTGCTCGTTCTCCCGCTGGCCTTTCCAGCCCCGGCCGCGGAAGTGGACGTCGTGGGCCTATACCATGAACCGGACAAGGTGACGAAGAACGACGAGGTGATAGTCTACCTCGAGGTCGATGATTCGTCCAATATTTCGGTGGTCTACCTCGTCTTCTGCATCATCGATCCGCCCGTCTGCTCCCAGGCGTTTCGAATGACGTACCAGGGCGACAATACATATTCCTACAAGATCGGCAAGTTCAAGGAAGGCCAGGACGTCAAATACAACATCACCATCGAGACGAAAGACGGCAACCGGACCCTGAACGCGGAGAACCACTTTGCCGTCGTCCCCGCGGGAACCGACGGGGGCAACGGGAACCAGAACAACACCACCGACGGCACGGACGGCACCGGCGGGAAGGACGACCCCTCCCGGATGTACATGGTGTACGTGGTCGCGGGTGTCGTTGTCATCGTCGCGGTGGCGGCCTCGGCGCTGGTCATCGTGCGCAGGAGAAGGAAGGGGGCGTAGCGCAGCGTGGACCGGAAAAGGGCACTGGCGGCCGGGGCCGTCGTGGCCGTGGCGGTGGTCATCCTCTCCTACCTGGCCTATGTCTTCCTGACCCCGGTGGAGAAGTCCCCCGCCCCGGATTTCTCCATAAACGATGTCTACGGGACCCCCTTCGACCTCTCGGAGCAGAAGGGCAAGGTGGTCCTGCTGGAGTTCACCGCCATCGAGTGCACCGGCTGCAAACTACTCTTCCCGAAGCTGATCGATATCCGGAATAGATACGGCCCCGAGCTGGTGATGGTCTCCGTCTACACCTATCCTTTCGAATCGGAATCCGATGTCCGGAACCATCGCGAGTCCAAAGGCGCCAACTGGACCTTCGCCCGTGACCCGGGGAACCTGCTGGCTCTGTACAATGCAGCGCCGATACCCAAGACTTTCATCATAGACAAGGAGGGCGATATCATATTCCAGGCAAGCGGCGACCTTGCGGCCTCCGCGCTCACCGGGCCCATCGACGCGGCCCTGAAGGGCACCGCCACCTCCTCCGTGTCAGTGGGGTCGGCGTTCCTGTCGGGCCTGGGCCTGGGGGGATTGGCGCTCATGGCCGGGCTGGTGTGCTTCTTCTCCCCCTGCGCCTTCCCGATGCTCCCGGGATACATGACCTACTACCTCAAGGGCTCGGAGTCCGGGACCTCCTACCGGAAGGCAGCGGCCGGCGGCACCGCGGCAGCTTTGGGGATATTCCTGGTCTACGGCGTCATAGGGCTGGTCGTGGCGGCGGTCGGGGGCAGCATAATCCCGTACATGACCGTACTCCAGCCGGTCATCGGCGTCATCCTCCTCGTCCTGGGGGCCCTGCTGCTCCTGCCATTCACATTCGTCAGCGGCCGCTTCCTGGAGAGGATCCAGAAGGCGCAGGAGGGCCGGGGGTTCCACTACGGGCTCTTCCTGTACGGCGTGGGCTACGGGGCGGCCTCCCAGGCCTGCACCGCGCCGGTGTTCATCGGGGCCATCATCGCCGGCTTCCAGACGGGCTCCGTGCTCGCCGGCGTGGGCGTCCTGCTGGTCGCCTGCCTCGTGGCGCTGTTTCTGATGATAGGCGTGACATTGCTCGTCGCCGGCTCGAAGAAGGCCATCCTCAACCGCCTGAAGGCCTCGACCGGGGCGCTGAAGAATCTGAGCGCGGTGGTCATGATCATCGCCGGCGTCTATCTCGTGGTCGAGTACTGGCTCGCGTTCGGATGAGGGCGCCCTTCGCCTCGCGCCATGCACCTTTGTTATAAAAGCCGTTGCCCTTCGGGCACAACGAATGGCTCGCTACGCTCCCATTCATTGTGGATTCGGATGACCTCGCAAGCTCGGTCATCCTCGCTCCAAATTGCCCCGCAATTTGTCGCTTCGGAGGACGCTCCCTCTCGCCGGGCCGGGAGCGTCCTCCTCTCCAACGTCTTTCCATGCATTTGGTGAAAAGCCGTTGGAGGGGATTGAACCCCCGACCTGCTGATTACGAATCAGCCGCTCTGCCACTGAGCTACAACGGCGCTGCGTAAAATGGCGATAATGGGTCAAAGGATAAAAAGGTAATCATCGAAGGAGGCACAGGGCGCAAGGTCCTTGCGCCCTGCGCCTTGCGCCTTGCGCCTTGCGCCTTATGACAACCTTTATCAATGATTACGCGGCTTCTTCCCCCGCATCCACGCGAGGGAAACCGATGAAGCCCACCCAGACCATAACCGTCGTCGCGACGCTGCCCGAGAGGCTCCAGCCCCTCCAGGAGCTGGCCCACAACCTGTGCTGGACCTGGAACCACGAGGCCATGGACCTCTTCCAGCGCATCGACCCGGAGCTCTGGGAGGCCACGGGCCACAACCCGGTGAGGATGCTCGGCGTCATAATCCAGCCGCGGCTCAACGCCCTCGCCCGGGACGAGGGGTTCGTCGCCCAGCTGGAGAGGGTGGTCCGGGCCGTCGACGGCTACATGGAAGGCGAGACCTGGTACGACAAGACCCACGGCAAGCCCCCGGGGCCGCTCGTCGCCTATTTCTCGGCCGAGTTCGGCGTCACGGAGTGCCTGCCCATCTACTCGGGGGGCCTGGGAATCCTCGCCGGAGACCACCTGAAGTCGGCCGCAGAGATGGGCATCCCCATCGTGGGCGTGGGATTGCTCTACCGGGTGGGCTACTTCCACCAGTTCCTCAACGAGGACGGCCTGCAGGGCGAGACCTTCACCCCCAACGACTTCTACGACATGCCGCTTGAGCGCGTCTGCCCCTCCGGCGACCGGCCGCTCCTGGTCGACGTCCAGTTCCCGGGGCGGACCGTCCGCGCCCAGGCCTGGCGGGCCCAGGTGGGGCGCGTGCCGCTCTACCTCCTGGACACCGACGTCCCCGAGAACAGCGAATCAGACCGCGGCCTCACCTGGCAGCTCTACGGCGGGGACTCCGAGACGCGCATCCAGCAGGAGATGCTCCTGGGAATCGGGGGCGTCAGGCTCCTCAAGGCGCTGGGCCTGGCGCCCACCATCTACCACATGAACGAGGGCCACAGCGCGTTCCTGGCGCTCGAGAGGGCCTTCCAGTTCATGCCTGAGCACAGGCTGGGGTTCATGGAGGCGCTGGAGCTCTCCCGCGCCGGCAACGTCTTCACCACCCACACGCCCGTGCCGGCGGGCATCGACGTCTTCCCGCCCCAGCTCATGGAGAAGTACTTCCGCGCCTACGCCGACCGCTCGGGCGTCGGCTGGGACCGGTTCCTCGCGCTGGGGCGCCAGGACCCCGGCAACCCCGGGGAGGGCTTCTCCATGGCGGTGCTCGCCCTCCACACCGCCGCCACGACCAACGGCGTCAGCCGGCTGCACGCCAGGGTCTCCCGCAACATGTGGCAGGGCGTGTGGCCCGGGGTTCCGCCCGAGGAGATACCCATCATGGGCATAACGAACGGCATCCACCACCGCTCCTGGATCTCGAAGGACATGGCCGAGCTCTACATCCGCTACCTGGGGCCGCGCTGGCTGGGGGACCCGTCGGACCACACCATCTGGCAGAACGTGCAAAAGATCCCCGATGAGGAGCTCTGGGGCACCCACTCCCGACGGCGGGAGCGACTCGTGGCCTTCGCCCGCCGCCGGCTCAAATCCCAGCTTCGGTCGCGTGGCGCCTCGCCGGCCGAGGTGGCGGCTGCCGAGGAGACGCTGGACCCGCGCACCCTCACAATCGGGTTCGGCAGGCGCTTTGCGACCTACAAGCGGTCCACGATGATATTCTACAACCCCGACCGGCTGGCCTCGATACTGAACAACAGGGAGAGGCCGGTCCAGCTGATCTTCGCCGGGAAGGCCCACCCGCGCGACGGCCCCGGCAAGGACATGATCCGCCGCATAGTCCAGTTCGCCCGGAAGGAGAACTTCCGCCACCGGCTCGTCTTCCTGGAGGACTACGACGCCGCGGTGGCGCGCTACCTCGTCCAGGGCGCCGACGTCTGGCTCAACACCCCCCGGCGCCCGCTCGAGGCGAGCGGCACGAGCGGAATGAAGGCGGCCGCGAACGGCGCCATCAACCTGAGCGTCCTCGACGGGTGGTGGGACGAGGCCTACCGGCCCGAGGCGGGCTGGGCCATCGGCCGGCCCGGGGAGGAGTTCCCCGACCCCAATACCCAAGACTCCCACGAGGCCAACCACCTCTACAAGATCATCGAGGAGGAGATAGCGCCCCTGTTCTACGACGTCGGGCAGGACACCGTCCCCAACGGCTGGGTGCAGAAGATGAAGTCCTCGATGGCGTCGGTGTGCCCGTTCTTCAACACCAACCGCATGGTGCGCGACTACCTGGACCGGATGTACCTTCCCGGGGTGCGCCGGGTGGAGGCGTTCTCGGCCGGCGGCTTCGAGAGGTGCCGCCGGCTCGCCGCCTGGAAGGCCCGACTGCGGGAGGGCTGGGGCGACCTGGGCGTGGACCGCATCCAGTCGAGCCCCCAGGGCGAACTCACCGTCGGGACCAAGGTGGAGGTCCGCTGCCGCGTCCGCCTGGGGCGGCTGGCGCCGGGCGATGTCTCGGTCCAGACCTACGAGGGGCGGGTGGACCCCAGCGGCCACATCGTCGAGGCCCGGACCGTCGAGATGGAGAAGGCCCACGCCAACCAGGACGGCACATTGACCTACGCGGGCTCGTTCGTCGCCTCGGAGGCCGGCCAGTACGGCTTCACCATACGAGTCCTGCCCAAGAACGAGGACCTCACGGGGCCCTTCGAGCCGGGATTGGTCTTCTGGGCGGTGTGAGGGGGGAAGGCGCAGGGCGCACGGCACAGGGCGCAAGGCGCACGGCGCAAGGTGCGAAGGCTCAAGGCGCATGGCGCATGGGTCAGGGGACGGCGGCGGATTACGATCCCATCGTCGGAACATGCCCGGGGGTGGGTTCTCCGGTCCGAACGTATCCCGTTTGTGTGCTGGAAGAATGCTCTGCGGCCTTGTCGGTTTCCGATGGAACCTCTCGGCGTTCCCTGCGCCCTCACCTTGCGCCTTGCGCCTTGCGCCTCCGCCCCTTGCGCCTTGCGCCTTGCGCCTCCGCCCCTTGCGCCTCGCGCCTTGCGCCTCCGCCCCTTGCGCCTTGCGCCCTGCGCCTTGCCCCTTTTTTCTCTCGGTGCTCGTATACGCGAAGAGTTTTCCGAGGGCCGGCTCATTCCCGGGGCCGCGGGGCGATAGTTAGGTATTAATATACCTGCAATCATAGCATAACCATCATTTAGGACCGCTAATCAATAAAAATGCTTATAATATGCTTTTAAGGAATTTGGGTATTTGTCATGCAAATGAAATACGGTCGTGGGCAGAGACAAAACATATTTGTACTACGGAGCCCATCTGGAGGGCTGCAATGACGAAAGCGATGTCCTCCCTGAGAATACCCGAAGAGCTCGCCGAGTTCTTCGAAAAGCTCGCCGCCGCCCATTCGGACCGGTTCCCCACCAAGGCCGACGCGATGCGCGCGGCCCTGGAGTTCTACCGCGACTTCCTGAGCGGGGCGCCCGGCATCGAGCGCCACATCATCGAGAGCTTCCAGTCCGCCGACCCATGCCTGAAGCGGATGGTGCTCGACATCCCCAAGGACCACTACAACAACCTGCGGGAGATCCAGCACATGGGGCGCGGCGTGAGCGTCCCCGAGATAATCCGGACGTTCCTGCGCAGGTTCGTCCGGCAGGAGAGCAAGGCGGTCCTCCGGGAGAAGGAGGAGCTGCGCCGGGCGCAGGAGCTCTCCCGCGCCCACGACAACGACCTCAACCTGCGCGACACGCACCTCACAAGATGAGTATCATCGCCGGGGGGCCTGGAACCACCCGGCAACTGGCAGGACCCAACGCAACGGAAGGGATGGGATGATCGAGAACGTGGTGAGCGGTGAGGCCGGGCCTTCTCCGGAAGCGGCGGACCCGGTGATCGTGGTGACGGGCATAGGCGGGGCGGGGTGCAACTTCGTCCACAGGATAACCTTGGCTGGCGTGCGGGGCGTGACGACGGTAGCCGTCAACACGGACCGGATGCACCTCGAGATGGTAGACGCCGATAAAAAGCTCCTCATCGGGAACGACCGCGTCCACGGCACGGGCTGCGGCTCCGACCCGGAGCTGGGCCGGCTGTGCATGGCGGACGCCTCGGAGGTGCTGGCCGAGCAGATAGGCTCGCCCGACGTGGTCTTCATAGTCACCGGGCTGGGCGGGGGCACGGGCACGGGCGGGGCCCCCGCCGCGGCCCGCATCGCCAAGGCGACCGGGGCCATAGTGGTGGGGGTGGCGTTCATGCCCTTCCGGTCCGAAAGGACCCGGCGGGCCATCGCCCGGGGAGGGCTGGAGGAGTTCCGGCGGAGCTCCGACGCCGTGATGGTGATGGAGAACGACCGCCTCCTGACGCTCGCGCCCGACCTTCCCATCGGCGAGGCGTTCAGCATGATGGACCGGCTCATCGCCGAGCGCATCTCGGGGGTGCTGGAGATGATGTCGCTCTCCACGAAGCTCGTGGAGACCAGCCGGCTCCTCGAGGCCCTCCCCGAGCAGGGCATGGCGATGCTCTCCTGCGGCGAGGCCATCACCTGCGAGGCGGTGGACCACCCTTTGCTGGAGCTCGAGTGCGCGGCCGGGGCCGCAGCCTCGGGGCCCGGGGCAAGGACGCTCGCCGAGCTCTGGGTAGAGGAGGCCCGGCAGGGGACGCTCCACATGCCCCAGACCAACGTGCTCGTCGGAACGCGAAACGACCCCGGGGGGAAGCGGGTCGTCCCGATAGCGGCCGGGTTGCCCGTTCTCGCGGCGGGGCCGCCCGACCGCGCGCCGACGCCATCCCGGGGCGGAAGGCAGACCGTGCTTCTCTCGGGGCCGTGGACGATATGAACGCCGGCCCGGCCCATGCGCCTGCCAGAAGGGACCCCTACTCGTTCAGCCTCAAGAAGATAATCCAGGATGTGGAGGCGCGCACCGGCCGCAAGTTCTCCGGCCCGGAGCTGGACGCGCCCCATCATGCCGAGCCGCGCTACCCGCGCCAGACCCGCCAGACCAGCCTGGAGGGCGGGGTGCCACCGGCGGCATCCCCTTCTCACTTTGACACAACCAAGGGGGCAGGGAGGGCCGCGCCGGGCAGGCCGGCCCGCCAGCGCACAGGGCCGGCCTCCGGGCGGGGGGAAGACATCCCCACCGTACCGGCGCTTCTTCCGCAGCCGGGGGGCTGCGACATCGGCCACGTCTCGACCGTGCTCTCCCTGCTCCCGCAAATCCCCAGGCTGGGCGACGAGGCCTTCCTCTTCCTCTACCTCAACATCTCGGCCGACTTCGAGCGGAGGTTCGGCATACAGGGATGGTACGATCGCGTCCTCACGATGGCGGCGCAGGGCCGAAAATAGTTTCTCCTCCAATCCCCGTTTCTCCCCGGCCCTGCGCCATAAAAAAACGGGGCAACAGGCAGCGGGCAGCGGGCAGCAGGGGGCAGCAGGCAGCAGGGGGTAGCAGGCAGCAGGGGGCAGCAGGCAGCAGTGGACGACGGGCTCCGTCCCGTCACCGCTGCCCGCTGCCCGCTGCCCGTTGCCCCCCCGCTGCCCCCTGCCCGCTCCCCGCTGCCTTTTGTATGGCTTTGGATATGACCCCCATCAGGGTGAAGAACTCCCATTCGGAGAGCACGGCGCGGCCGAGGATGCGCCTGAACATTATCTCGGTGTTGGCGCGCTTGTGGGGGGTGTAGTCGATGGCGGCCAAAAGCTCGGAGAAGCGGCGGTTCACGACCTCCTTTTCGAACCCGGAGGCCTTCTTGGGGACGTGGACCCGCGACTTGGGCTGGAATAGCTCGTAGAGGATGATTGCCACGGCATGGGAGATGTTCAGCACCGGGTAGGTCGGGCTGGCCGGGATGTGCACGAGCAGGTCGCAACTGGCCAGCTCCTCGACCGAGAGGCCGTAGTTCTCCCGCCCGAAGAGCAGCCCCACCCGGCCGGTGATCCGCCGGATGCGCCGGGCGAAGTCGGCGGGGCGCACGAAGTTGCGCAGGTGCTTCTTGTCGTGCCTGCTGGATATCCCGGAGGTGCCGACGATGTAGTCGATGTCATGCAGGGCCCCGTCCAGCGTCTTGAAGAGCCCGGCCGCGGCCAAAACGTCCCGGCCGTGCATCGCCCGCTTCCAGGCCTGGGACCCGAGCTTGGGCGCGTCCACCAGCCTCAGGTCGGACACTCCGAAGTTCTTCATGAGGCGGGCGATGAGGCCGATGTTGCCCTGGAACCTGGGCTGGACGAGCACCACGGAGAACTCGAGGCTGGCCGGGGCCTTCTCCTCCCTGTCCTTGGTGACCTCCTCCCGGGCGACGGGCAGGGGGCGCGACCGGGTCCGTTTCACGGCCTGCAAGGTGTCAACCGACAAATCCCAAGCACCCTCTCGATGCCCCACAACCATCGGCGTGACAATATTTATAGCATTTGGCACGCCATCTCGGCCCGATGAGGCTCGCCCTCAAGTTCGGCTACGACGGAAGGAGGTTCCACGGCTTCGGGCGCCAGCCGGCCCAGCGGACCGTCGAGGGGGACATAATGGAGGCCCTGCGGGGCCTCCGGATACTGGCGGCCGGCGCCCAGCCGCGCGCCATCGGGTACGGCGCGGCCTCGCGGACGGACGCGGGCGTGAGCGCCATCGGCAATGTCTTGGCGCTGGACACCGACTTCCGCAAGGACGCCCTCCTGCGCGCCCTGAACGCCCGGTTGGAGGACATCTGGTTCCACTCGCTGGCCGGGGTGCCGGACGGTTTCCAACCCAAGCATGCCAGGATGAGATGGTACAGGTACCACCTCATGTATGATGACAGCGCCGATTTCTCGGCGTTCAAGAAGGCGCTGTCCCTCTTCGCCGGAGAGCACGACTTCACCAATTTCTGCCGGCCGGAAGGCCGCCCGGCGGTCCGGAGCATCCGGAAGGTGGCGATGCGCAAGACCGGGCAGTTCATAGCATTGGATTTCTTCTCGCAGGGCTTCCTCTGGAACCAGGTGCGGCGGATGGTGGGGGCGGCGCTCGGAGTTTCGCGCGGGGAACTGAGCCTCGCCGGGGTGAGGCGGGCGCTGGACAGGCCGAAAACGAAGGCGGACCTGGGGCTGGCACCCGCTGAACCGCTGATCCTCATGGATATTGCATACGATTTCCATTTTACCGAGGATGCGGGCGCGATGGAACTGGCCCGGCGCCAGGTTGTCAAGAAGCGCAAGGAGGCGGAACAGACTTTCATTCTGGCGTCCTATCTTATAAGATGACCACGACCCGCCCTTTTTATGCAATTTCATTTTCTAAGCTTGGGCAAAGTTGCCTCCAACCTAAATACAGGAATGCGCATGGGCATTGGAGGCATGATCATGGATCAGCAGACCTACCTGAGGATGAAGGAGAAGAACGTCGACACGCGTCTCCTCAAC
>VGTL01000046.1 GCA_016874675.1 Methanobacteriota archaeon | reverse complement strand
CGAGCCAGAGCAGGACCAGCTTTCGGTCCTCGTTGCAGTAGAACCCGGCCCACACGCCGGACCATCCCCGGAGCTCCTCGACGTCGTAGACGCTCCCGTAGCCCTCCATCCGGAAGGCCGTGCCGGGCATGGAGGCGAAGCGTATGACGAGGTCCTTGACGGAGAGGCGGTTCTCGACCGTGACGTTGTAGATGCCGTCGAGCGCGCTGTAATAGCTCCCCGGCTCCAGGACCCCGGATATGGCCTGCTCCCGCAGGTCGGAGACCGTTGGGGCGAACTCGGGAACGGCCGTGGCGGCCGCCCGGCTACTTCGGCTTGAGAGACTGCAGGTACTCGTGCATTGCCGCCGCGGCCTTCCGGCCGGCCGCCATCGCCGATATGACCGTCGCCGAGCCGGTGACGATGTCGCCGCCGGCGAACAGGTACGGCAGCGAGGACTGCATCCTCTCGTTGACCTCGATGTAGCCCCACTCGTTGAGCTTGAGGCCGGGCGTCACCTTGGTGAACAGGGGGTTGGCCTGGGTGCCGATGGCCATTATGACGAGGTCGACGTCGATGGTCTTTTCGGACCCGGGGACCACGACGGGCTTGCGCCGGCCGGACTTGTCGGGCTCGCCCAGGGTCATGGACTGGACCTCGATGGCCCTCGCGCGCCCCTCGGCGTCGCCCAGTATCTTCGTGGGGTTGGTGAGGAACAGGAACCTGATGCCCTCCTCCACGGCGTGCTCGTACTCCTCGCGCCGGGCGGGCATCTCCTCCTCGCTGCGCCGGTACACCACCATCACCTCTTCGGCGCCGAGCCGAAGAGCGGTGCGGGCGGAGTCCATTGCAACGTTCCCGCCGCCGACCACCGCCACGCGCTTTCCGATGTCCACCATGGTGTCGGCCCGGGGGAACTCGTACGCCTTCATGAGGTTGACCCGGGTGAGGAACTCGTTGGCGCTGAGCACCCCGTTGAGCTCCACGCCGGGTATCTTCATGAACACCGGCAGGCCCGCCCCCACGCCGACGAATATCGCCTTGAAGCCCTTCTCCTTGAGGTCGTTCACGTCGAGCGCCTTGCCCATCACCTGGTTCAATGAGAACCTGACGCCCACGCAGGTGAGGTTCTGGACCTCCTGCTGGACGATCGCCTTCGGGAGGCGGAACTCGGGGATGCCGTAGGTGAGCACGCCGCCCAGCTTGTGGAACGCCTCGAAGACCGTGACCTCGTAGCCCAGCCGGGCGAGCTCGCCGGCGCAGGTCAGGCCGGCCGGGCCGGCACCGATCACGGCGACCTTGACGCCGTTGCCCATCGGGCAGGCGGTGTGGTCCGGCGGGGCGTGCTCGCGGCCCCAGTCGGCGATGTAGCGCTCCAGCCGGCCTATCGCCACCGGCTCGGAGTCCTTGACCTTGCCCAGGGTGCAGACGGCCTCGCACTGGGTCTCCTGCGGGCAGACGCGGCCGCATATGGCCGGCAGGAGGTTTTTGCCCATGACGGTCCTGAACGCCCCGGCGTAGTCCCGGTTCTGGATCTCCTTGATGAACTCGGGAATCGGCACCTCGACCGGGCAGCCGGCGACGCAGTTGCGCTTCTTGCACTGCAAGCAGCGCGCCGCCTCCGTCCGGGCGTCCTCCTCGGTGAAGCCCAGCGCCACCTCGTTGAAGTTCCGCGCCCGCACGTGCGGGTCCTGGGTGGGCATCACGGTCCGCTTCTTGTTGACCGCCCTCGCCATGTTCAGGCCCCCTTTCCGCCGGTCGCCAGGCAGGTCTCGTAGCCGTGCATGGATTGCTGCTCCTGCGTCCTGAACCGGCTGTTGCGCCTCATGAGGTTCTCGAAGTCGACGTCGTGGCCGTCGACGTCGGGCCCGTCCACGCAGGCGTACCTCATCTCGTGCTTGCCGGTGAAGAACCGGCACCCGCCGCACATGCCCGTGCCGTCGATCATTATCGGGTTGAGCGACACCCAGGTCTCGACCCTGGGCAGGCCCTCGGCGCCGGAGGTCAGCCTGGCGACGTTCTTCATCATTATGAGCGGGCCGATGGCGATTATGCGGGATATCTTGCGGGACCTGATGACGTCACGCAGGGCATCGGTGACGAAGCCCTTGCGGCCCTCCGAGCCGTCGTCGGTAGTGACGATGAGCTCGTCGGAGACCGCCATCATCTTCTCGCGCCAGAAGAGGAGCCCAGTGTTGCGGGCGCCGATTATGCTTATGACATGGTTGCCGGACTCGTGGAGCTCCTTGGCCTGCGGGTACACCGCCGCGATGCCCACCCCGCCACCGACCACGACCACCGGGTCGGGGAACTTGTGGGTGTGGGCCTCCTTGCCCAGGGGCCCGACGAGGTCGTAGATCCGGTCGCCCGCCCCGAGGAGGCTCATCTCCTTGGTGGTCTTCCCGACGACGAGCACCGCTATCGTTATCGTGCCCTTCTTCCGGTCGTAGTCGCCTATCGTGAGCGGGATGCGCTCGCCCTGCTCGTGCAGCCGGACCATGACGAAGTTCCCGCCGCGGGCCTTCCGGGCCATCTGCGGCGCATCGATGACCATCTCGAAGACAGTGTTCTGGTCGTTGAGGAACCTCTTTTCGAGAATCTTGTAGCCCCGGCCCGATATCCCCGGAATATCTCCGGGGGCGTCGGGCTGCGCGGACCCCTGGCCACCCATTGACACACCTCTCCCCGGTTCCGGCAAAAACGTAGGCCGATTTAACCTTATCCCTGTGGCAGGAGGGTGCACGGTGGGCGTCGCCGGGGGCTTACCAAGAAAAACATATATCACCAAGCTCATGACTGGCCCGATGTGGCCGGGTTTCCTGGACACGAAACGCAAAAAGCTTTTTGCCCTGACCTCGGTCGCTGTCCTGCTTGCGGTCTCGCTCTCCCTGCTGCTGCGCCCCGGCGGCCCCTTCGTCCCCCCTCCTCCGCCGCCCGGCAAGGCGTACCCGATCCCGCCCGAGAACTTCGCCGTCACCACCAAGCCCTCCGACAACAACGAGCCCACCATCTGCATCAGCACGGTCGACCCCGACACGATGGTGGCCGGCTCCAACGACTACAACACCCCCAACGGCGACGCCTGGTGCGGGTTCTACACCACCCACGACCGCGGACTGACCTGGTCCGAGGAGCTCATCGGCGGCTACCCCGGGGGCCCCGTGAACCAGCTCACCGGGTTCAAGGGCGGGGGCGACCCGGTCATCGTGTGCGACTCGGGCGGCAACTTCTACTACGCCGGCATCGCCTTCAAGCGCGCGGTCAACCCGCTCAACCCCATCGGCTTCGGCATCACCGCCGGGATAGCCAACTGCGTGTTCGTGGCGCGCTCGTCGGACAACGGCGAGAGCTTCCCGCAGGTCGTGATGGTGTGGGCGGCGCTCGAGTCGCTGGTCCGCTTCAACGACAAGGAGTGGATAGCCGTCGACCCCCTAAACGGCAACGTGTACCTCGTGTGGGCCATTTTCACGGTGATGCTCACAGCCAGGCTCATGTTCAGCCGCAGCACGGACGGCGGCCTGAGCTGGTCGCGCCCGATCACCATAACCGAGACCTCGGCCGCCGAGTTCAACATACAGGGCGCCGCCATAGTCGTGGACAACGAGAGCGTCATCCACGTGACCTGGATGGGCTACGGGACCAACACGGTCCGCTACGCCCGCTCGGCGGACCGGGGCCAGAGCTTCTCCACCCCCGTGGATGTCGCGCCCATGAGGCCCATCCCCTCGCCGCTGCCCAACTGCAACTACCGCACGCCTGACATGACGGCCCTGGCAGTGGACCGGAGCGGCCGCAACACCACCGGCTCGCTCTACGTGACATGGGCCGACTACTCCGAGGGCGACGCCGACGTTCTGCTCATGTACTCCCGCGACGGCGGGGGGACCTGGGACGGGCCGGTGCGCGTCAACAACGACACCGTCGGCAACGGCATCGACCAGTTCTTCCCCGCCGTGGCCGTGTCTGCCGAGGGCTGGGTCCACGTCGGCTTCTATGACCGGCGCTCCGACCCGGGAAACAGGATGCTCGAGTACTGGTGGGCCATCTCGTTCGACGGCGGCGAGACCTTCCCCGTGAACATCCCCATGTCCAACGCCTCCTTCGACGGCGACTGGTCGCGCGAGGGGACCAACGACTTCATCGGCGACTACACGGGCATCGTCGCCGACAACCGGACGGTGGCGGCGGTCTGGTGCGACACCCGCGAGGGCTCCGAGAGCGTCGCCGACTCCGAGATCTACGCGGCCATCGTGCCGTACATCGAGCTTCTGAGGACGAACAGGTTCGAGAACGTGACCATTCCCTGGCCGTGATATCAGTATCACCGGATATATCCAGGTATCGAAATGTTTAATAAACGTTATACCGGTAATACAAGCATGCACGCTGTGCTCGAGGGCATCCGGATCAAGAACTTCAAGAGCATCAAGGATGCTGAAATTAAACTTAGCCAGATCAATGTTCTAGTAGGCCCGAACGGCTCCGGCAAGACGAATCTAGTCGATGCGCTACTTCTTTTGAAAAGGATCTACGGCGACCACGAGAAGAATCCATTTTCATACTGGTGGGGCTACCCGAATGTCGTATACGGGAACCGGGAGGATGATTCGATCTCGATGGAGCTTGATTTTAAAATAATCACCGGAACCCAGGAGTTTCCGGCAACCTTCCGGACCGAGTTCACGGGAACCGGGGGGGAGTTCCTCATCTTGGAAGAGATCCTGGAAATCGAAAAGAACGTAGTCATTAAACGGTCAGGGAACAAACTCCGTGTGATCGTGGATGATTCGATTCAAGAGCAAATGAAAAAAGAGGTTGAGCGCTGGACCACAAGGATAAAAAAGAGACTCAAAATGAAAAAGGTGAAGGAGCAATTGCAGGCAGTCAGAGAGATAATGTCCACCTTCATCGACGAGGGAATGATCCCCAAGGACGATCAGAACAGCCAAGGTGGCAGGAAGATATTCACAATTCAGGAAGGGACGATGCTCGATGTGAAATATGCATTCTTGCCGCCGATTTTTTTTAAAAACATGTTCTCAGAGGATCTTGCGAAATCATTTGATGACCTGACAATCCGAGATCTGCGTCTCGGCACGATGGCCGGCGGAATAGCTCCCCTTTTTGAAGGCACGACCCTGCCGCAATTTGCATTATTATTCATTCACCGGCTCTTGGGCGAGGCCATCATTTTGAAAGTCAATACATTTAGGATGAAGGAGCCCCAACCAATCGATACCTCCAAGACTCTTTCGATGGACGGCTCCAATACCTGCGCGATTCTGCATTCATCGTTTTTGGAGAACGGGCGGCTCCCGAAAAGCATCAGTAATGTCCTTTCGCATGTATTCCCGGGACTGGAAGTGAGGTTGCAGATGACGTCGGATCATAGAGTGCATTTCAAGGTCGTGCAGGACGGCACGAGCTTGGTGGCGCCGGCTCTGCCGGATGGTCTCTACAAAGTCCTTGCCATTTTGACCGCGCTCGAAATGAAGCCGCCTCTAATCGTGATAGACGAGATAGAGAATTCGATTCATCCAGAGACCATGGACTATGTGCTGGATGAACTGAAGCTGGAAGAAGAAACCACGACATTGGCGACCACGCACTCCTCCTCGGTCGTGGATATGACACCTTTGGAAAACCTTATTATTTCAGAAATGTCAGGTGGGAGGACGCTTTTCCGCAAGATTCACAACCCCAAAGAAGCGCGAAGGAGACTCCAAAAATTGGGTCTGACTTTCAGCGAGGGCTGGCTGCACGGGGCCTTACATTGATTGTCAAACTGATCTGCGAAGATTATTATGGGCGGGATTTTTTTTCAATCTGATTAACCGATTGAAAACTTCAAAGACGGTAAATGGAGATTTTCAATTAAAGGTCGGGAATCTGCCACCGAAGTGCAATCACAAGCTTGACAGGATATTACTTGCTGACGCCTCATCGGATAAGATCATAATTATCGCTGATGGAGATGGCGATTCCAAGGGAGTGTCTGAAGACCTCAGTGGTCATGCGCCAAGGTCAATAAAGGCCAAAGTAGAAATCATCGTCTACGAATCTGAAATTGAAGAATGGATCTGTAAATCCCTACGATTGAACTTTCAGGGAATCAAGCCATCGGAGCGATTGAAACAGCACTCCCGTGGGAAAGGGTCCGCCAAGACCCCATACCACCACAGGGATCTCCCATCATATGCGAAAGAAATCGACATCCCCCTGCTTCTGCGCACCGATATGAATTTTCAGAGGCTCGTGTCGTGCCTCAGCTAATCGGATATCGAAAAGCAACGGTTTACTGGAAACATTTCCAGTACGGCTTCAGGTTCTTCTTCACCTCGGCTATCGTGCCGAGTATCTCGAAGTCCCGCTGGGTCGCCAGGCCCGGCGTGACCGCGATTTCCGGCCGCCGGCCCTCGTCCATCCTCGGGACATGGAGGTTCATGCCCGACGTGCCCGAAAGCAGGGCCATCCAGCACGACGGGAGCACCCTCGGGTTGTAGCCGCTGCCGTACATGTCGACCAGCGGCGCGCCCTGGGCGGCCTCGCGCACCATCATGCCCAGCCACTTGAAGTCCGCCACGGACAGGCCCAGCTGGGTCAGCTCGTCGGCGTAGTGGGGGTCCGAGCCGCCGTTGCGGATGACCACCTCCGGCCCAAACTCGCGGGCCAGGGGAAGCACTATCTCCTGGAAGCAGCGCTGGTACTCGTCCAGCTCCGACATGAGCGGCAGCGGTATGTTGGCGGTGAAGCCGCGGCCCTCTCCCAGCCCGATGTCTTGGGCGAAGCACTTGCCCGGGAATATGGTCGTCGGGTCCTGGTGCATCGACACCACGAGCACCGACGGGTCCTGCGCCAGTACGTCCTCCGTGCCGTCGCCGGCGTGGGCGTCCGTGTCGATGACCATAACGCGCCTTTTCCCGTGGCGGCGCACCAGCGCCCGGGCCAGTATGGCGACGTCGTTGAACACGCAGAACCCGCCGCCGTAGTCCGGGCCGGCGTGGTGGAAACCCCCGAAGCAGGCGACGTGCCTGGATTCGCAGGAGGCCACCCTCCGGCCGGCCTCCAGGGCCCCTCCCACGGCGAGCATCGACCCCTGCACTATCTCGGGGCTGATGGGGGTGTCGATGCTGAGGCTCCCCCGCCGCAGGGCGACCTTCCCGACCTCCAGCACGTACTCGGGCGAGTGGGCCAGGAGCAGGTCATCGTGGCTTGCGGCCTGGCACCCGGCCTTCTCGAACCTCGGGTCGGCGTCCAGCCCCAGCTTTGAAAAGAGCGAGAGGAAATCGGAGTAGCGGTCGCTCCGGAGCGGGTGCCCCTCCCCGAAGTCCAGGGAGAGCAGGTCCGGGTGGTAGACGACCGTTGCCCTCGCCGCCATCCGTCGCACCAGCGGGCGCCTATATGGGCGCCTTGGGTATTACACCTTTCTCCATCATGAGCCTGGTGTGGTCCCGGGCGGCCCTTATCTTCTCCATGGCCTCGTCGTAGAGCTGCTTGCGCGTGAGGCTGCGGCGGGCGATGCCCTGCTCGATGGCCTTGACGCCCACGGCGGCCGCCTCCCGCGGGAACACCTCCCAGTCGTCCATGGTCGGGACGATGTAGTCGGCCCGCAGGCCCTTCTCGGAGGCGAGCTTCGCGAGTTCGTCGGCGGCGGCGATGCACATCTCGTCGGTGATCGTTTTGGCCATCACGTCCAGCGTGCCCCGGAATATCCCGGGGAAGCCCAGGGAGTTGTTGACCTGGTTGGGGAAGTCCGACCGCCCGGTGGCGAAAACCTTGGCGCCGTTCTCCAGGGCGTCCCAGGGCCACATCTCGGGTATCGGGTTGGCGCAGCAGAAGACGATGGGGTCCTTGGCCATCAGCCTTATCCAGGCGGGGTCCAGGGTGTTGGGGCCCGGCTTGGAGCAGGCGACCACCGCGTCCACGCCCCTGAACGCCTCGGCCGGACCGCCCGCGCGCCCCTCCCTGTTGGTCTTCTGGGCCATCTCCCACTTCTCCTTGAACTCCTTCTCGACGTCCTTCCTCTGGGGGTTCAGGATTCCCTTCGTGTCGGTGAAGTACATGTTGCCCGGCCTGACGCCGGCGGCCATGAAGAGCCGGCCGATGCAGATGTTGGCGGCGCCCGAGCCTATCATGCTCACCTGCATTTCCGGAAGCTTCTTGCCGACGAGCTTGGCGGCGTTCATGAGGGCCGCCAGCGTGATGGTCGCCGTGCCCTGCTGGTCGTCGTGCCACACGGGGATGGAGCACTCCCTGCGGAGCCTGTCGAGGACGGTGAAGCACTTTGGCTGGGCGATGTCCTCGAGGTTGATGCCGCCCACCGAGGGCTCGAGCATCTTGACGAACTCGATGATCTTTTCGGGGTCCTTCGTGTTGATGCACAGGGGGAAGGTGTCGACGCCACCCAGGTACTTGAAGAGCATCGCCTTGCCCTCCATCACGGGCATCCCGGCCTCCGGCCCGATGTCGCCCAGGCCCAGGACCCTCGTGCAGTCCGACACGACGGCTATCGTGTTGGCGCGGTTGGTGTGCTCCCAGCTCTTGGCCTTGTCGGCGGCGATGTCCTTGCAGGCGGCGGCCACTCCGGGCGTGTACCAGATGGCGAAGTCGTCGAACGTCCTGACCGGGGCCTTGAGCGCCACCTGCACCTTGCCCTTGTAGAACGGGTGCAGCACCATCGCGTCCTTCGACGGCTTCTCCGCCTTCCGCTTGAGCTCCTCGACCGAGGGCTTGGGGCCCTCCGGCTTGTCACTTGGGGTCTTGCCCTTGTCCATCCCTGAACCCCCCCTTGCCGGCCCGCCATCCGGGGACAGGCTTATTACGTATCGGCGTTCTTGGCTTAAGGATTGTCAATTGCGGTCGTCGGCGGGGGGCCGGTTCACCGGGAGTGATGGCAAGCCAACTGACAGCAATTGACACGGCGCTCAGTTCCGGGGCTGGTCCTCCACGACGTAGCAGCGCGTCCGGCGGCCCCACTTCTCCACCCGTATCATGCGCGCGGTGGCCAGCACGTTGATGTGGTAGTTGACCGTCGGGCTGCTCACGCCGACCTTCTGGGCTATCTCCTTCTGGGAGATGCCGGGGTTCTGGCGTATGGTGGCGACGATGCGCTTTTGGATGTTGAAGTGCCCCTCGTCCTCCGGGGGTAGCCTGGCGTTGGCCGGGAAGAAGCGCCGGTACATCCCGTCGCGCATGCTCTGGACGAGCCCCTCCCGCTCGAGGGTGTGGAGGTGGTGGGCGACTATCCCGTTGGATAGCTCGAGCGCGTCCCGGATGGAGTTGTAGTGGTCGCCCGGGTTGGCGGTGATGTAGCCGTGGATCTTGCCCCGAAGGTAGTTGTCCAAGACCTCGTCCTTCTTCAGCCGGACGTAGAGCGGGACCAGGAGCAGCGTGAGCAGCCGGTACTTGCCAAACTCGGTGAGCGACAGGCCGGCGCCCAGCGCGGCCAGCGTGACCAGCGAGACGGAGGCGGCCGCGGCCGGCAGGGAGATGGGCGGCCCGCCGCTCCCGGTGACGGCCGGCCGGCGTTCCGGCAGTACCAGGAGCTCCCCGGAGGCGACCGCCTTGGAGCCGTTGTCGTCGGTGACCCGGACGGCCGGCCGGTACGTGCCGTTTCGGTCGTAGGTGTGGTTGAGCGGGGCTGGCAGCGAGCCGCCGCTCCAGTCATAGTCGCCGTCGCCGTCGAAGTCCCACTCGTACAGGACGACGAGGCCGTCCGGGTCAAATGCCGCGGCGCCCAGGGCCGCCGGCTGACCGGCCAGGCATTCGACCGGGATGTCCAGCGAGACCGACGGACGGTCGTTTCGGACCTCGAGGAAGCCGCGGCAGGCGCGGCTTTGGGTGCCGTTTTCGTCGCGGACCACCAGTGAAACGGGGTAGGTGCCCTTGCGGGCATAGGAATGGGTGACCGCCCTCTCGCCGGTCCATCCGCTGTCGGTCCCGTCCCCGAAGTCGAAAAGGAAAAAGGCCGCGGGGAGCCCGTCCGCGCCGGTGGAGCTCGCCCCCGAGACCGCCACCTCCTCCCCGGTCGAGATGAGGCCGGCGGGCAGGCCGAGCACGGCCACCGGCCTCGAAACGACCGGCCCCAGGATAAGCAGCCAGCCGTCCGAGGTGGTGAGGAGGATCCGTCCCTCTGAGACCGCCGGGGAGGAGAGCCGGTAATCGCCAAGCGACCGCTGGGTCTTCATCTGGCCGGTCGAGGCCGAAAGGAGGTAGAGGGTGCCCCTGTCGTTGCCCACCATGACCATCCCGCCCGCCAGCACCGGCGGGAGCGCGACGGTGGCGCCCACGTCGTACTCGCCCGGCCAGGCCGGTTCCCCGTCGCTCAAATTGAGTGCGTGCACCTGCCCGTTCTGCATGCCCACCACTATCAGGTCGCTCCCGAGAGCGGGCGCGCCGGAGATGGCCGACCGGAGCGATCTGTTCCAGAGCCTGTCGCCGCTGGAGCTGTCCAGGCAGAAGACCTCCCGGCCGCGCGTGCCGATGTAGAGCCGGCCCCGGACATATGCCGAGGGGAACTCGTTGCTCGAGCCCAGTCCCGGCGGGGTTGACCAGTTCTGGCTGCCGTCCCGGAGGTCGAGCGCCACCGCCCTGCCGCCCTCCAGCAGGGCGTACGCCAGGTTCCCGCCGACCGTGACCGGCCCCCTGATGCGCCCGCCGGCGGAGGCGTTCCAGAGCTCCCGGCCCCGCTCGGCGGCCGACAGGAGCAGCACCGTCCCGGAGGTCGTGGAGACCAGCAGGCTCCCGTCGGAGAATGTGAGGGGCAATGTGTAGCCCAGACCCGCCGGCAGAAAGACCTCCCAGAGGAGGGCCCCGTTCGTCGCGTTGAACGACGAGACCTTGCCATCCTCGGTCAGCGCGTAGACCGTGTCGCCGTCAATGGCCGGCTCGGCGCTGGCATTGCTCCCGAGGGGGCGGCTCCACGCCAGCGCCCCGTTGTCGGCCCAGACCGCAAAGAGCGTCCCGTCGGCGGAGGCGGTGATGACCAGCTCTCCGGAGGCCACGGGCGATGTGAGCCGGGCGGTGCCCAGGCGCACCTTCAACGGCTCGCCGAGGACCGCGGGCACCTCGCTCCCGCACGCCCCGGTGTGCTGGGCGTCCGCACGGAACATGGGCCAGTCGGGGGACTCCCGGGCTGCGGCCGCGGCCGCCGGCAGTGCCAGGAGGGCGACCAGAAGGAATGCCGTCCTGCGTGGACGAGCGGGTTTCACGGACATGGCCTCCCCGGTGCATCGCGTGCTGGCTATTAATTGGTTCGGCCCGGGGCGCTCAGCTGTCGGCTGACGCCTTCTCCTTGGCGATGCGCCGCGCCCTGACCGCGAAGAGGAACGCCTTGTTGAACGAGCCCAGCCTGAAGAACGAGCGGGCGATCTTGAGGTAGCGCTGCGCCTCCGAAAGGTCCGTCCCGGCCGGCTCATCGCGCAGCATGATTTCGCACTTCTCTATCTGGTTGAGCGCCTGGTCCTGGTCTATGAAACGGGGCATGGCCACCTCCTGGCCCCCCTGTGCCACTTCCATTTCCATGCTGATATCTTATATGGAGGATTGTATATTCCATAATTGGTGCGGTCTATAATCGTTTTATATACATTTCCCTGTGTTCTCTGCTAGCCCGTCGCATAGTATATTAACCGCACATTGCTCTACGTGCAAAAGGAACATGGTCCCGCCCGTTTTGGAAGGGTTGCGGAGGCACAGGCTTCGCACCTCGGTGGTGGTGACGGTCGCGGTCCTTGGGGCGCTGGGCCTGGCCGATCTGCTCACCGGGGTCCACCAGCTCGGCGCCTACGACGACGACTGGAACGACCTCTCGAAATTCCGCGGGGCGCTGGATGCGGCCGGGTACCGGACCTCGTCCGTCATATCGTCCCCGCTGCTTCTCAACTCCTCCGAGGGCTTTCTGAGCTACGAGAAGCTCCTGGTCGTCATAGGCGTCGAGCGGCCCTACCTGCCCCAGGAGGTGGACACCATCGACGACTTCGTGGCGCGGGGGGGCTTCCTCCTGCTCGCCGACGACTTCGGCTACGGGAACTCCCTGGCCCAGAGGTTCGGCCTCTCCTTCTACGGCAGGCGGCTCTACAGCTCCTCCTTCGAGCACAACAGCGCCTTCGTCCGGGTCAACGACACCATCGGCGGCGCCTCCTACGAGGTGCTCCTGGACCGGCCCACCGCGCTGGAGCGCATCGCCACGCCTCAGGTCCTGGCCTGGACGCATCCCGACACCTGGATGGACGAGAACGGCAACGGCGAGCGGGACTTCGACGAGGAGTCGGGGGCCCTGCCGGTGGTCGGGTTTGCAGGCCACGGGGACGGGTACGTGCTAGCGGTCTCGGACCCGGGCCTCTTCATAAACGACCTCTGGGGCCGCGCCGGGAACGCGGAGTACGTCATGGCACTGCTCCGGGACCGTTTCCCGACGGCGCGGGAGGTGGTGTTCGACGAGACGCGCCACAAGCCCGACACGGTGCGCGAGGGCGCCTGGAGGAGCGGCCTCTTCCTGGGGGTGCTCCTGCTCCACAACCTCGCCGGGAAGACGCTTTTGGGCATCCTGGCCCTGGTGGCGGTCGGGGGGGGCATACTGGCCGTCAGGACGCCGGCGGAGTGGCGCCACGAGGACACCCTGAGGGAGCGGACCTTCCACCACCTGGGCCGCCTGTCGTTCGACCAGGGCGACCGGGCCCGCCTCAGGCGGGTGCTCCTGGAGAAGGCCCGGATAAGGCTCAACATGTACCCCGACGAGTTCGGGGCGCTGGACCGGGAGGGGCTGCGCGAGATCATCGGCGAGGAGCGGCTGGTGGCGCTGGCCGAGGACCCGGAGAGGGTGCCGCGGGAGGAGCTCGAGGGGCTCGCCGCGCTGGTCAGGCAGTGGGACCGGAGGTGAGCGGCGGATGTGGACGATGAAGGCCGCAACGCTCGCCACCGCCGGCGTCCTCTCGGGGACCGCCGGCTTCCTCATCGGGGACTACCAGCTGCTCGTGCTGGGCGTCATATTCCTGAGCTTCCTCGCCCTCAACCAGATGTTCCGGCCGGCCATCGCGGTGGACCGGCCCATCCCGTACTACAAGGTGTTCGAGGGCGACCTGGTCGACCTGTTCGCGGTGGTGCGCAACGCCGGGAGCCGGCCGGCGCTCTTCGAGGTCTACGACTCCGTGCCGACGCAGATGAGGATAGCGGCCGGTGACAACTCCATGCTCGCCCACCTGGTCCCCGGCGAGGAGGCGGCGATGGCCTACACCGTCGAGACGCCCCTGCGCGGGCACTACGTGTTCGGGCCGGTGATGGTCCGCCGGAGGGACTACTCCAACCTGTTCTTCGACGAGGAGAGGCTGGTGGAGCAGGGGTACCTCTCGGTCTACCCGCGCCTGGAGGAGGTCCGGACCCTGCCGGTGAGGTCCCGCTACATGATACCCTACTTCGGCACCATCGGCCGCCGGCAGGCGGGGCTCGGGTCGGAGTTCTACTACATCCGGGACTACATCATGGGGGACGCGTTCAAGCGCATAAACTGGAAGGCCTCCGTGAGGCACCGGAAGTGGCTCGTGAACGAGTACGAGAAGGAGCACCTTTGCGACGTGATGCTCTTCGTCGACGCCCGCGCCGTGAGCGGCTTCGGCTCGCCCCTGCGCAACCCGCTGGAATACTCGGTGAAGGCGGCCATCTCCATCTCCACCCACCTCCTCAAGTCGCGCAACGAGGTGGGGCTTGTGACCTACAACGACGAGGTCAAGGCGATCTTCCCCTCCATCGGGGAGCGCCAGGTGCAGGTGATGACGAGCGCCCTGGTCGGGACCTACGCCCGCGGCGACATCCCGCTCATGACAGCGGTGGAGCTGGCGATGCCCCACCTGCACCCGCGCTGCACCGTGTTCGTCATATCCAGCCTGGACGGGGACGACACGCTGGTCAGGACAGTCCAGCTCATGCGCGACCGCAACTACGAGGTGGTGTTCCTGAGCCCGTCGCTGCTGGACATCGAGCGGGACCTGCTCGAGGGGACGATCGGCAACCGGCCGGAGATGATCGGGCAGGAGCGCGACAACCTCATCTGCGAGCTCCGGGCCCGCGGGGCCGTCGTGATGGACTGGGACTGCCGCCAGCCGCTCTACCGGGTGCTCGACAAGGGGGGGGTCGCCGGATGAGCGCCGGCGCGCCGGCGGGCAGGGCGGTGCCGGGCGCCGGGCGCGACGCCCCGGCGCCGGGCCAGGCCGGCGAGGCGGCCGCCCGCGACCGGATGCTCCTGCTTGCGCTTCTTTCGGGCGCCTTCCTGTTCCTGAGCTTCGCGCTCAACTGGGAGATAGACCACGGCTCATTCGAGGTCCGGGAGAACTCCGAGGTCCTGAGGGGGCTCGGAACGATAGAGGCGTCAATAATGGCGCTCGCAGTGGCGGCCGTGGTGGTCGTGCTGCCCCAGTCGCGCCGGCTCTTCCCGTTCGAGCTCCGGGCCAGGCACGTCGCGGCGGCCGCGCTGGGCGCGCTGGCCGCGGTGGCGGTGCTGACATGGGACGCCGGCGCCTTCCTGAACGTGCTGGTCCAGACGTTCGTCCTGGTGTTCTTCTCCTCGCCGCTGATATTCGGGCTCATGGGGATAATCTACCACCGGCCGGTCCACCTCGTCATCTCGGCGATGTTCACCTTCTTCATCGCCGCCGGCGTGCGAAACCCCGTGGGCGAGCTGCCCGTCCTGATGCTCTTCGGGTTCTTCTTCCTCCTGTTCGTGGAGACCGCCGAGACCTCGATTCGGAGCTGGGGGATGTACGTCGGCCGCCGGATCTCGGGGGCGCACCTGGCCGCCTTCATCGGCAGGTACCTTGCCAGCCTGGCCGCGTTCACGACCCTGGCGGCCATCCTCTCGGCTCTGGTGCTCAACCTGCACCTCGTCGTGGGGGCGCTGGGCCTGGGGGCCGTGGCGGATTCTTTGGAGGTCCGGGGCTTCTACGGCCCGGCGGCCGCCGCTATAGTCGTCTTGGGCTTCATCGCGATGGCCAGGTTCTGGGCCGACCGGGGCTGCCTCGCGCCCTGGGCGGCCCGGCTGCGCGCCCTTCGCACGAGGCTCGGCTTGCGCCCTGCGCCCTGCGCCTTGCGCCCTGAAATGCGTTGAATTCCCTTATGGGGGTATGTATTAAATAGCCGCCGGCACGATGGGGCGGCCTGGATGGCTCTGACCGGGAAGCAGAGGGCCCGCCTGCTCGGGCACTTCGGCACCGAGGCGGCGATGGAGGCGGCCGCCCGCGAGGGTGACATCCAGGCGTTCCGGGAGGCCTCCGGGGGCAGCGAGCGGCGGGCGGTCGAGATGATCGCGGAGTTGCTCGGCGGGTTCTCCGGGGGGTTCCTGGCGAGCGAGCGGGCGGTCCGGGTCCACGAATCCATCCTCGAGCTCCTGCAGGGGTTCGCCCGCACCGCCACCGCCCGCAACCGGCTCAGGCTCCTGCGGCCGCTGGAGTCCCGGGAGCGGATCCTGGCCTCCATCGACAATTGCCTGGCCGCCCGCGACCGGGCGATGCGGCTCCCGCGATCCGAGGTGGAGGGCCTCCTGCGCGGCCTCTCGAGGCCCCGGCGGCCGCCGCCGGCGTTCGATCCGGCGGTCGTGATGCTCGTGGAGTCCGACGAGGAGCACGGCGGGCTCTCCTCCTCGGAGCTCTCCCGCAGGTGCCGCATCCTACCGGCCTCCGACCCCGAGGGGCTGGAGGAGGCGGAGGTCATCGTCTACGTGACCGGCGAGGGCCGGCTGGACCTTTCCCGTCTGGAGAACGTCGTCACCGTGCCCTCGGGGGCGCGCGACTTCGAGATGGCGCCCGGCGTGGTACTGGACTTCTTCACGGCAAACCGCGACCTCCTGGCGACGGCGGCGCGGCTTTCGGAGGTGCTGGGCCGCCCGAGCGCCTGCGCCGGGGTCGTGCCGGTCCTGGACGCCCTGCGCGCGCGCAAGGTGGAGCCGGCGGCCTACGAGCGCGCCGTGCTCGCGGTGCGCGACGAGATGAACGCCGAGCTCCGCAAGCACGCCTCCGAGCTCCACCTTTCGGGCGACGAGGTGCTCGAGGTGCTCGGCCAGGGCGTGCCCAGGAAGGTGCGCGAGATCTACTCGAGGGTGCTTGCCGCCGGCCGGGCGCGGCTTCGCTCCCTCACGGGGACGGACGCCGCCCCCTTCGAGATGAGGTACCCCGTGGAGGTGGACGCGGGCGAGCTCGAGCGTGTCCAGAGGAGGATGGCGGCCGAGGCCGGGACGGCCCTCTTCGAGGAGAGGGTGAGGGCCGCCCGCCGCCTGAGGGAGCTCCGGCCGTCGGTCGAGAGGGAGCTTACGGAGGCGCTGGACTTCGATTACGAGTTCGCCCTGGGGACGTTCTGCCTCGATTTCGGCCTCGTGGCCCCCCGGCCCGGTGCCGGTTTCTCGTTCGAGGGGCTCGCCAACCTCTCGCTCGCCCGGAGCGGGGGCCTCCAGCGGGTGGACTACTCGTTCGGGGAGGCGGAGCGTGCGGTGCTTCTCACGGGCGCCAACAGCGGGGGCAAGAGCACCCTCCTCGAGGCCCTGGCCCAGGCGGTCACGATGGCGCGCTGCGGCCTGCCGGTCTGCGCCAGAGCCGCGACGGTCGAGCTCCCCGAGGAGCTCTATTTCTTCGCTCAGCGGCGCGCCCTGGACGCCGGCGCCTTCGAGGGCTTCCTGCGCACGCTCGTGCCCGCGGTGACCGGCGGGGCGCGCAAGCTCATACTGGCCGACGAGCTGGAGGCGATGACCGAGCTCGAGGCCGGATCGCGCATCGTGGCGGCGATGATAGACCTCGCCCGGTCCTCGGGCTCGACGATGATGGTCGTGACGCACATGGCCCGCGAGATATCCAAGCACACCTCCGTGCGCATCGACGGGATAGAGGCCCGGGGGCTGGACGAGAGCTACAACCTCGTCGTGGACCGGACGCCCCGGCGGGATTTTTTGGCGCGCAGCACCCCGGAGCTCATCCTCCGGCGCCTCGCCGAGACCTCGTCGGGCCCGGAGCAGAAGGTCTACCGGGGGCTTTTGGAGAAAATGAAGCAATAGGGGAAGACGGGGGCAGAAAGGCAGAAAGGCAGAAAGGGAAGGGAAAAAGGCAGCAAGGCAGAAAGGCAGCAAGGGGACGGACGGTCCTTTTCCGCCGCTCCGTCGTCCCTTCCTGCCTTGCCGCCCGCTGCCCGCTCCCGTACGACCTTCGGTCGTCTTCGCCTAGGCGAGCCCCTGACGACCTTCGGTCGTCTTCGCCTAGGCGAGCTTCGCTCAGGCGAGCTTCGCTCGCCTGCGGTTCGCTCGCCTGCGGTTCGCTCGCCTGCGGGCCCGCTGCCCATCTCTACGCGGCAATCGGCATGTCTAAATAGGAGAAATCCCTAGCCACGGCAACAAGAGAAAGCGGAAGCGGGCGAGGGCCCGTGGAAGCTCCAGGGAAGATGGTACCAATGAACATATACGCGGGAAGCCTGTCGTTCCAGTTGACAGAAATGGAGTTGAGAGCGGCCTTCGAGGCCTTCGGGACCGTGTCCTCGGCGAGGATAATCATGGACCGCTACAGCGGCCGGTCCAAGGGCTTCGGGTTCGTGGAGATGCCCAACGAGGCCGAGGCCAAGGCGGCCATCGCCGGCCTCAACGGCAAGGAGCTCAAGGGCCGCAAGGTGAACATCAGCGAGGCCCGGCCGCAGAGGTGAGAAGGGCCCTTCGGGGGCCCTTCTCGCCATCATGGAGGCCGGCCATTCTCCGATGTTCTTTCATCACGCACCGGTCCATGACGACGACGAGCCCGGCGGCCCTCGCCCTGGCCGCGGCCTCCTCGTTGACGATGCCCTCCTGCATCCAGACGGCCTTCGCCCCGACGGCGATGGCCTCATCGATGACGGGGGGGACCTGCTCGGGCCGGCGGAAGATGTCGACGATGTCGATTCTCACCGGGACGGATTTCAGGTCGGGGAAGGCCGGCCTCTCCCCCAGCGCCTTGATCGTCGGGTTGACCGGGTAGACCTCGAACCCGGCGCGCATGAGGTAGAACGCCACCCGGTGGCTGGGCTTTCCGGGCTTGTCGGAGGCGCCGACGACGGCGATGGTCCTGGCAACGCGCAGGAGCGTCTCGATTGCCTCCCTCCGGGGGTCGGGCGCGGGCGGTGTCCCCGCCGGCAATGCCGGGCGGCCGGATTCCGGAAGGGAGGCCGGCGAGGGGGCCGCCGCGATCGCCGGGCGGTCCGACGGCGGGAGCGCCGGCGACCGTTCCGGCTTCCTGTCAGAGGGCGGTTCTTCGCTCATGGCCGGGCCTCATCTGAATTGGCGAACGTGCTGATAACCCTGTCTACCGGCGCCCCGCCTTGCGGAAGAAGCCACGCCTCTCCTCCACGGGCTCCCCGCTCTCGCGGGCGTACTCGCGCAGAAGCTCCCTTTGCCGCTCCGTGAGGGATTTGGGGGTGACCAGGCGCACCCGGACGAACTGGTCGCCGCGCCCGGAGCGCCCGAACCGGGGCATGCCCTTGCCCTGGAGCCGGAAGATGGTGTGCGTCTGGGTCCCCGGCGGCACGGTCACGCGGGCCTTGCCGTCGAGGATCGTGGGCACCTCTATCTCGCCTCCCAGCGTCGCCTGGGAGAACGACACCTCCGCCTCGGTGTAGAGGTCGCTCCCGTCTCGCTGGAACTGGGGGTGCGGCCTCACGTGCATAACGACGTAGAGGTCGCCCGGCGGGCCGCCTCGCCGCCCGGCCTCGCCCTTGCCCCCGACGCGAAGCCGAAGGCCTGTGTCAGAGCCGGGGGGAATCGTTATCTGGATGTGCTCCTGCCGGGAGACCAGGCCCGTGCCCCGGCACTGCCGGCAGGGCCGGTCGATGGTCTGGCCGCGCCCGCCGCAAAGGTTGCAGGGCGTGATTGTGACGAACTGGCTGTACCCCTGCGAGCGCACGTTCTGGACCTGGCCGGCGCCGCCGCAGCGGGGGCACTTCTTCGGCGCGGTCCCCCTCTCGGCGCCCGAGCCGCCGCACTCCCCGCAGTTGGCGCTGTGGGGCACCTCTATCTCCCGCTCCATGCCCCCGGCCGCCTGCTCCAGCGTTATGTCCAGGTCGTAGCGCAGGTCGTCGCCCGGGGCCGGGGCGTTGGGGTCGCGCCGCCGCCGGCCGAAGATGCCGAAGGGGTCTCCCCCGAAGAAGTCGAACCCGCCGAAGAGGTCCTCGAGGTCGGTGAAGTGGGTGAACTGGTCCCAGGTGAAGCCCTGCCGGCCGAAGGTCTCGTCCACCGCCCGGTGGCCGTACTGGTCGTAGAGCTGCCTCTTCTTGTCGTCGGCCAGCACCTCGTAGGCCTCGGAGACCTCCTTGAACCTCTCCTCGGCCTGCTTGGGGTCGTCGCGGTTGAGGTCGGGGTGGAACTTCTTGGCCAGCGCCCGGTACGAGCGCTTGATGTCGTCGGCCGGGGCTCCCTTGGGGACGCCGAGCACCTCGTAGTAGTCGCGTTTTTGCTCCGCCACCGGGCCGACCCCCCAGAAAGACCCCGAGGGCCCCCCAACTTTTTGGAAAATATCAAAAGCCCCGCCTTCCCTCCCCTACGGAACAATAGGAGAGGGAAGGTGGGAAGGCGGGGTTCAGTCCATGTCGCCCATGCCGCCCATTCCGCCCATTCCGCCCATTCCGCCGCCCGGGCCGCCCGGCCCGCCGGGCATCCCCTTGGTGGCCTTGGCCGCGATGACGTCGTCTATGCGCAGTATCATCGTGGCCGCCTCGGTCGCGGACTGGATGGCCTGCCGGTCCACCCGCAGGGGCTCCACCACGGAGAGCTTCTTCATGTCCTCGACCTTGCCGGTGAACACGTTCACGCCGGCTGTCTTTTGATTGCTCTTGTGGGCCTTTCGCAGGTCGATGAGCATGTTTATCGGGTCCAGGCCGGCGTTCTCCGAGAGCGTCCTGGGGATGATGTCCAGGGCGTCGGCGAAGGCGTCGATCGCGAGCTGCTCGCGGCCCCCGACGCTCGCGGCGTAGTCCTTGAGGCCCAGGCTGAGCTCGATGTGCACGGCGCCGCCGCCGGGAAGGATCTTCCCGTCCTCGATGGCGACCCCGACCACGCGGGTGGCGTCCTCGAGGGAGCGCTCCAGCTCGTCCACGACGTGCTCGGTGCCGCCCCGGATGAGGATGGACACCGCCTTGGCCTTGGGGCAGCCGGTGACGAAGGTCATCTTGTCCTCGCCGATCTTGCGCTCCTCCACCATCCCGGCGTGGCCCAAATCCTCCTTGGACAGGTCGTTGAGGTTGGACACCACGCGGCCGCCGGTGGCGCGGGCGAGCTTCTTCATGTCGGACTCCTTGGCCCGGCGCACCGCCAGTATCTTCTCCTTGGCCAAATAGTACTGCACCAGGTCGTCGATGCCCTTCTGGCACACGACGACGTTGGCGCCGGACCTCTTGACCAGGTCGACCTTCTTCTTGAGCATGTTCTCCTCCTCGTTGAGGAAGGCCTGGAGCTGGTCGGGCGAGGTGATCTCTATCTTGGCCTCGACCTCGGTCTTCTTGACCTCGAGCGCCACGTCCAGAAGGGCGATCTTGGCGTCTTTTTGGGCCTTGGGCATGCTCGCGTGCACGACCTCCTTGTCGAGGATGATGCCGTCCACGAGCTGGGTGTCCATGGCCGAGCCGCCGTGCTTTTTGACCACGAGCAGGCTGTCCTTGTCGACCACCCACTTGCCGTCGCGCTGCTCGGCGATGCTCGTCACCGCGTTGACGGCTATCTCGGCGAGCTTGCTCCGGAACGAGGCTGCGCCCTTGGACGCCATTGCCGTCGTCGCTATCTTGAGAAGCATCTCGCGGTCCTTGATGTCCACCTTGTCGGCGAGCTTCTCCAGTATCTCGGTGGCCTTGTCCGAGGCCATGCGGAAGCCCTGGGTGATTATCGTCGGGTGGACGTTCTGCTCCACGAGCTCCTCGGAGCGCTTGAGCAGCTCGCCGGTGATGACCACCGCGCTCGTGGTCCCGTCGCCGCACTCCTGGTCCTGGGTCTTGGCGACCTCGACCAGCATCTTTGCGGCCGGGTGCTCCACATCGATCTCCTTGAGTATGGTGACCCCGTCGTTCGTGATGACGACGTCGCCCATCGAATCGACGAGCATCTTGTCCATTCCCCGGGGTCCCAGCGTGCTTTTCACCGCGTCGGCTATCGCGCGGGCCGCGGCGATGTTGTTGCTCTGGGCACCCTTGCCCTTCTCCCTCTGCGTTCCCTCCTTCAGCACCAAAATCGGCACGTTTCCGCCCTGTCCGAGCATTGGCATTCCTCCATCCCCTCTCGGGGAAGTTAGGGTATGTCAGGGGTTCTATATAAAGCTAACTGCTCCTCCAGGGCCTGCCGCAGGACGGGCAGCTCCCCTTCCCGGCCGCGCAGTGCTCGTGGAAGGTCCCCCCGCAGGCGCAGCGCCAGGCGGCGTTGCCACGGGCCACCTTGCGGGCGCAGGCGGCGCACTCCTCGGAACGGGGGAGCTGGACCCGCAGGGGCAGCGCGAGCTCCCGCGCCGGCTGGCCCTGGGCCCGGAGCACCGCCGTTATCTGGCCGTCGGCGTCGAGCGCGCCCAGCTCCCTGCGGCGCTCGGCCCGGCGGCCCGACACGTAGTTGAAGAACACGAAAGTGAAAAGCAGCACGTTGGAGAGCAGGATGGCGGTGATGCAGCAGATGTCCGCCGGCGGCTCCGGGACGGGCGCCGGGCGCACGGTCAACTCGTAGGAGGCAGCGGTCCACTGACCTGAGGCGTTGAGGACCTGCAGGGAGACCGTGATGTTCTGGCCGACCCCGAGGTGGGAGGGCAGGACCAGCTGGCCCTTGAGGGGTCCCCCCGCCGGCCGCGGCGGAACGAACCATTTGAACGTGTTGAGGGCCATCCAGGGGCGGACCCCGTCCGGCCGGTCGTCGGCGAAGTCCCAGGACGCCCAGGCTGCCGCAATGCCTCCTTCCGGGGCGCTCGCGCAGACCTTCAGTGCCCGGCCCGCCCGGGCAGCCGAGAAGGTGGCGCGCGCCCAGGTCTCCGCCGGGTAGGCCGGGGCGGCCGGGACGCCCACGGTCAGCATGTCCTCGGGGGCCGAGTAGTCGGAGGAGTGGGGCGGCCCGGGGCCGACGACGGTCACCGTGGTGGAGCCGGAGGCGTTCTCCGGTAGGTCCAAGACGAGCCCGAACGCGCCGTCCTCGCCGGTGACGACGCGGCGGCCGGAGACGTCGCCGGTCGCGGCGTCCCGGGAGGTCCCCGGGTACCACCTTACATAACAGGCCAGCTCCTGGCGGCGCAGCGGCGACCCGTCGAAGTAGGCACGGTACGAGACAGTCCTCTCCCCGCCGGCCTCGAGCGCGCCGGACGGGGAGAGCCGATCTATCTGGAACCTGGAGCCCAGCCTGTTTCCGGGCGAGGTGGCGTTGGGGACGCTGACCAGGCCGCCGAAATACTGAAACCGGTCGCTGGTGTTGGCCCAGCCGCGGAGGTAGAACTCGGGCACCCCGGGCCCGAGGTCCGCCACGCCCCGCACCCTGCCGTCGCGGGCCGTCCGCCCCAGGTCCAGCGTCACCGGGCGGACCTCGCGCAGGTACGACGAGGTCGTGACCGCGACGGCCGTGCCGTTTTCCGGCTTCCCGGCCCGGTCGGAGACCAGGAGCTCGTACTCGATGGCCGTGCCGTTGCGAGCGATCTCGTGGTATATCACGTCGAAGAAATCGAGGGGGACCGATTCGAGGTGGTCCTTCGTGACGCCGAGGCAGTCGGCCTGGAGCCGGAAGAGGCCGCTCCGGTCCTTCCGGGGGATTGTGTACGGAACGGCGAAGGTGCCCGGCCCCCGTTCCTGCGCCGGGAGGTCGACTCTCTCGTCGGGTCCGTTGTCCGGCCGGAATGCGACATGGAAGCGGATGTCCCCGGCCTGGACAGGCATGCCGTTGTATGTGGCGCACGCGAGGAAGGTCACCTTGCTGCCGGGCCGGATCGCCCCGTCGGGGCATTCGAGCACGTATGCGCTGATGGACAGGGGCCCGGGTGACGAGAAGGGCTTCGGCCCGGCGAGGCGCAGGTCCGCGCCGGTGCTGTACGGTTGCCCGCCGCCGCCGGATTCCCGGAAGAAGGCGCGGATTTCCAGCTCTATTGACCTCGAATCGTAGATGAGGGCGTCGGCCGCAAGCACCGTGTAGCTCGCGGTCCAGCTCGAGGAGGAGTCGGCCTCCACCGGTACCTCGTGCCCGCTGCCTGCCCCGCCGACGACATACACCTTCGGCGGGGCGTCCGGGACCGCCGGCTCGCCGCGGGCGAAGGCGTGTATGCATATCTTGGCCACCTCTCCGGGGCGGTATTCCCGGCCGTCGGTGGTCGCGAAAAGGACGAACGGGCCCTCGTTCGCCCGGACGGCGGGCCCGGCGCCGGCCAGGAGCAGCAGGAGCAGGGCGGCGGCCGGAAGCAGCGCTCTCATCGGACGCATCCCGTCAGACCGGAAGCTTCGTCCCGCAGGCGTTGCAGGTGTCCTGGATACGGGCGCAATGCTCGTGGTAGTACTTGCCGCACTGGCACATTATGCCCGGGCTGCCTTGGAGCAGCCACTGGTTGCAGAACCCGCAGAGGGCGTTGTTGGGCATGGTGACCTTGCCCTGCCTCGAGGGCGGGGGCAGGGGCCCGGGCGGGGGCGGGGCCGCCACGTAGGTCGGCTGGGG
>VGTL01000045.1 GCA_016874675.1 Methanobacteriota archaeon | reverse complement strand
CCATCCTCGCCGACAAGGCCGGCGCACTGCCCGACGAGGCCGAGCCGGAGATCTACGTCACGACCGCCGACGGCCAGCGCCGGGTGGCGGAGGTCGACGTCCCCGTGGCCGAGGCCACGCCGGTCGCGCCGGCCGCGGCGCAGGCGCCCGGGCCACCCGCCGGGCCGCCCGGGAGGAAAGAGGGGCAGTGAGATGCCCGGCTTAAAAAGGTTAAATATGGAAAGTGCCCTAGGGGTGGACACATGAAACTGCAAAGGATATTGGCCCTGGTCCTGCTCGTCGGACTCCTCCTCGGATACATTGTCGGACCCCTTTTCTCGTTCGGCAAGGAACCGACGGTACGGCTCAACGCGTTCCCCGCCGAGGACCAGAAGAACTGGGAGCAGCTCGACCAGTACCAGCAGCTCGTTGGCGGGATGAACGACATCGAGGTCCTCAGCATCGTCGGGAGCCCGACGATACTTAGGGACGTCAAGGAGCCGTCGGGGACGCTCTACATCGCCGTGGGGATCGAGAAGAAGTACCGCGCCGCCGAGGTGTCGATAATACAGGACTTCGTGAAGAAGGGCGGCAAGGTCATCGTCGCCGACGACGGGGGCTACGCCGACGACCTCTCCAACAAGTACGGCGTCACGTTCTACGGCGGCACGATGTGGGACAAGAACTACTACCTCAACAACGCGAGCTTCCCGATGGCGCCCGCAACGCTCTTCCTCAACAAGTACTGGCTCGTCATGAGCGAGCCCACGGGCCTTGCCAACCAGTCCTACGAGGACCCGGAAAAGGGCGAGTTCCAGTACCTGATGATCTCCAACGGGAGCGTGGACAGCTATGTCGACCGCAACAATAACAAGGAGGTCGACCCCGCCGACGCCCACGAGAACATCCCACTGATACTCCAGGTCAGCTACAACACCAAGGTCGTCAAGGACGCCGTGACGGGCGGGAAGATCATCTTCATCGCCGACACCTCGATATTCACCGACGACATGCTCATCTCGATAGACCAGCTCGAGCAGATGGGCTTCACCCCGCTCCTCGACAACAACAAGAACATCAACCTGACGGAGGCTCGCGGCGGTAGCAACCGGCAGTTCGTGGTCGCCCTCATCAACTACCTGCTCCCCACGGGCGGCACGGTGGTCTTCGACGAGAGCCGCCACCCCCAGTCGAAGTACACGGCGGCCGTCTACGACTCGCTCACCACCCTGACCATCCTCACCTCGAACCCCCTGGAGGCCTCGCTCCTTTCGGTGGGCATCCTGCTCATCCTGGGCGTCGTGGTGCTCCGGGCCCGGGACAAGGAGAGCTGGATACACCGCTTCGACATCTCCTCCGTCCACAGGAGGGCCTTCCTGCCCGACACCCGGGCGGTCCAGGTGGACCACCTTCGCCGGGCCCTTCTCCAGAAGCTGCGGATGCTCAACAGCCTCTCGGTGGAGGAGCTCAACGCGCTCTCTCCCGCCCAGAAGACCAACATGATAAAGGACGTCGCACTCAACGAACTGCTCATGAGCACCGACAGGGTGTACACACCGGAGGAAGTGAGGGTCTTGACCCAGAAGCTCCGAGCCTGGGGCAAGGCATAAGGTAGATATACGAGGAATCCATGTCCCGAAATCAAGGGATTGCTGACGGAAGAAACAGGTAGGATGTGAGAAAGATGATGAACCCGCAAGGCCAGAACCCGGCTACCGCGCAGGGCCCTGCGCCGGCACCAGGACCGGCGCCAGGCGCACCCAGACCGATGCCCGTCCCGGGCGCTCCACCGCCGAGGCCAGCCGCCCCGGCGCCCCCCGGCGCGCCGCGACCCCCCGCTCCAATGCCCGGCCGGATGCCGGGACCCGCGCGCGGCGGGGCGACAATGGCGGAGATCCAGGAGGTCGCCAACACCTCCCGGGCCCTCATGGGGGAGGTCGCCAAGGCCATCATCGGCAAGCACGAGGTGCTGCTCAAGGTCGCCGTGACCATCCTCGCCAACGGCCACATGCTGTTCGAGGACTTCCCCGGACTGGCCAAGACCCTCATGGCCAACTGCTTCGCCCAGGCGCTCGGGTGCACGTTCAAGCGCATCCAGTTCACGCCCGACCTCCTGCCGGCGGACATCACCGGGACCTACGTCTACGACGAGAAGGACAACGAGTTCAAGTTCCGGCCCGGCCCGATATTCACGAACATCCTGCTCGCCGACGAGATCAACCGGGCGCCCCCCAAGACGCAGGCGGCCCTTCTGGAGGCCATGCAGGAGAAGCAGGTCACCATCGAGGGAGTCACGCACAAGCTGCCCCGGCCGTTCATCGTCATGGCGACCCAAAACCCCATCGAGCAGGAAGGGACCTATCCCCTCCCCGAGGCCCAGATCGACCGGTTCATGATCAAGATGTCGGTCGGCTACCCCAACCGCGAGGAGGAAAAGGAGATACTGATACGCCGGGAGCTCCGGCGCAAGGACGACGTCGACCTCGAGGTCATCACGAACCCCAAGAAGGTCATCGAGATGCAGCAGGTCGTCGAGAAGGTCCACGTGGACCCTGCGCTCCTGACCTACATCGTGGAGATCGTGACCCGGACCCGCGAGGACCCGCGTGTCCTGGTCGGCTCGAGCCCCCGCGGCTCGCTGGCCCTTTTCAAGATGGGCCGTGCCCACGCCGTCATAAACGGCCGCGACTACATCACCCCCGATGACGTGAAGTTCATCTCGGTGGTGTCGTTGCAGCACCGGCTCATCCTGAAGCCCGAGCCGCGCATCCGCGGCGTGCTGCCCGAGGACATCCTCAAAAAGATCCTCGCCGAAGTACCCGTTCCGGCGGTGTAGGCCGGAGAACGTCAGCCGGGGACGGGGGCGCCACCGCGCCGCAAGCCGGGCGGCGGGGCGCCCCCGTCCCAAAAAGGACAGGGCCGCAAGGCCGAAAGAGAAAGACGGAAACGGATGTGAAGTTCGATGTGGACGAAGAAGAGCGTGCTGGTGCTGGGACTGGGGGTCTCGCTCGCTTTCCTGGGGCTGGTGTTCCGCAGCCTGCCACTCATGATGACCAGCGTGATGCTGCTTTCGTACCTGCTGGTCAGCATGTTCCTCGTGCGGGTCTCCAGGGTGGTCCCGGCGCGCAAGATCTCCAGCGAGAAGCTTTTCGAGGACGGCGACGTCTCTGTCCAGCTCATGCTGCACAACAAGCGCCTCACCCGGACCGGCTTCCTCGAGGTCAGGGACAAGCTGCCCAAGCAGCTGGACGTGCGGGAGGGCTCCAACTACCTCATCCTGGACATGCGCGGAGGGGAGAAGGCCACGATCAACTACCGATTCGTCGCCCCCCTGCGGGGCATATACAACATCGGCCCCGTTTCCATGCGCTCCCAAGACGTCTACGCGCTCTTCTACGAGGAGGCCAACGTGGAGGACCTCCAGTCCGTGACGGTCTTCCCGAGGGTGGAGGACGTGAAGGACATCACGATCAAGGCCCGCTCGCTCAAGCTCTACCCGGGCGCCACGCCGGTCAAGCGTCCCGGCCCGGGCTCCGAGTTCTTCCTCGTGCGCGACTACCTTCCGGGCGATCCGTTCAAGAACATCAACTGGAAGCAGTACGCGAGCAAGGGCAAGCTCCTGGTCAACGAGCACGAGGTCGAGGCGGTCTCCGACGTGGTAATAATACTCGATGCCCGCGAGTACAGCCGCTACGGGACCGAGGCCCAGAACCCGATAATGTTCGGCGCCCGCGCCGCCGCCACCATGACCAACTTCTTCCTCAAGCGGCGCGACAGCGTGGGCCTCATAGTCTACGGGGACAAGCTGCTCACCATCAAGCAGGGCAGCGGCCAGAAGCAGCTCTTCGAGGTGCTGACGGCGCTCGCGGGGGCCCGCTCCGAGGGAAATCTGCCGTTCAAGGGCGTGGTTGACTACACGGCGCCGTTTCTGCCCAAGCGCTCGCCGATCATGCTGATATCCAGCCTGGACGGCGACGACACAATCGCCGAGGGCGTGAGCACCCTGCGGGTGCTCGAGTACCCCGTCATCATCATCTGCCCCTCATCCATCGAGTTCGAGCTGCAGGCTCGGGCCAAGACCCGCCAGGGCATAGGGGACCCGCTCCCGTACGAGATCCTCAAGCTGGAGCGCGACATCCTCCTTTCCGACCTGCGCGGCTACGGAGCTAACGTCATCGACTGGGACCCCAAGACCCCGCTTCTGGCGGTGCTCAGGGAGACCAAGAGGATCTGAGGTGAGCTCGCATGGCACAGTCACAACCCCCCATGGCCGGAAGGGTCGACGCACCGCCGCAGGCCCCGCCAGCGCCGCCCCCAGCCGCCCCACCGATGGCCCCGCCAGCGCCGCCGGCGATGCCCGTGCGGGCGCCCCCCGCAGGGGCGGTCCCGGCTCCGGCGGCACCGGCCGCCCCGGCCGGTTTCGAACCACCGGCGCCCCCGCCCCGGCCCCAGATAAACGTCGCCGAGCGCTACGGGGAGATAGCCACCATCCGCATCCTGGCGATGATATTCATGTTCATCGCGGCCTCCCTGAGCATTCTGCACTCCATCCTGAGCGTCGGAGGCGTGCAGGCGCTCTCCATCGTCGGGATCGTCCTGACCGTCCTGGGCATAGTCTGCGGGTTCTTGGCCATCATCAACCAGAAGAACCGCAAGATGAACAACCTGACCACCATCGGCGCGGTGGCCTTCCTTATCGCCGGCGCCGCCGCCCGCCCGCCGCTGCTCGCGCTGGGCACGCTCTCGCTGGGCTCCGCCGACTTCATCCTGGCGCTCATGTTTGCGATATTCTTCCTGCTCTTCCTGGAGTACACCCACGGCGTCCGCCGGTTCTGGGAGATCGGCGAGATGGCCATCGAGAAGAACCTCAGGGAGTTCGACTTCGGCCACGTGCTCCGGCAGTACATCGTGATGGGCTTCGTGTGGCTCGGGGTCATAATCGGTATAACGATGGCCGTGGTGGCCATCCAGTATGGCTTCGTGTCCCTGCTCCCGGATCAGCTGGGCCGGAGCGCCGAGATGAACTCCGTATACGGTTTGGCCATCGCCGAGGGGCTGATGTTCGCCATAGTCGCCGTTGTGGTCATTATAATCATGAGCGTCCTGCGCGGGGACTTCACCTCCATGAAGGCCCCAGTGAGGGCCGCCGCCCCGACCGGACCGGCCATGCCCGGTGCCCAGGTCTACGTCCCGGGCCGGTCCCCCCAGCAGACCGGGCTTTCGTCCACGGCCCCGCCGCCCAGGGCGCAGTGATCAAGGCGGTGCAATTGGAGAGGGGGAGTGGGCAGCGGGCAGCAGGGAGCGGTGGACGACGGGCGTCGTTTCGTCACCGCTCCCCGCTGCCCGCTCCCCGCTGCCCATTCTTATATGTCCTTGAGCTCCTTCCCGTCGGCGACGACCCGCTCATGCATCGCCCGGCGGCGCTGGAGCAGCCTCTCCCCGAGCGCAGGGTCCCTGAGGGCCAGGATCTCCGCCGCCAGCATGGCGGCGTTGGCTCCCCCGTCCAGCCCCACGGCGGCCACTGGTATCCCGGGGGGCATCTGCACTATCGAGAGGATTGCGTCCAGGTTGACCTTGCCGCTGACCGGGACGCCGATGACGGGCCGGGTGGTGTGCGAGGCGATGGCCCCCGGGAGGGCGGCGCTGAGCCCGGCAATCCCGATGAAGACCTCGGCGGGGCTCTTCCCGGCCAGCTCGGCGAGAAGGTGCGGCGTCCGGTGGGCGGAGGCTATGTGGACCGAGTAGGCGATGCCGAGCTCCCTCAACACCTCGACGGCCATCTTGGCCACAGGCAGGTCGGACTTGCTCCCGAGAATGATAGCGACGCTCAACCGGTCATCCTCCAGCCGATGCTCTCTGGAAGGGGCTTAAAAACATATAATACTTGTTAGGGGCAGCGGGCAGCAGGCGGCGGGGAGCAGTGGGGCAGGAGGCAACGGGCATCGGGAAGCGGGGAACGAACAGACGAGTTCGCTGTTGCCCGCTGCCGGCCGCCCGCTGCCCCCCCGCTGCCCGCTGCCGGCTGCCCGCTGCCCTTCGCCGTATGCCCGAGTTCAGCTCTTCATTATGGCGACCAGAAAGATCGCCAGCGCGACCAGGGCGCCCACGAGGGCCCCGATGACCGCCACGAAACCGGCAAGGATCATTCCCTGGTCCCACGGGAGGGGCCGGCTCACCGAGGCGCCGAAGAGCCCGGCGAACCAAAGCAGTATTATGAAAGCGATTATGCCCAGGAGGATGAGCGCCCCGCCGATTGAGCGCGAGCGCCCGGTCCCGAAATAGGCCGTGAACGAGCCGGCCGCTATAGAGAATATGCCGAACGCCAGCACCAGTATGCTCAGGAACATGTCCAGCAGGTTGATATCAGCCATTGGTAACACCCTTTCAGAACTTGATCCCCGTCAGTGTCTTGGTGTCGATGACGCCCGGGATGGAGCGTATCTTGTCGACCACGATCTGGCCCAGCCGGTTGAAATCCTCGGCCTCGACCTTCGCAATCAGGTCATACTCGCCGAACAGCGGGTGGAGCTCGACGACCTCCTTGACCTTGGAGAGCTCGCTGTAGACGTCATGCTCCTTCGCCGGGGCGGTGCTTATGAGAACGAACCCTATGGCCATCTCTGGACACCAGCATCCATGAAACATATCGTTGGTTATAAATGTTTCTTATGGGGAAGGGCGGCAAGGCAGAATGGCAGAAAGGGGGGCAGCAAGGCAGCAAGGCAGGAAGGCATCAGGGGGTACGGAACGACCCGTCGTCCCCTTGTTGCCTTGCTGCCTTGCTGCCTTGCTGCCTTCCCTTGCTGCCTTCCTGCCTTGCTGCCTTCCCTTGCTGCCTTCCTGCCTTGCTGCCTTGCTGCCTTGCTGCCCTGCTGCCTTCCCCCGCCGCCCGCTGCCCCTTCTCACTTCGTGCGCTCCCTGCGCCTCTGCTCGAGGAGCCTTTGGAGCGAGCCCTCCCTCCGGCGGAGGGCCCGGCGGCGGAGCGACGACAGGTAACCCATGCCGCACAGAAGGCCCCCTATCGCCAGGAGGGGGCCCGCTACCAGCACCCGCTGCACCAGTGCGAGCGGGGCGGTGATGACCAGCACGATGACCACCCAGACCGTGTACATCGAGAGCAGCAGCATCATGGCCCCGGAAGGCCCCCGCCCGGTCCCGCCGCCCGTCGCCACCCGCCCTCACCCTGCGCCCTGCGCCCCGCACCCCGCACCCTGCGCCCCGCTCCCCGCACCCTCTCCTTTCTTCCAGAGCGCCAGCACCTGGCCGCAGTTGCTGCCCAGCTCGTCCTCCTCCGGCTCGCCGACGCTCACGACCACCTCGAATCCGGCCCCCCGCAATGACCGGACCAGCGGGTGGGTCCCTTCCTCGAAGTCGGGCGCGAGGGGCGACACCAGGTTGCGGCTGCGGGCGTTCTGGGTCGGGTTGACCGGCGTGAGCTTGACCATGAAATTCTCCGGCGGGAAGTGACCGGAAAGCACCTCCGGGTCGACGGGGGCGTTGGGGGAGAGGGCGAAGTTCAGGGCCACCTTCCGGCCCCGGCCGCCGTGGAAGCGCGCCCCGTACTCGGACATCTTCCCGAGGTCCCACTTGCGGCAGGGCACCAGGAAGTCCCGAAGCTTCCCGTCGGTGGTGTGGAGCGAGAACTGGAGCTGGAAGCTCTCGTCATAAAGCTCCCGCTTGACGGAAAGCAGCCTCTCGAAGAACTCCCCCGAGGCCTCAGGCGCGACGGTCGACACGCAGGGCATGAGGCCGGGGGCGTCGTACCTCGTCCTCATCTCCCGTATCGCGTCGACCACGGCCGGGTTGAGGGCCGGCTCGCCCATCCGGGCGAACTGGACCTTGAACTTGCGCGTCGGGACCCTCCGGTCCGGATAGCGCCGGTCCACGAGCCAGTCCAGTTGGGCCAAAAGCTCCTCGCGCGTGAGGTTCCCGTGGAAGTGGTCCCCGGCGTCGCAGAACCGGCACCCCACGGGGCAGCCGTACTGGGAGGACAGTATCGCCACCCACTTCTCGTCGGGAGAGGGGCTTCCCGAGAGGGAGCCCACGAACTCCGCAAGGTAGCGGTCGTCTCCGCGGAAACGGGCGACATGGACCGTCGCGAGGTCCCCCCGGCCGCTGGAATGCATCACCTCCACGGGCCCGACCCCCCGACCCCAACGCGTTTCCCCCTATTGAACCATTCCCCGATGGCCCGGGCCGCGGCGATCCCCATCCCGGTCGCGATGGAGAGGTACCGGCCCCGGCCGGACACCATGTCCCCCACGAGGTAGAGGCCGGTAACGGTCGTCCGGCCGTCCGGAAGGGCCGGCGCGAGCCTTTCCAGCGAGAGCGGCAGCCCGGGGGGCGCGGGCAGCTTGCCGATGCTGGCCAGGAGCCTTTCAGCCCGGAACGTGCCCTTGCGCGTCCGGACCTCGAACCGGCCGCCGACCAATTTGACGGCCGGCTCCCCCGCCCCGACGGTCGCCGCGATGCCCGCCCGTATGCAGCGCGAGACCAGAAGAGGCAGGGCCGATGGGGCGCCCCTGCATATCACCCTCACTGAGGTCGCCACTGGCCGTATCCGGAGCGCCCGGTCGAACGCGGCGTCGCCGGAGCCCAGGACGATGACGTCCTTCCCGCGGAAGACCTCCAGGTCGGCGGTGTCGTATTGCACATCGCCGCCGTCCCCACCCAGCTTCCGGGGGACCGCTCCGGTCGCCACCACCACGGCCCGGGAGCGCCACATCCCCTTCGTGGTGTGGACAGTGAACGGCCCCCGGCCGGCGACCCTCCTGGCCTCCGCACGGACGATCCTCACGCCGGCGTTCATCGCGTGGCGGACGAAGAGCCGGGCGACATCGGCCCCGGGCAGCCCGAAGAGGCCCAGGTAGTTCTCCACCAGGTTGGCCGTGGCGATCTGCCCGCCGGGCCTGTCCTTCTCGAGGACCACGGTCCGGATGCCCTGCCTTTCGAGCTGGACGGCCGCGGCCAGGCCGGCCGGGCCGGCGCCGATCACGACGACGTCGGAATGGCGAAGGCGCACGGCGCAAGGCGCAGGGCGCAAGGGACGGAGGCGCATGGCGCGGGGCGCAGGGCGCAAGGGGGGATGGGAGGGATTCTCCGCCCCTTCCCTGCCCCTTGCGCCTCGCGCCTTGCGCCCTGCGCCTTGCGCCTTCATTTGTCCCATCCCAGCCTCCCTTTGAGCTCCTTGCAGGTCAGCACCTCGGCGAACCCGTCGGCCAGGGTCCGGAGCGACGAGAGGTGCAACGTCTCGTCCTCGGAGGCCGTGGCGTCCATCAGCACGACCGGCTGGAGGTCGCGCATGAATGCGTCCCGGGCGGTGGTCTCGCAGCAGAGGTGGGTCATGACCCCGGCGATGACCGGGACCCGGACGCCCAGCCGCCAGAGGCGGGCGTGAAGGTCCGTCCCGAAGAACGCCGAGTAGCGCGTCTTGCGGATGACCGGGCAGCCGGTGGTGTCCAGGCGCGGGTCGAGCCAGCTCTGGGCGGCCGCGTCCCGGATCGTGTCCTTCCACCACAAGCCCAGCACTCCCTCCTCCCCGTGGCGGTGGGAGTGGCGGGTGAATATGACCGGTCTTCCCTTCCTGCGGAAGTCGGCCAGAAGGTCCTGGATGCGCGGCAGGATGGCCTCCACGGCCGGCAGGAAGGCGTGAGACGCCCGCTCGGTGAAGTAGCGCTGCATGTCCACGACCAGCAGGGCCGCCCTCTCGGGGTTGATGTCGAAGGGGTGCCGCTCGTAGGGGGCCAGCGCCCGTTTCCAGGCCGCCTGCCTGCGGTCGATGTTCCCCGCTGTTACATACGGCTTGCCGGACATGGCCTTGACACCCTCCAGGACCGATATTACTCGGGCAGATAAAAATTCCGGTCCGGCCGGGGGGACGGAGAAATGAGAGGAAGGGGCACGGAGGACAGGGAGGCTTTGGACGAAAAATGGGGGGATGGTGAAGAATCCCTCGTGCCCACTCTCTTGTGTCCTCTGCCCTCTGTCCTCTCGTCCTGGAAGCCACTGTTAGCCGAAAATACCCAGGAGCGCCGTCCCCTGGATGCTCATGACGTAGACCAGCTGCCCGGTCTCAACGTCCAGCGCCGCCCCGAACGTGGAGCCGGACTCGTACACGGTCTGGGTCTGGACCCCCCAGGCGAAGTCCACCGACGGGAACGTCAGCCCGGTCAGGGTCTGGAGCATCGAGAGCCCCGGGGTGGCGCTCCCCATGCCCGCGGCGCCGAGGAAGTAGGTGGACTCCTTCCAGTCGATGTCCCCGGTGCGCGGGTTGGTCACGCCGTCCTTGACCCGCTGGTTGAGAAGCAGTATCTGCTCGCTTGAGGCGAGCGTCACGCCCTCCGCCGCCAAGAACTCCCGGTTGAATGTGCCGTAGCCCCGCTGGAGGCCCCAGTCGTTCTCGATGTAGACGCGGTGCCTGTAGACCTTCTGGAGGCGCTCCACCGACCAGGTCACGTTGTCCACCACGACGATGCTGTAGCGGAAGTCCCACTGGTTGCTCTGGCGCGCCGCGTCCTGTTCGGCCCGGTCGGGCATCACCGCGAAGCTGAGGTTCCATCGGTACACGCCCGCCTGACCGGCGATGTCGGTCGGGTCGGGAGTGAAGTTGTAGCCGGCGCCGTCGACCACGCAGTTGCGGCCCGGGCGGTTGTAGCTGTTGACGAAGCCCTGGAGCCCCGTCGAGTTCCGGAGCGCCTCCGCCACGGCCTCCTCGACGCCGAAGGTGAAGCTCGAGCCCTGGACGCCCGCGCCGTTGGTGGGAGCGTACTGCCAGCCGGTGAACTCGCCCATCGGGTGACGCTCTTCGAAGACCGTGGCGGAGGGGTCCCCCCAGGGGATGGCCCCGGTGCCCCTCGTGAAGCCGCCCTTCTTGAGGGTGTTCGTTATCTCAAAGACGGTGCGGGAGACGTGGGTGTTGTTCTGGCGGTCCTGGTCCTCCGAGTAGATGTCGGTGAGGCTGTAGCGCTTCACCGGGAAGGAGCAGTCTTTGGATATCCACACTGTCTCGTTGAACGTGAACCAGTCCTCGTTCTGCTCGCCCGCGCCGGCCCCGAAGAGGGTGCCGGTGATGTTGATGCGCAGGGCCTTGAGGTCGGCGACCCTCTGGGCGGCCGAGGCGGTCCAGTTGTACCGGGTGCCCATCGTGAAGCCGTAGTTGCCGTAGTCCTGGCTGATGACGAACGTGCCGTTTTGGCCGCGCTGTATGGTCTGCCCCTCGCCGAAGATGTTCTCGTCGACGGTATCGACCGGCTCCCGGTTGGGGTCGGCGAAGGCGTCTATCCAGCCCTCGAAGTTGAGCGGGACGTTGTACCTGGGGAGCCGGTCTATCCCCACGCTGGCCTCGGTGTAGGCGTCGATTAGCCGGCGCGTGTTGAGCTCGATGTACTCCTTGCGCTTGGCCTCGAGGTTGCCGCCGATCTGCAGCGGCTCGGCGTCGCTCGCGTTGACGTAGATTGTGAAGGTGGCGGTGGTGTCGGTGTCGAACTCCACGCAGGCGTGGGGCACGTTGAAGCCGTCCAGCGCGTCCACGAGGGCCGGGTAGGAGCGCCTCATCTGCCCGTCGATTATCAGCGTGTAGTCCTCCCACTCGCCGGAGCTCAGGTTCTTGCCGTAGAGCTCGGCGAAGACGTGGTAGTCGTAGGTGATGAGGTCGTAGAGCCTGGACTCGGGGACCTTCACGGTCAGGTCTCCCAGGTCGTCCTCGCCCACGCCGTTGGAGCCGCCCAGCCACCCGCCGGCCGCGCCGTTGCCGCCCAGCACGACGTAGGCGTAGTAGCTGTTGAACACCAGGGCGCTCAGCGCCAGGGCGCCCACGACCGTCCTTATCCCGACCCCCGCCATGGACCTCGACCTTTGATTATATTCTATTATTTCTTAACTTTATCGGTCGACGGGGGCTCCCCCTCCGACACCTTGCCCGACAATCCTCCCGCGGAGCCCTCCGATTTCCCACCCGATGTCGCACCCACGGACGGGCCGGCCTTCCCGGGGCCCTTGCCCGCTGCCTTCCGGGGCGCCGGGAGCGGCCTCACCATGAAAAGGAGGGCGGCCGGGACCGTCGAGAGGCAGGCGCCCGCCACGGCCAGTATGAATTGAGGGTTGAAGCTGAACCAGTCGTCGTAGCCCGTGAGCTCGATGAGGGCGGCTATGCCGAGGACATAGAACACGACCGCCAGTAGGGCGAGCACCGAGCCGGCCACGCACAGCCTCCAGGCCCATCTTGCGGCCCTGGGCCGGGTGCCGGAAAGCACGCCCGAGATCGCCCCGAGGGCGAGCAGCGCCGCCGCTGTGAGGCTCATCGGGAACGCCGCCATCATCAGGCCGATGCGGACCGTCTTGTCGCCGCCCATGGTCCAGAGCTTCACCTCGCTGGGCGGCGGGACGAGCTCGTAGTAGGTGCCGTCCTGGCGCTTGTTGGTGTTGCCGAATGTGTCCTTGAGCTCGAGCTGTACCTTGCCGACCAATGTGAAGTTCCCGAAGTCCTCGTCTATCGTGATCTTGCCCCAGACAGACCTCTTGTCGCCGACCTTCTGGAGGACAGTGCCGGGCGATGCCTCGTAGGCGACCTTGTAGCGGTCCTCCATCACCGTCCGGTCGCCCTGCTTGACAGGGACGAGCCGGTGGACCTCGAACGATACCTTGACAATCCTGAGCTCGGAGACGTTGACCGCCCCGGTCAGCTCCACGGAGAAGCCGGCCTCCTGGGCTATCCCCGCAGGCCACCAGGGGATGGTCCGAAGCATCATCGTTATCTTCGTGTCGGCCGTGCCGTTGCGCGGCGGGGGCCAGGTGTAGGAGGTGGCGTACACCACCTTCTCCTTGGCGCTGCCCTTGACGAAGCCGATGGTCTCCTGGAAGCCCCCAAGGCCCGTCAGGAAGACCTTCCTGTCGGCTATCTTCGACGGGATGTTGGCGCCCGAGAACAGCCCCGCCCCGGAGAGGTTGGCCTCGTAGTCGATGCCGTACTCGTAGACGCCGGCCCGGAGGGTCACGGGGAATGTGCCGATCTTCGTCTCGACGTCGAGCTTCCCCCAGGGGAGGGCCGAGGCGAAAAGCACCATCAGGAGGGCGACGAGCGCGGTCACGGCGCCGAGAACGCGCAAAAGCCGGTCCTTCCCCGCGGCCGAGTTCAACTCCCTGTCCCCCCTCAAGACGGGCGCACCCGGCTTTCGGAAGGAACCGCGGCTATTTGACCGTTATGGTGGATGGGATGTGGAGCGGGCAACGGGCGGCGAGGGAGGAAGGCGGGAAGGCAGGAAGGCAACAAGGCAGAAAGGCAGCAAGGGACACGGTCGATAGCCCCTTGCTGCCTTTCTGCCTTGTTGCTTTGCTGCCTTGTTGCCTTCCTGCCTTGTTGCCTTCCTGCCTTGTTGCTTTGCTGCCTGCTGCCCCCCCGCTCCCCGCTGCCTGCTGCCCGCTGCCGTTACCCGACCATAAAGTTCATATTTCCCCAGCCTTTCCCTTTTCCCGTGCTCTGGGACAACGCCACGAGGTTCGTTTTCACCCTGGCCGCGGCCATCCTGGGGCTTGTGGCGTATTTCCTTTTCCCCAGCCGGGCGCAGCTCGAGCAGAAGCTCACCTCGTCTTACGAGAAGAAGGGGAAATGGCTCCTGTTCGTCTTCGGCTTCCTGACGCTCGGGCTGGCTGGGGTCCTGGGCTGGGAGTTCTTCCGGTACAGGGTCCAGAACGGCTGGGTGGGCGTCAATCTGGCCATCTATGCCGTCATGGGCTGCGCCATACTTGCGGGCAACATCCGCACCATGAGGGCGGTCAGGCACTCCGCCGAGCACGTCGAGATAGTCGAGGCCGAGGTAGTGGAGCTCTCCTCGGGGAACGGGGGCCAGCCGGGCCTGCTCGCCGAGGGCGCAGTCCTGGAGCCTCTTCCGGGGCCGCTCCCGCCGCCCGATGTCTCCGGGCCGGAAGAGCCGCGCGAGCCGAAGGAGTAGCCCCGCGAAAAGGCTATCTGCCAGTTCGCGGATGGGCCACCGGGGGCTGAGACATGGCATCCTTCCGGGCCGAGGCGGACGCCCTTTTGGCCATCCTGTTCGAGCTGCGCAAGAACATCCTCTCCTACGAGCTGCGCTCTGCCTTCCTCCACCGGCTGAGGGAGCGCTCCGAGGGCATGCTCGTGGAGATGCGGTCGCGACCGGACGCCGACCCGCACAAGGCGCTGGTCACGATGCTGCTTACGGCCGCCATCGGGACGGGCGAGGACGAGTTCACCACGCCCAAGCTGGAGGCCCTCCAGGGCGCGCTCGTCGTGCTGGGGGCGACCGCGATAGGCCCCAGCGACCTCGAGAGGGTCCGCTCGGCGATGCTCTGGGCGGGCCTGCTGGGCCGGGGCTACTCTGGCGGCAAGAGGGCGACGGTCGACGGCAAGTACTGAACCCGGGGGCCGGGGGCCGGGGGCCGGGACGAACGCGTCGTCTCCCGGTTCCCGGATCCCTGCACCCTGCACCCGGATTCGTTCCTGCACCCGGGCCCCGGCCCCCGGCACCCGGCACCCGGCACCCGGATGTACCAATCGTGCCTAGTGCACTGTCGGCCCCGTCGGGACGCCGTTCACCTCGTGAGCCGGGACCACCCAGATGTATTCCACTTGTAGCCGTGCCGGTTGAACACTTCCGGGTTGGAAATGGGGCGCTTTGCGCCGCCCTGCATCACGTAGACGGTGTCGTCGTTGGGCGCCTTGATGAGCATCCCGTCGGGGAGCCGGCCGGCGAAGGCTCCGGACCAGAGCGGCGGGCCGGGCGGCATTTCCGCGGAAGGCGGGGCCTCCGCCCTTGCCCGGGCCTTCTTTCTTGCGGCGAGGGCTATCCCGGCCGCGCCGGCGGCTATCAGGACGATTCCCAGCACGAGCCCGATGTTGAAAAACATCGGCCACCAGGGGCGCTCCACCTGGGCGGTCTGGACGCTCCCGGCGAGCATGCTCCAGGAAGAACTCCCGATGACGATGTTCGAGCCGGAGTAGCCGTAGACGTATCCGGTGACGATGAGCTTCTCTCCCGCCTTGTAGTTGTCGTTGCGGCAGATGACCAAACCGTCGAGGCCGTCCATCTCCATGGCGCAGTAGCCGAACATCTCGCCGCCGGTGCTCTTCACCGTCCCTATGAAAGAGACCTTCGTTCCGGCGTTCACTCCCCAGATGGAGGAAGAGGGGACATTCGACTGGGCCTCGGAGGCGCTGTCGTACATGACCGTCTCGAGTATGGGCGGCCCGACGAAGAACGCCACCAGTCCGAGCACCCCGGGCACGAGGACTCCGTGACCCCATCGCATGTTGCATCACCCGGTGTTTTGGGCCTTCCCCGCGGAAAATTCCCTGGGATGTCTTAATGACTTCGCTCTCTTCGCGCTCACTGGGGGGGGGAGCGTCGATCGTGGCGCGCAGGTGACATCCCCGTGTCCCGGTGGCGATTCCCGCCGGTGGCGGCCGCGGGAACGGCCCGGGATGCCGGGAATCGTGACTATGTCATTCGTTGTGGACGACCATTATCACGATACCGTTCACGCTGTACGAGACCTGGATGGATTGAGCATCCCTCTTTCCGATGAACTCGTTCACATCGTCTTCCATCTTCTTGATGCGCATGCGCGCCTCGAAGATTCTTATCTTGGTTGCCATGTCGGGTTCCCCGTCTCTATCGGATGGATGAGGGGAAATAATTGTCTTGCGTTCGATTCAGACTTTACGGTACTGAGCCGCGAGCAAGAAAATGGGAGCGAAAATCCGATCCTAATTCATGTACCATGGCGGTGATGCTTCCTGGAGGGCGTGAGCCGATTCCTCTCAGAGGGTGAGGCCGGGATCGTTCTTCTTGTGCTCGGATCGCCAGAGGATTGATGAAGCGGACCGGAAAGGTTTACCGGAACCGGATGAAACAGTGATGGCCTGTGGATGGCAGGCCGGGGAGCTCCGAGATATCCGCGAACAGTACATATATATATGTACCAATCCAATGAACCGCCGAACAAGCCCATGAAACGTCCAACAAATACGATAATACTGACTATACTTGCCCTCCTGTGCCTGCCGGCCCCGTCCGTCCCGTCAGACTGGGCGCCGGTCGACATCACTCCCTCCGCCACGCTCCATTTTCCCCCGGGCGGGGGGACCTGCACCACAACGCTGAAGCTCCCGAGGAACGGCATGGTCAAGGCCTTTTCGCTCAACATCACCGGGATTCCGGCGGAGACGAACTTGACCTTCGACGCAAAGGCGCAGGAACTCTGGGACCGGTCATCGGAGCGGAGGAACGTCACGCTCGGGCCATGTGGGATCGGATTGGGCGACTACGGGAGCTGGTGGGAGGAAAATGCCGTCATTTCGGGAGAGAGGGCGCGTGCCATTGAGCAAGGAGGCCTCGATCCTATTCTTCACAACATGACCTATGACGCCGGGAACGCTGGATTGGTGCTGGACAAACCATATTGCGCACCATACCTCGCGGACGAGTATACGATCGGTCTGTGGCACTTCGACGAAGGGCGAGGTCAACAAACAAACGATAGTTCGAAGAACCTCTTGTGCTGCACCCTGGGCCTCACGAGCGCCATCGAAAAGGAGGATCCGGCATGGGGCCAAGGACGATTCAACGGAGGCTTGCTGTTTGACGGCCAGGACGATCAGGTGGCCGGCCCTGACACTGCCCTCCTGAACATGAGGAACCAATGGACCGTCGAGGCATGGTTAAGGCCCGAATGTGATATTTCTGCATCCGATAGTGTCAACATAGCATCGAAGGTGGAATCCGGGGATGGCTGGGCATTCCAGATCTATCAGGGGAAACTCAGCTACGACGGTCCAGGAACCGCGCTCTTGGACGCTGAAGGTCCTGCCCACACCTGGACGGCGGGCCAATGGTACCATGTTGCAGCGACCTACGATGGCAATACCTCTCGCGTTTTCGAAAACGGGATTCTGGTTGGCAGCATTTCGTACAGTGGAGGCGCAGGCCAGATGGACGGTCCGTTCAGAATCGGAGGCTCGCCGGACGTTTCGGGGAGTTATTTTCCGGGTACCATCGACGAGGTCCGGATCTCGAGCATCGCCCGACAATTCGACGCATTCATCAATGGCTCGATTTTGTCCCCCGTTTTGAATATATCAATGTATTCCCGTGTCCAGGTCCAGGGAAGATTTCCCAAATCGACCGGATATTCCATTGATGTCCTCGACCCTGCCATGGACAATACGACCATCCAAGAAGGACTGCGAAACGGGGACGAACTGGCACCGGCACTGTGGGACGGGCTGGGGAGCCCTTGCCGAGAGCTGGTGCTTCGGCTGAACGTCAACACCTCGAATCCCAATTCGACGCCGATTCTGGGCAAATGGGGCATCGGAACCAGGTGGCTGGCCGGACCGGAAATGGACGGCCTGCCTTATGACGGAGATGCTAGGGTCAGGGGGGGACAGGCCGCCTTGTCCACGGAATACGCCTGGAACCAAGCCTTCCCGGTCGGCCAGCCGAAAGGGCGTCAGGGGTCGCAGATGGTCCACCTGATGGGCACCGGTGCCGAGATCCTGTGGGGCGGTCAGAGTAGCTCCTCCTGGGTCTATCCGAGCGAGATGTATTCTTATTACCCCGATGAGAACGCATGGATCAATCCGATCCCGGCCAACACCCCACCACCCAGACACTGTCCTTCGATGGTGTTTGATGGTAATAGAAATAGGGCATACATGTACGGGGGGGTTACCGGTCTTGCATCCTCGGTCCGGTCCGACCTGTGGTCGTACGATCCGATCTTGAACTCCTGGAGCGAAATCACTCCGGCAAGCTCTCCTCCACCCCGGTACGGTCCGGTGATGGCATACGATTCTGAAAACGACCTTGTTGTCATGTTTGGAGGGTTCGGGTCGTCCGGCACGGTCATAGGCGATTGTTGGGTGTATTCGCCAGCCAGAGGGACCTGGACCCAGAGGAACTCCAATACCGTGCCGGATCCCCGCGGGCACTCCACGATGGTCTACGATGAGAGGGAGAAGCTCTTGGTCCTGTTCGGAGGCCTGAACGCCGGCAACGTCCTCGGCGATACCTGGACCTACGACACCGTCGCGGACGCTTGGGCCAACATGAAACCTGCGAATGGGCCTCCGGCCAGGTACGGGGCCGCAATGGCCTACGATAGTATTGATAGTAAAATCATACTCTTCGGAGGTTCAAACGCGGTCAATGATGTCTCCGACACCTGGACCTATGTCACGAGGACAAACAGCTGGACGGCGCAGAATCTCCCGTCCTCCCCTTCGGCGAGACAGATGGCGGCCATGGTCTACGATCCGGAGGCGGATCTTTCCGTCCTCTATTCCGGGATAACCGCGGGAGACACAATTCCGGACACTTGGCACATGAGCAAGGAATATGCTAAAACATCATATATCATCACCCCGGGGCTCTCGCCGATCTGGCGCACCTACGGGAATGTTTTCGTCAATGCCACGACACCCCTTGAAACAGGCTACTGGGTGAATGTGACCGACGAGAATGGCACCGCGATTCTATCCGGCCTGAAGAACGGCGACCCCCTCCCGGTCAACATTGACGAACATCCAATGATACGGCTGAACCTGACTTTATGGACGGATGAGGTGACCGTTTCGCCGACGGTCCATGATTGGGGATATGGCCTGGTATCGAACGTGCATTTCGATGAAAAGGGAGACAACATCACGAGCGATATGGAGGGACGGCATCTGGAACTGGCCCGAAGTGAGATCGTAGGTCAGCCGGACACCGGTGCATGCATGAATGGAGGAAACCAAAACAACCCGTCCGTTGCAATCGACCCAATGGGCAATTCGATGATAACTTGGCAGGACGGCCGCAGCGGATCCGACGGAATCTATGCACGTTGCTTTGATTCTTCCGATAATCCGATCGGGCCGGATTTTGCGGTTGTTTCACCCCCCAATTGGGAGCGCAGACCTTCGATTGCAGTCAATTCCAGGGGAGCGTTCCTCCTGGCCTGGGATGGCGCCGGGAATGGGGTTGACATATTTGCCCAGCTTTTCAATGCGACAGGGGCCAGAATCGGCAGCCAACTGACAATCTGCTCGGCACCGGCAAACCAGGAGTGCGCCCGGGTCGCGGCGGATGCATCGGGCGGCTTCGTAATCACCTGGTTGGATCAGCGGGATGGAACCCGGGACGTTTATGCGCGAAAGATAAACACCAATGGTGCCTGCATAGGGAGCGACTTTGCCGTCCATTCGGGATCGGGGAACCAGCAATCACCGGCCGTGGCGGCAGATTCCAGAAATGGTTTCGCGATTGCCTGGATGGACGACCGCAATGGCGATTTTGATATCTATGCACGGGTATTCGACTCTACCGGATCTCCAACCGGCAATGAGATATGTGTTTGCGGGGCCGCCGGCTTCCAAGGCGTTCCCGCGGTGGCTTTCACCTCGAATGACACTCTCGCAATCGCCTGGGAAGACGGGCGAAGCGGAGGCTCCGGAGATATCTTCGCAAAGATATTCGACCCGAAAACAGGGGTTCAGATCGGCACCGAGATCACGGTCTGTTCTGCCCCGGATGACCAGAAGAATCCAGCGGCCACGGCTTTTTCCCAAAACGATGTGATCATTGCATGGCAAGACGCCAGAAACGGCCCGTATGACGTATTTGCCAGGGCATTCAACTCCACGAACACCTCAGCGGTCGGGCCCGAGTTTCTGGTCATAAATGCGGCAAATGACCAGAGCATGCCCGCAATCGCCATGGACCCGGATTATGGATATGTCTTTGTCTGGCAGGACATGCGGAATGGCAACTGGGATATCTATTCACGTCGTTTCATTCGCCCGTATCTCTCCACCGGGACGTGTACCGGTGAGCTCCGTCTGGCCTCGGTCCCCGCTCGGCTTGAACCGTTTTTTTACTCCTCCACGCCACCCAACACCTCCATCCTGGTCCGGATAGGCACCTCTCAGGATGAAATAAACTGGTCTCCGTGGATCGGTATTGAAAACGCAGTGCCTGTTCCCCGGCCGCAAGCCGTTTCTTGGGGGCCTTATGTCAGGTATGAAATAGCGCTCAATTCAACTGATTCGAATGTCACCCCGACCGTCCAGGACTTCAGGCTCGGATATGATCCATATTTGCTCAACGCCAGCATCTGCTCGGAATCGATTCTGCCAGCTTCCCAAGGAACAGTTGCGGGCGCCCGGCCGCTTCTGGATTGTGACCAGCCGGCCGGGACATCGTTGGATATCTTCCTATCCACCGACAATGGCACAAGCTGGCAAAAGCTCGAAAATGGCCTTTGGTCCGACTTCGGGTCGAAAGGAAGAGATCTCCGGTGGAAGATCGATTTTTCGGGCGATGGCAACTCCACCCCGTTGCTGCGCAACATGTCTATCGATTACATGGTCGAGGAGTACCCCTCGGACATCGCGTTGGACGTGGGAAATGACGGACTGGTCGAATGGCGGTTCAGGGGCGCTCTCAATTTGACGGCACATGAAAGGAACCTGGCGACGGTCCTCAATGACTATGTCCAGTCCTATTGGAGCAGGGCGGATGCCCAGGGCCTCGTGTCCGTTCCGGTCAAGATCTCGAGCGCCACGGGCGGGATGCTGGTCCTGTCCGCCGATGCGGACATATTGCCGCTCGTCCCGAGAATATTGGACTTTGGCCCCGTCGGAATCGAAGTCCCGGTCGACGCCCCCGTCACGCTCTCGTTCTGCGAGCCGATGAACGCCCGCACGGTGAGAATCTCCATCTCGCCCGTCCTCGAGCTTGCCCCATCGTGGGATGCGGCCGGGAAGAACCTGACCATGTCCCATCCACCTTTCGGCGGCCTGACGACCTACAACGTCACGGTCCACGCCGGGGCGCTTTCCACGGCCGGCATGGCCTTTGAGGTCGACTTCTCCTGGAAGTTCACGACGATGCTCCTGCCCGTGGTCGTGGAGCACTCGCCGACGGGCGACGGGGTCGCCCTCTCCAGCCCCATCAGGATAAGGTTCAACGGCCCGATGAACACCAGCACCGTCGATATAACCGTGACGCCCGATCTCAACCTGTTCCCGTCCTGGATCGGCGACATGGACACGCTCTCCCTGGGCCATCAGGGCCTCCAGCCCGACACGGGCTACAATGTGACGCTCGCGCCGGGGGCGAGGTTCGTCGGCGGCGCGGCCATGGCCGGGGGCCTCTCCTGGGAGTTCCGGACGGCCCCGCGTCCGGCGGTGTTGTCCGTGTCCCCCACCGGGACGAACGTCCGGCTCGATTCGCCAATCAGGATAGCCTTCTCGCATAAGATGAACCCGGGCAGGGTCTCGGTCCAGATATCGCCCGGTATCCCCCTCAACACTGTCTGGTCCGCGGACGGGCTCAACCTGACGCTGGGCCATGACGACTTTCCCGAGGACACGACGTTCAACCTTACCATCCCGGCGGGGGCTATCTCTTCGGACGGGGCCCGCATGGAGGTCGGGTTCTCGTGGGAGTTCACCACGATGCTGGTTCCTCGGGTGATATCGTTCTCGCCCACCGGGGTGAACGTGCCCCTGTCGACATCCTTCTCGCTGGAGTTCAACAAGCCCATGAACCTGAGCGCATTTATCGGTGCCATCTCGATAGACCCGCCAACGGATGGAGAATGGAGGGCACTCGCCGGAGGCAGGATATTCGGCTTCACGCCGAACAAGAGGCTCCAGCCGAAGACGGACTATACGATAGCATTGCCGGGCAATGTTACCGACCTTGAAGGGAACCCGCTCGGAAAATTTTCGGACTGGGCATTCACGACCGGTGAGGCTACCGTACCTCCCCAGACGGGGTCCCCGTGGTGGATTCTATTGGTCATTGTCATTGCCATTGTGGCCATTGGCGCGATATATGCCGGGAGAAGGAGGCCCGGAGGATCCAAGGCGGAAATCCAACCCGCGCAATCAGAGGTCGAGGCGACACCGCCACCGGCGCCGGTCGAGGCGACGATACCGCCGCCGGAGGCCACGCCTTTCGAGGAATCCGCGGTTTCGGTCGCTCCGGACCTTCAATTCGGCCCGGACCTGGTCATGTTGGGACTTTCCGTCTCGAACAAGTCGGGTCTGGATATCGAACGGGCCGTCGTGAAGCTCCTCTATGATGATAATGTGGTCGAAATCATCGGCGCCCGTCCTTCGTATCCTTTGAAAGGGGATGACATCCAGATAGGCACGGTCAAGGCCTGCGGCAAGACGGACCTCACGGTGGAGTTCAAGCCCGCTGCCATCGCCCGGACGGAGATCGCGGGCGTGCTGGGTTTCAAGGATTCGGAAGGCCATCTGAAGACGGTCCAGATACCGCCGGTGACCGTTGCCATCGACCGCCCGGAGTTCCTGACGGAGTCCAACATCACCACGACCAAGATGATGCAAAGGATGGCTGAAGGACTCGAGCATACCGCTGCGCGCCTGTTCGCCATGCCGCCGGAGCTTTCTCCCCAGGAGGCGTTCGAGATCGGGAAGGCGGCGATACAGCGCCACGACCTCCGGCTGGTCAACCAAGCCTCGGAAAAGGACCCATATGTCGGAGAGGCCTGGTACTTTGGCCAGGTGAAGGGACGCCGGGAGCAGGTCGTGGTCAGGACCCGGTACTTCGAGGACCGCAACGTCTTGGAGTTCTTCATATTGAGCAGCTCGGCCAGGCTCCTTGCCGGACTTTCGCTATCCCTGAAGGAGGACCTTGTGAGGGAGCTCATCGCCGGCGGCCACCGGCCCGGCATCAGGGGAATCACCGAGCCGGCGAAGATACAGGAAATCTTATCGACCCGGACGCTGCTGGACAAGGAGTCGGCCGGTGGGCGATTCAGACTTTGATTCGCCACAAAGAACCTCCAGTGCATCCAGCCTTCCGTGATTCCTCCACCCGCTGATTCGGAAGACCTTCGGTCTTCCTCTCCCCGATTTGCCCTGCGGGGCAAATGCGGGGAAGCGGGTGGCGTCTCAGAAGGCGAGCAGGGCTCGCCGAGGCGAGTGCGACCGAAGGTCGCGCGGTCACGAAGTTCGCTCCATCCCTTTCATTTACGGTTTGCATGACGGAGCGTTCCAGCGAACTTCGTGAAGGCGCTCATCATGGACTACGACCCGGTGACGGACAGCTTCCTGTGCCATTACACGCGGAAGAGGCTGGAGGAGGACGACACGAAGAGCCCGAAGTGCCTGACACTCGACCACATGACGCCCGGGGTGGAGACGGACGACAATGTCGTGTTACGATAGTAGTGGTGTATCTGACCAAAGATTATGATATTAGTTTATATTTGGTTAATTTTCCGTCATGTTCTAAAGTAATTTTTCCTTCGCATGCCAGCCAGCCCAAACCGGTAAACATGGCCTCCATGCATAATTTTGTTTCATTGCGAAGCATGAGAGGAGTCGCAACACCCACTTTTAAAAGAGCATCGAGAATCTTGTATGCGTTTTTACCAGCAAATTCATCCAAAGATATTTTTTCAGGAGGAGTGTTCATTGAATCGGATATACTGAACATTATTAATTTTCCAGCTCTATGAATATAGATTTTTCCTTCACACGCCAGCCAGCCTAGACCACCATACACTTCTTCCGAAGATAACTTAACATCATTCCGGATCATTAATTGGGTCGCCATTCCTAGTTTGTCAAGAGCGACTTGAATCTTTTTTCCGTAATCTCCGAATGGAGTTTTTCTCTTCATCTCTTCTCGTTTTATTGCATTTATCTGCTCTTCCTTCTTTTCCCGTTCTTGGATTCTCCGCTCTTCTTCTTTCCATTCTTTGTAACAATTTTTACATAAAACGGGTTCTCCGGGTTGTCTGACAATTCCTCTTCTGAAGGAGTGTTCACAAAATTGGCATAGCTTGGAATCGCATTCCTCGCACATGAGCGAAATGTTATCTTTAGAGATGGAAAGGGGAACCCTTAGAAATCCTTTTCTGAGAGCTCCCCTGATGCCGATGTATGCCACTACACGACATCAGTCCGATAATAGTCCTCGTAGTCCTTATCCTTTTCCATGACCGCGTTTTCCATGACAAGGCCCTCCTAGACCATATCCGGTTCAGCTACGAATGCTTCGACAGGGTCATAACCAACTGCATTGCCAGGGAGCTCCAATACGAGGGGGGCC
>VGTL01000044.1 GCA_016874675.1 Methanobacteriota archaeon | reverse complement strand
GGCATCTATGTGGTCCTTCTGCAGGTAGAGCTGTCCTTGATGGATGAAGGGCATGGTGGCCACCTTGAAGGAGAGTATTTAAACTCTCCGTCGACCACCGTTAGGACACATGTCATGTCTTTACACAATTTGTAAGTCCATCCTAGGACAAGTATATTAAAAAGGCAGGCATTATTCAGTGCTGGATGCAGAGGACTACCCGGACCCGCCAGGAGCGCACCTTTTTTTGCATTCTCATAGTGCTATCCCAGTTGGTCGTCACCGTCCCGCCGGGCGCGGGCGATTCCCGCCTCACCACCTTCCCGGACGGCTCGACGGAGGGCAGCGCGGTCTTCGGCCCGGGCGGGGGCAACCTCACCCTCCTCTCGATAGACATCCCCGGCGACGCTTTCGTTTCCAACGCCTCGCTCTCCCTGCAAGCCCTCCCCAGCGTGGTCTCCGGAGGGAGCCTTGCGACGACTGACTCCGACTTCCTTGCCCTGGAGGGCAGGCGCAACCTGACCATCGCCAACGACGAGGTCCGGCTCTCCATGTCATCCGGCGGATGGTCCCAGTCATCGGATGCCGAATTCCGTTTGGGGTACGCCGAAAATATTGATATCTCCAACGGAGTGGCGCTTTCAAAAGGCGCAAAGCATTCGATCATTGTTCAAAACAGGTCCGCGTCACCTTTCTATGCCAGCCAGCTGAACCCGGTGTCGGCGGCAAGCTCCAACGGCAACCTGGTGCTCGTCTGGGAGGACCTGCGCTCCGGACAGAGCCTGGACATCTACGCCCGGATGTTCGACCCGGCCGGGGCGCCGCTCACCGGCGACATCGTGGTTTGCGAGGCCCCGGGGCATCAGGTCAACCCGGCCATAGCCCTGGACGGGTCGGACGGCGTCTTCATACTGTGGCAGGACCATCGCGCCGGCGACAGCGACATCTACGGCCGCAAGTGCACCGCCTCCGGCTCTCCGGCCGGGACGGAGTTCGTGGTGTGCAACGCCGCCGGGGACCAGGGCCGGCCGGCCATATGCGCCGGACCCTCCGGCAAGATGCTCGCGGCCTGGGACGATTTCCGGGACTCGAGGCACTACGCCGTGCGGACGCAGATGCTCAACCCGGACGGCACCCCCGACGGCCGGGAGAACGTCATCTCCGCTCACCCGACGGACCAGATGGCACCCGCCCTGTGCCCGACCGCGGGCGGCTTCGCGGTGGTCTACCAGAACGGCAGCAACCTCACCGGCGCCGACATCGAGGGGGCGCTCCTCGATTCTTCGGGCGGGCGCACCTCCGCCTTCATGGTCTGCAACGCCGGCCTCAACCAGTCGTCGGCCGCGATCGCGCCCGGCCCCTCGGGGGGTTTCCTCGTCGCCTGGGAGGACCGGCGCGGCGGGGCCGGCTTCGACATACGCGCCCGCCAGTTCGACGGTTCGGGCGACCCCCGGGGCGGGGAGGTGGCGGTCTGCTTCGCCGACGGCGACCAGCGCAACCCGTCACTCTCGGTCCGTGGCAACGGCGATGTGCTCGTGGGCTGGGAGGACGGGCGCTCCGGGGACTCGGAGGTCTATTTCAAGCGGTTCGACCCCGGCTGGACCCCGGTCGGCACGGAGGTGGCCGCCTGCTCCGAGAGGAGGGACCAGGACAGCCCCACCCTGGCCTTCGACCGGGCCGGCTCCTTCTTCATCGCCTGGTCCGACTGGCGCGACGGCCTGCCAAACATCAGGCTGGAGAAGTACGGCAACCCCCGCTTCGTGTACTCCTCAGGCAGCCTCGTCAGCCCGCCGATCCGCTGCCCGGCCGCCACCTTCGGTTCCGTCGGCCTGTGCATCACCCTTCCCGGCGTGGCCCGGGCCCGGACGAACACCACCGGTTTCCAGCTCGATGTTCTCGACGGATGGGAGGACGTGCTCCTGCAACCGGGGCTGCTCCCAGGCCAACACGTGAACGTGAGCCCTCGCAAGCACCCCTTCATCCGCCTTTGCGCCCGGATGTGGACGCTGGACGAGAACATCACGCCCGTCCTCCACGCCTGGTGGGTCGGCACCGGCGTCCGGGACGATCTCGACGTCCAAAACGGCGGGGCGCACTCCTCCACCCGCCAGGCGCAGGGAGGCGTCCTCCTCGAGCGGGAGCGGACCCTCCTCGCGGTCACGGGCGATGTGGCGGTGAAGGGCGGCTCCACGGATTCCTACCAGGTCCAGGTCGCCAAGCTCCAGGACGGGACGGGGAGCTACGTCGCGGTGTGGCAGGAGGGCGCGGGGACCGCCGCCAACATCCTCGCCCGGAAGTTCGGCCGGGACGGCTCGCCCCTCACCGGCGAGCTGACGGTGTGCGACGCGCCCGGCGTCCAGGAGATGCCCTCCGTCGCCGTGGACCTAAACGGCCGCTTCACGGTCGTGTGGGCCGACAACCGGACGGGGGACGGCTTCGACATCTTCGGCCGGCGCTTCGAATCGACCGGCGCGGCATCGGGGCCCGAGTTCCTCGTCTGCGGCACCGCCGCCGACGAGAGGATGCCGCGCGTCGCGACCGACCTTTGCAACAACTTCATCGTGGTGTGGGTCGACAACACCAAGGTCTACATGCTGCTTTACATGAGGAAGTACGGGCCGGACGGCACGGCGATGGGCCTCCCGGTCGAGGTGTCGGTCACCCAGTTCAGCCTGATGGAGCCCGTCATCGCCACGGACAGCCGCAACCGCGTGATCGTGGCCTGGTCGGACTTCCGCAACGGCAACTACGATATCTACGCCGCCATTTTCAACCCCGACCTGACCCCGCTCGCCGTCAACGGCGAGATCGCGGTCTCCACCAGGACCGGCGAGCAGTACTCGGCCGCGATAGCGGTGGACCGCAACGACAACTTCCTCCTGGCCTGGGAGGACACCTCCGTCATCGGCGGCAGCGATGTGTTCGCAAGGAAGTTCAATTCCACCGGCAAGGCCCTGACGGACGAGATCCCCATTGCCACCGCCGCGTTCGACCAGGGCGACCCGGCCGTGGCGTTCGATTCATCGGGCAACCTCTTCGCCGCCTGGCACAGCTACGGTGACGCCTTCGACATAAAGGGCCGCTACTTCGACGGCTCGGGAAACCCCCTGGCCGCCGAGCTGACGATATGCAACGTGAAGAACGTCCAGGGCGAGCCCGCCGACCAGCGGCACGCGGTCATGGCCTGCGGGCCGGAGGACGAGTTCATCGTCGCCTGGGCGGACAACCGCCCCAAATACGACATGGACTGCTGGGCGAAATCCTACGGCTTCCCGCGCCACCTTCCGGCCGGCACCTGGCTTTCGCCGGCCTACGACCTCGTCCACGTCCCCCTGTCGCTGGACATCGCCTCCTGGAACGCCTCCCTCCCCAACGGCTCGTCGGTCGCCGCATCGCTCCGCTCGGGGCCCGACCGGTCCCGGTGGACCTCCTGGGAGCCCCTCCAGAACGGGCAGACCGCCTTCTCCACGCCCCCCGACCGCTTCGTCCAGCTCCAGTTCGGCCTCTCCACTCCCGTCCCGGCCGCCACGCCGGTGCTGGAGGACCTCTTCCTCGGCTACACCACCTGGGCCACCAACGGCACCCTCGCGTCGGCCCCACTGGAGGTGCCGGTGCCGCTGACCGAGCTTTTGGTGTCGTGGAACGCCACGCTCGACGGGGAGCGAATCGACGTCGAGGTCTCGCAGGACAACGGGACCACCTGGACGGTCTGCGAGCCGGGGCTCCCGGTGGCGTCCGATCCCGCCCCGATGCTGCCAGTGCTCCGGTACCGCGCCTTCCTCCACAGCAACGGCACGGCCACGCCGGTTCTGGAGGACATCGCGATGTCCTTTGCGGCCACCGCCTTCCCCACGGACGCGGCGCTGGACCTGGGCGGCGACGGCACCGACGAGTGGGCCGGCGACGGGGTGTTCAACACCACGGTTACCGTCGGGGGTCTCGAGGGCGCGCTCAACGCCATCCTGGACGCGCGCGGGAACCTGCCCGGCATCGTCCGGATACCGCTCGCGCTGCGGTCGTCCAGCGCCGGCGTCATCCGGGTCTTCGGCCTGTCGGTGACCTACAACACGCCCCCGGTCATCACGGTCATCTCGCCAGCGCAGGAGAACCTCACCATAGACGAGGGCGGCTTCGTGGACTTCGAGGTCACCCTTCATGACGGGGACGGCGACGACCTGTCCTGGACCTGGACGGTCGACGGCCGCCCGGCTCAGAACGGCCTGCTGACCTTCCGCTTCCGGACGGATCATTCCTCCGGCGGCAACCACTCGGTCGGGATTTCTGTCTCGGACGGTCGCTGGTCGGTCGAGCGCGCCTGGCAGGTCAGGGTCCGGGACGTGAACCGCCCGCCCCTCATCGAGTGGAGCCCGGGAGGCGACGCGACGGTCAACGAGACCGAGAAGGTCTCCTTCTGGGCGCAGGTGAGGGACCCCGACGGGGACCCCGTGTTCGTGAACTGGTCATTGGACGGCGCCCGGGTCTCATCGGGGACCTCCTGGGAGTATGTCACGGACCACAACTCCTCCGGCACCCACACCGTGTCGGTCAGCGCGTCCGACGGCCGGGACGCCGCATTCCACAACTGGACCGTCACCGTCCGGAACCGGAACCGGCCTCCCCAGGTGGTCTCCGCCACCCCCTCCCCCTCGGGCACGGTGAGGACGGCCCAGGGCAGGCCGGTGACGTTCGTCGTGGAGGCGTTCGATCCTGACGGCGACCCGCTCGCCTACCGCTGGAGCATCAACGGCCGGCCCGTGGCGGGAGAGACCAACTCGTCGTTTTTCTGCGGGAAGGGCCTGTCCACCGGGACCAACACCGTTACGGCCGGGGTCTCCGACGGGGAATCGACGGCCGTCCAGCAGTGGGAGCTCAGCGTCTCGCCGGCGCCGGAGGACGGGGCCACGTCCGACAGCCTGCCGATGATGGCGCTGGCGGGCGCGCTGGTCGTGCTCCTTGTCCTGGGGCTGGCCGCGTTGTTGGTGATGAGGCGCAGGCGCGGCGCGCGGTGAGGGCGAAAGCGTGGCCCGGGGGGTACGCTCCGGAGGGCGAGTGGGAGGGCTGACGGATTTCGTCAATGCCATGAACACCCCATTAATTTATATATTGTATGTAAATACGGATAACAGTCAAGATAACGTGGGGGAATAGAAATGAAAAGAAAAACAGAATTGGCGTTGGGCCTGTTGTTCGTGACAGCAATCATACTGTTGATAGCCTCGCCGGCCTCGGCCACCGGCGGTCGTGACGCCCCTGTCCTCGAGGACCAGACGGGCATCACCGCCCCCGTCGAGCCCGGGACGCAGATAACGTTCAAGGTCAAGTACACCGACCCCGACGACCAGCCGGCCATCCACCATGCGCTCCAGGTCGACGACGCCGGCCAGTATGTCATGGAGCAGCTCGACCCTGCGGACCTGAACTCCTCGGACGGGATGGTCTACTTCTGGAACCTGACCCTGCCCGGCGGGACGCACCGCTACAGCTACCACTTCTCCGACGGGACCAACTGGTCCAATACCACCGACGCCACCATCACGGTCCTCCACGCGCCCTCGGCCGGCGACTGGGTGGTGTCCAGCCCGACGGCCGTCCGGGATGCCGCCATCGAGCTTCAGGGCAACCTTCTCGTCAACAGCGGCGCCTCGCTGGCGCTGGGCAACTGCTCCATCAAGTTCAACTGCGGCTCCGACGGCCAGTACGGGATTTTAGTCAAGACGGGCGGCGCCCTCACCATGACGGACGGCACCGTCATCTCCAAGACCACCGGAGGCAAGGCCTGGTGCTTCGAGGTGGAGCCGGGCGGCACCCTGACCGTCAAGGGCTCCGAGATATGGTACGCCGGCTACGAGAACGTCGCCGACAACAGCGCGATGGCCGTTTACGTTCAGGGCAACACCCTGATCGAGGACTCGCTGATAGTCGCCACCTGCAAGGGGATCATCGCCGAGAACACCAACCTCGTGATGCGCAACACCACGGTCAAGGAGGCCTACCGGCGCAACGTCGAGGCGACCAACGCCACCATCACGATGGAGGACTGCGCCATCTACCACTCGATCGACGCCTGCAACGTCGAGTTCTTCGCCGGGACCAACGCCTACATCACCCGCTGCACCATCCAGAAGAACGGCCACAACGGCATCTGGATGAAGGACGGGGCCAAGGCCACCGTGACCGGGTGCCTGATAACCGAGTCCAACCAGAACGGCATCTGGATGGACAACCGCTGCCAGCTGACCATATCGGACACCATCATCGAGAAGGCGCAGCAGAACGGGATGTGGGTGAACGGCTCCTGCACCGTCACGGCGACCAACCTGACCATACGCAACAACGCCTGGAACGGGACCTGGATATCGGGCGGCAAGATAACGATGACGATGTCCCGCATCGAGACGCACGAGCTCCACGGCTTCGCGGCCTTCGACGGATGCGACGTGACGTTCACCCGGAACCTCGTCAACAACAGCAAGCGCCACAACTACGAGACCACCAACTGCACCACGCTGATGGAGGACTGCACCTTCCTGCCCAGCCGGGACGCCTGCAACGTCGAGTTCTTCGTGTACTCGAAGGCCACGGTGAGGCGGGTCAACATCACCGGCGCCGGCCACAACTGCTTCTGGCTCAGCGACCACGTCGAGGTGACCATCGAGGGCGGGAACTTCGGGGAGAGCCCCAACAACGTCATCTGGGCGAACCTGAGCTCCAAGGTCACCGTGCGCGACTGCGTCCTGAGCAGGGCCCAGAAGAACGGCATCTGGGCCGCCGACTCGACGATAATAGTCGAGAACTGCGTCATCAGGGACAACGGCCTGGGGGGCGGGGCGGACGGCTGGGGAATCAACGTCGAGAACTGCGCCCTGACCGTGACGGGCTGCACATTCAGCAACAACCCCAGGGGCCAGATACTGGTGAAGCACCCTCTCTCGGTCAAGGTCCTGGACGGCAAGGGCAAGCCCCTTGCGGGCGCCACGGTGACCATCAAGGACCAGGGCAAGAACACGACCTTCACCGGGACCACGGACGCCGGCGGCGCCATCCCGCCGATGCTGGTTTCGGGCTACATCACCGACAACTCCGGCAAGAGGACGGACTTCACCTACACCGTGACCGTGAAGAAGGGGGACCTCGAGGGCAGCCAGAAGGTGTCCCTGACCGGCGCCCAGAACATCGAGATAAAGGCCAAGGCGAAGGAGAAGCCGCAGCCGGGCTTCGAGGCCCTGGCCGTGCTCGTGGCCCTGATAGGGGTGGCCGCGCTCGCGGCCGGCCGGCGGCGGGATTGAGGGGAGCTTGAGCATGGCAGGGGCGGGCAAGGGAGCGGCTCTTTTTACGATCCTGCTGTTCGCAACCCTGGCGCTGGCTGCCGCCCCACCGGCCTCGGCCGCGCCCAAGCTGGTGGTCTACGAGGTCCAGGTGAGCGCCGACCCGCCCGTCCAGGGCCCCGAGCTCCCGATGACCATCAGGGCCAACGTGGGCGCCGGAGGCGCCTGCTGCTACGTGGTCTACGGGCAGAGGCTCCAGGCCAGATTGTCCCTTCCGGAGAACTTCACCCTGGTGGACGAGAAGGGCAACGAGGTCGACCAGTCCCTTACGACCCCCGGGTTCGAGAAGGGGACGGTGGCCGCGCAGCCCGGCGGCGGCCTGACCTGGATCGCGGTGAAGTGGTACCTCCTCACCGGCCCCCGGTTCGGCAGCTTCCAGATAAACGTCACGGTCACGGGGACAAACGATGCCGGGGACAATCTCCACGAGATCTCCTCCATCAACGTCACGATTGCCTCGGGCGCGGCCATCTCCTCGCCGGTGCTGCCCCATCGACCCGTGGTCGGCAAGGACACCCCGGTGCTGGTGAACGTGAGCTCGCGAAAGGGCGTAAGATCGGTCGGCCTCCACCTGAGCCCGGACGGCCAAACCTGGACCAGATACGAGATGACGAACGTCCAGGGGGACCTCTATTCGGCGACCCTGCCGGCAGTCGATTCCGAGCGGTCGTTTTGGTACTACATGGAATCCATCGACATGGCAAACGAATCCTTCCGCACCGCAAACTACACGCTGGACTTCAAGGACCCGGCAAAGATCTCCAGCATCTCCGGCGCGGCTGCTGCACTAGTCACCGCCGGCTCGCTCCTGGGCATGGTCCTCATCATCCGCCTGGGCAGCAGGCGCCGGAGCTCGTTTAGGAGCAAGGGCCTCTTCCTCGTGGGCGACGCCCGGATGGAGGCGGCGTTGCGGGAGCGGGAGCAGATGAGGGCCTTCCAGGCCAGGATGGTCGCGATGAGATGGAAGCTCCTGGCGGCGGTCGCGATCGTCACACTGGTCCTGTTCATCATATCCGTCCTGACCGGCCAGCCCTGGTCGGTCGTCCGCCACACGACGAACCCCTCGGAGGCTCTGATCTGGCCGCCAGGATGACCGCCCCCCTCCCGCTGAGGGCGGCCGCCGCGATCTACCTCGTTTCCGGGGCAGCCCTCCTGGCCTGGGGGATGCTCAACCTCGCCGCGCTGGTCGCGAGCCACCCGCTGGGCGTGAAGGGCGAGGTCGTTCCCGGCGCGGCCTACCCGATATTGCGAATCGACGGCTGGCTCTTCTCGTTGCTCTGCGTGCTCTCGTTCACCCTGATGGGGGTCATGGGAATTTCCGCCGGATACGGGTTCGGCAGGCGGCTCTACTGGGCCCGCTCCCTCGCCGTGTCGTTCTCGCTGATGGTCGCGGCGAGCGGGATGATACTGGCCATCTACGCCTACCTGGCGCCCGGCATCATTCTCAGCATCCTCTTCCTCGCGCTCCTCGCGTGGCTCTTCGTCGGAAGACCCTTCGAGGAGGCCTTCCCGGTCTGGGTCAGCCGCTACGGCCGCTCCTCCAGCCAGTTCTCGATGCTGTTTCTGATCAATGCCACGGCCTTCGGCTCCCTGGTGCTCGGGCCGCTCCTGCCGCTGCTCCGGTTCAGGCACATGGCCGGCGGGTACGTCGGCGTCCCGCTGTGCTCCATCGGCTCCATCTCCAGGTCCCTCAGCGGCAACTGGGCGGACCTGCTCCTGGCGCCGGTGTTCTTGATCGCGGTCCTGATGCTCGTGGGCGTGCTCGTAGGCCGGGGCCTCTGCGGCTGGGCCTGCCCGATAGGGTTCCTGCAGGACCTGGGGACGCGGGCCAAGGCCGCCTTCGGTTTAGGCAACCTCGAGCCCTCCCGCAGGGGCCACGAGCGGATGAAGCTCGTCAAGTACGCCATATTGCTCTTCGTGCTGTTACTGGCGGTGAACATAGGCGTGTCGCGGCTTTTGAGCCCCGACGCCCACGCCGACTTCGTATCCGGCATGGCCGGCTTCCCGCTCTTCCGGTCGGGCGCCACTCCCTGCGAGGCCTGCCCGGCGCCCATAACCGGATACTTCCTGCCCGACGACCTCATCCGCAACGGCCTGAGGGGCACGTTCGTGCTCACGCCCGAGGCGGGGTTGAGGATATTCGTGCTCCTCGGGTTCATCGGCGGGGCCCTGGCGATGCCGCGGTTCTTCTGCCGGTACTTCTGCCCGGCGGGCGCCATGGCCTCGCTCTTCAACCGGACGAGCGCGCTGTCCATCGACAAGGACCAGGAGAAGTGCACCGAGTGCAACTACTGCGTGACCGCCTGCCCGATGCGCGTGCACAAGCTCAAGGAGGAGCACGTCGACAGCCGCGTCCACGACATGGAGTGCACCTTCTGCCTGGAGTGCATCGACAGCTGCCCCGAGCGGGCGCTCTCGCTCACCTTCCAGGGCCGGACGATCTACAAGGGCGGGAAGGAGTGGTGGCTGCGCACGCTCAGGCAAGCGGAGGGGCGGGGGGAGAAGGGCAAATCGCCGGCGGCGCCCCCGCCCCCCCCGACCGAGAAGGGCCCACCCGTTCCGGCCGGTGAAGGTCCGGCGGCCGCCCCGCCCGGAATGGGCGGCGCCGCCCTCCTCGCGCTGCTCCTGGTCTCGCTGGCAGCCGTCCCGCTGCTCTGGGCGCCGGCGGCCTCGGGTGCCCAGTACGACGCCCTGAGCTTCCCGAAAAAGGACCCAAGCGGCAACTACTCGCTGGGCTCCCGGGACGTGTGGGCGTTCCACGGCGGGGAGTCCCAGATCAACGGCACGGTCATTCTCAACGAGGAGGCCTCGCTGGTCGTCGACGGCGGGGCGAATGTCACCATCCGGGGGGACCTGTGGCTCGCCGGGCAGTCCTCCCTGAAGGTGACGGACTCGCAGCTCACCGTCCTCATTCCGGAACAGCCGCCGATGCGCATCGAGCAGCTCTACGCCGCGCCCAACGGGTTCGTTCTCGTGGACGAGTACGCCTCGGTCAACCTCACCGGTTCCCGGCTGGTGCTCGACCGCCTGCAGGAGCCCCTCATGAGCGGAATCGTCCAGCCCAGCTGGGCCGCGGACCGCAACGAGAGCTTCATCTATCGAATCAGGTACCAGGACCCGCCCGACCGTGAGCTCTCCTGGATCAACCTCGTCATCGACGGGACGGCGTTCAACATGTCCAAGCTGGACCAAAACGACACCACCGCGCGGGACGGCATCGACTACATCCTGGCCACGACCCTCTCCCCGGGCAACCACACCTACCATTTCGAGGGGCAGGGACCCGACGGACCGCTGAGGCACCCGGCGGCGGGCCAGAGCCCCGGCCCGCACGTCGGTACCGACCAGCCCGTGTTCCTCTACGGCTCGGAGAGCCTGGTGAACTTCGGCCGCTTCGGCGCCGTCAACAGCACCATCGATTCAGAGGGCAGCCTCTACACCCACATGAACTCGGTCATGGAGCTTGCCGGCTGCCGGCTGACCTCCGGCCTGACCATAGAGATAAACCCGACCTGCGTCTTCACCGGCTCCAGCATCCCGAGCATGGTGGTGAAGGAGAGTACGGGCCGGCTCAACGTCTTCCTCTACGACTGCGCGGTCGAGACGGCCGTGATGGAGAGCTTCTCGAACGTCCTGCTCGAGAGGTGCACCGTCACCAACCTGGACCTCCAGTCCAACTCGGTGACGACGGTGATCCAGACCACGGTCCGCTCCTTCAATTCGGCGGCCAACTCCTCGGCCTACCTGGACCGGGCCACGATACAGAGCGGGAGCCTGCCCATACGGATGGCGGGCGACTCCACGGTGTACGCCTACAACGGGACCGCGATGGGCCTCGTCCACATGGACGACCGGGCCAGGCTGTTTTTGACGGCCACCTCCGTGGAGAACCTCTCGGCCTGCGACGAGGCGCGGGTGTGGAGCGAGCACGCCAACATCGGGGGCTACGCGCTGGTCGACAACGCCACGATACTAAACACGCTCAAGGTCCGGGCGACGGTGAACGGCGCCCCGGCCCAGGTGGGCATCCGGGTCTTCTCGCCCGGGGGGGACCTTCTGGTCGCCACGGAGACGCGCGACGACGGCTTCCGCAGCTTCGCCGTCCCGATTCGGATAATCCGGGAGGGCGGGAGCCAGGTCATCGACAGCTGCGCCATCAACGTCTCCTACCGCTCGCTCTCCAAGCTCCAGCAGTTCTCGCTCAAGGAGGGGGGCACCGACCTCAACGTCTCGCTGGAGGACCGCTCCCCGCCGGCCATACGCGACGTCCGGTTCGACTACTATTTTCCGTCGGAGGGCGAGGCGCTGGTGAGCGCCCGGGTGGACGACGAGGCCGGCTCGGGGGTGCAATCCGTCCGCGTCCGCTATTCCGTGGACGGAGGGGCCTGGCGGGAGAGGCCCCTCCAGCTCGTCGGCCCCGGCCGGTACGAGGGCTCCGTCGACGGGCTGCGCTCGGCAAGCGAGGTCCGCTTCGAGGTGGTCGCCGGGGACTGGATGAACAACACCGCCGCCTCGCCGCGCGCCGCCCGGGCCCTGGGCGTCCCGCAGTCCACCCTGCTTGCGGCGCTCGTCGCCGCTGTCGGCGCGGTGGTCCTCGCCGCCGCCCTTCTGTCTATCATCAGGTATTTCAAGGTCCGGCGCTACCTGGAGATGAAGCGCCCGCATGGCAAGACGTGATCACGATGCAGGACGACAGCGGGGAAGCCCCGAATGCAAAAACTGAACCGGTGACCGCCCGGGAGGAGCTCGGCCCCACGGTGCAGGCCGTGGCCGCCCGCATCGCGGAGGAGGTGGACTCCATGGCCGCCGGGAACGGCGGAATCGGGTCCATGGGCTATTTCTACGACCTTGCCAAGGGGCTCTTCACCACCCGGGCGAGGGAGCTCCGGGCAGCCCGGGAGGCCGGCCAGAAGATAGTCGGGGTGTTTTGCAACTTCGTCCCGGAGGAGCTCGTGCTGGCGGCGGGAGCCGTGCCCGTCCGGCTGTGCTCCGGGTGCCAGGAGCCGGTGGCCACCGCCGAGGAGGTCCTGCCGCGCAACTTCTGCCCCGCCATCAAGTCCTCGCTGGGGATGCTCCTTTCGGGCTCGCCGCACTTCGAGCTGGCGGACGTACTGATCACCCCCACCACCTGCGACGGCAAGAAGAAGATGGCCGAGGTGCTCGCCGAGCACAAGCCCACCTGGGTGCTGGAGGTCCCGCACACGACGGTCACCCAGCCCGCCCGGGAGCTTTGGCTCGCGGAGCTTCGCAACCTCAAAAGGAACCTGGAGGAGTTCACCGGCAACCGGATAACGAAGAACGGGCTGCGAGCCGCCATCGAGCTCACCAACCGCCGCCGGGCGCTGATCAGGCGCCTCTACGAGACGCGCAAGCGGCCCGCTGTCCCCATCTGGGGGCGGGACGTCATGCTGGCGACGAACATGTGGTTCCACGACGACCCGGAGCGCTGGGCCCGGCAGATGGAGCTTCTGTGCGACGAGGTCGAGGGGAAAAAGGAGGGCGTCCGGGACGAAAGCGCCCCCAGGATCCTCCTCACCGGCAGCCCGGTCATACTCCCCACCTGGAAGATACCGCGCCTTATAGAGGAGTCCGGCGCGGCGCTGGTCGCCGACGAGGTCTGCACCGGGGCCAAGGTGGTCTGGGACCCCGTCTATGTCATGGACTGGTCGATGGACGAGATGATGCTGGGGCTGGCCGATCGCTACCTGATGAACTCCTGCGCCTGCTTCACCCCCAACCGCGCCCGCATCGAGAGGCTCAGGCAGTTCGTCGACCAGTTCCGGGCGAGCGGCGTGCTCTACCATGTCCTCATGGGCTGCTACATCTACAGCATCGAGGCCAGGCATGTCGAGAAGAGCCTGCTGGAGAGGGGCACTCCGATGCTCACCATCGAGACCGACTACTCGACGGAGGACGTGGAGCAGATCCGGACCCGGGTGGAGGCCTTCGTGGAGATGATACAGGGCCAGAGGGGAGCGTAGGTCAGCCCCTCCCAGGGCGCGCGACCGCCCCCCCGGGGCTCCCCCGCCCCCCGGCAAAACCCAGATAAACCGAGAATGTAATCGCAGTGGCGTGGAGCAGCTGGGCGTGGTCGGCAAGCCCAACGTCGGCAAGTCCACGTTCTTCGCCGCGGCCACGCTGGCCCCGGCCCAGATTGCCAACTACCCTTTCACGACGATAGAGGCCAACCGGGGCGTGGGGTTCGTCAAGGCCAAATGCCCCCATGTGGATTTCAAGGTCCGGTGCACGCCCCGCACCTCGAAATGCGAGGAGGGCATCCGCTTCGTCGCCGTCGAGCTCATCGACGTCGCCGGGCTCGTCCCGGGAGCGCACGAGGGCAAGGGGATGGGCAACAAGTTCCTCGACGACCTGCGCCAGGCCTCGGCGCTCGTGCACGTCGTGGACGCCACGGGCTGCACGGACGCCGAGGGCAACGTATGTCCGGACGGATCGCGGGACCCGCTGGACGATGTCCGGTTCCTCGAAAGCGAGATGGACCAGTGGATCGCCGGCATACTGGGCAAGGGCTGGGAGCGGATGGCCAAGCGCACGGAGTCCGAGGCGCTCAAGCTCGAGACCATCCTGGCCGAGAAGTACGCTGGATTGGGAATCAACGAGACGGACATAAAGCTCGCCCTCAAGGCCGCGCCGGTTCCCGACAGGTTCTCCAAATGGACCCAGGACGACCTCTTGGCGTTCGCCGCCTCCCTCCGGAAGCATTCCAAACCGATGATAATCGCCGCCAACAAGGCCGACCTGGCCCCGCCCGAGAAGATAAGGAGGCTTGGGGAGCTCGAGGGGTACGTCGTCATCCCGACGGCCGCCGAGTACGAGCTGGGATTGCGGCGGGCGGCCAAGGCGGGGCTCATCCACTACATGCCGGGCTCGCGCGAGTTCACGGTAACGGATCAGTCGAAGCTCAATCCGGCCCAGAAAAAGGGTCTCGAGAAGTTCCAGGAGTTCCTCTCGAGGAGCGAGGTGGGGACCGGCGTCCAGAGGTGCGTCGAGGAGGCCTTCTTCAGGCTCCTGGACAAGATAGTCGTCTACCCGGTCGAGGACGAAAGCAAGCTCACCGACAAGGACGGGCGCGTCCTGCCGGACGCCTACCTGATGAAGCGCGGCTCGACTGCCAAGGACCTCGCCTTCAAGGTCCACACCGACCTGGGGAAGCACTTCATCCGGGCCATCAACGCCCGCACCCACCGCGTCGTCGGGGCGGACCACCTCCTCGATGACGGCGACGTGATAAAGATAGTGGCGGGCGCCTGAGCTAGGGCCCCCGCGCACTCTCTTTCTCGAGCTGCTCCCGGCCCGCCAGTATGGCCGCCTGCACCCGCCGGTCGTCCGACCTCCAGACGCGCCTGTCGAACGGCCTCTCCCGGACGAGCTTGAGGAACCGCTCGTTGAACTCCTGGAAGTAGGCGCCGTAGATGTGGTAGGAGTCGCTGATGTCCACGTAGCGGCCGACCGCCACCTTCCGGCCCATCCGCCGGCCTATCTCCTCGGCCAGCCACCTCTGCAGGTCGGTCAGCGCGTACATGTTCATGAACGCCGCCTTGTAGGCGTCGCGCGAGCGCCAGTGGGTGTTCAGGTTCAGCGCGTACTCCGCGTCCGGGTGCCGGGTGCCGGGGGCCGGGGGCCGGGGGCCGGAGACGACGGACCCGGCCCCCCGCTCCCGGCCCCCGGCCCCCGGCACCCGGTCGTTCCCCGGCCCCCGGCACCCGGCACCCGGTCCATCTACCGGCAAGAGCCTGCACCATATCCTCTGCAGGCAGGGCGGGTCGTCCGTGGCCGGGTCGGCCGTGGGCATCCAGGTTATCCCCTGCGCCCGCCTGGAGTGGGGGGACCTCGAGAGCTTGCCGATGATGTACTCCAGCTGGTCCACCGGTTGAAAGGGGCTCCTCACCTTCGAGCTGGATAGGTCGGCCACGGGCGCGTAGGCCGTCAGGCGCTGGTGATAGGTGTAGGTCCACTTGCCCTCCTCGGGGCGGACCCAGTGGTCGTGCACGCCGAAGAGCACCTCCTGGCGGTACTTCTCCAGGTCCTCGACGCCGCCCGGGAACGCCAGGTGTATGCGGGGCTCGGCCATCGGCTCCTCGACGACTATCAACATCGTCGAGTCGCGGCTGGGCGGGTCGCCCTCGCGGTCGTACTCGGTGCGGACGCGCGCGCCCCGCTCCCAGAGCTCCAGCACGCTCCTCTCCCAGGCCTCCGGTACGGTGCGGCCGCGCGCCGAGAGGGCGGGTATGTCCCCGTCCGCGGGCGGCGGCCCGGGGCTGTTGGTGGTTTCTGCCGGGTCCCCCATGGTGCCCTCCCTCAAAGGCCCAGAAGCCTCCTTGCGAGCTCCACCGCGAGCGCGGCGTCCGGCGCGTACCCGTCCGCCCCAGCCCGGTCGGCGAAAGCCTGCGTCACCGGGGCCCCGCCGACCATGACCTTCACGCGGCCGCGCAGCCCGGCGGCCTCGAGCGCCTTGATGGTCTCCGGCATCCGGGCGAGCGTCGTGGTCAAAAGCGAGGACATCGCCAGTACCTGCGCCGAGTGCTCCCTCACCGCCGCCACGGCGCGCTCGGGCAAAACGTCCGTTCCCAGGTCGACCACCCTGAAGCCGCCGCCCTCGAGCATCATCGCCACGAGGTTCTTGCCGATGTCGTGGACGTCCCCCTTGACCGTGCAGATAACAATCGTCCCCCGGCCCTTCTCCTCGCCCGAGCCAAGGAGCGGCTTGACGAGGGCCATCCCGACGTGCATGGCGCGCGCCGACATGAGGACCTCAGGGATGAAGAACTCCCCGTTCTTGAACCGCTCGCCGACGACGCCCATGCCGGCGACGAGGCCGTCGTTGATGATCCTGGAGGGCGCCACCTTCTCCGAGAGCGCCGTTTTCACCAGCTCGGCCACGCGCTCGCCGTCGCCGTCAATGACCGCCTGCGCCATCTCCTCAAGCACGGACGCCATCCGGTCCAGTCCCCCGGCTCAGGCGGCCCTGCGCCGCCGGCGGATGATAAGGACCGCCACCACGGACACCGCCGCGACGGCGGCCACCGCGCCGCCGATCAGCAGCATGTCGTTGCCGCCTCCGCCACCTCCCGCCTTGACCTCCAGCGGGACCGTCAGCGCGTTGTTCTCGTCGCTGGACTCGTTCACCTTGTTGTCCGGGTCGGCGGCGGCCTTGATCTGGTGGGTCCCCTTGACGGCCCTCCAGGTGGCGACCACCTGGGTCGAGTTGCCGGCGGAAAGGGGGTCGGCCTTCACATTGGCGAACCGCGCGCTGCCGTCGTAGAACGCCACGGTGGTGCCGGCCGAGGCGGCGGTGCCGTTGTTCTTCAGCGTGGCGGTGACCTTGACGCTGTCCCCCTCCCGGGGAGCGGTGTTGGAGAATGTGATCACCGTGATTATCAGGTCGGGCAGGACCACCCGGAGGGTGGCGGTGTCGTTGCCGTTGAGCCCGCCGGAACTGGCGGCGGCCTCCACCCGGTAGTCCCCGGCGGCCCGGGGGGCGGTGAGGCAGGCGGAGAAGGCGCCGGCAGGATCGGTGGTGGTCTGCACCGGCGTCCCGACGGTGACGCCGCTCCGGTCGCGCACCGTGACGGTGACGGTCGCGGCGGGCTGGGGCTGGGTGGCGAGCCTCACCGTGCCGTTGGCCCGGTAGGGCTGCTCGGGCTCGCAGGTGGCCGGGTCCAGGGCGACCTCCACCACGAGCGGCCCGGAGGGGGTCCCCACCGTTATCGCCCGGGAGGCGCCGTTGTTGGCCAGGTTGGTGTCGGCGGTGCAGTTTATCCTCACGTGGATGGTGTAGGTCCTCGGAAGGCGGCCGAACCAGCTCGTCGATGCCACGCCGGTGCCGTTGACCGGGATGTTCGGGATGGTCTTCTGGTTGAACGGTATCGCCTCCACGTCCTCGTAGAACTGGACGGACACGGCCGTGGCGTCCATGCCGCCGATGTTGTGGACCGTCACGTTGATCGTTATCGTCTCGAGCGCGCTGGGGAAGTCGTTGGAGAACTGGATGTCGGACGCGGCTATCGAGACGTCGGGCGCCAGGCGGTCCGCCGCGATGCCGGGCGCCACCAGGCACAGGATGATCAATAGGGCCGCGACTGCCATTTTGCTGCCTGCGGACATGTGTATCACCGGAACTCTCGGATGCCCTCGGAGAATTATAATACTTTTGCACCGGTTCTGTGCGGGCGAGGCCCTACTTGTGCGCGAAGTAACCGACAAGCCTCTCGAGCGCGGCCTCCCACCGGTCCAGGCGGACGTAGCCGAACCGCTCGAACTGCACGAGCCGGCCGGCGGCCTCGCGCGCCCCCTTCTCCGCCACCCCGCGCGCCCATTCGCCGCTCTCGAGCTGGACCTCGGCCGGGACGCCGTCGAGCGCCGCCCAGTGGATTATCTTCGCGCCCTCCTTGAGAATGCCCAGGTCGTTGCCGATGTGCCTGGCCTCGAATGGCGCCGAGAGCTCGATGTTGCAAAGGTCCTTGAGGCGGAGCCTGGCCCCGGGCGAAAGCCCCGCCAGGTCCTCCTTGCAGACCAGCACCGGCTGGCCCTGGAGCGCCTTCGGCAGCTCCTGGCCGGAGCCGAAGAGCCTCTCGAGCGCCTGGCGCGGCACCGTATCGCCTACGACTGTCTTCCTGACGCCCCGCTCCGGGTGGGCCGGGTGCACCGGCGCCCGGCCCTCCAGCGGGGGCGCGCCCAGTATCCAGAGCGGGGTCGGGTCCCACACGAAGAATAGCCGGTCGGCCCCGTCGTCGACAAGGTCCCGGTTGTGGGCGTAGAGGTTCTGCCAGGAGAACCGGATGTCCACCTCCTTGGTGCCGACCTCCACCCAGTACCTCCTTATCGCCTCAGGGCGGATGCCCCGCTTGGCGAGGGCGCGCACCGTTCCCAGACGCACGTCGTCCCAGCCGCTGTACTCGCCCGAGCTCACGCCGCGCTCAATCTCGGACTTGCTGAGCACCGCGTCCTCAATCGAGATGCGGCCGTAGTGGATGTACTCGGGCACGGGCCACTTCAGGTAGTCGAACAGGTACGCCTGGCGCCAGGTGTTCTTCTGGTGGTCCTTGCCCCGCAGGACATGCGTGAGCCCCAGCTCGTGGTCGTCCACAGCGACGCTGAAGTTCATGAGGGGGTAGACGCGGTACTTCGTCCCGGTCCGGGGATGCGGCGTGTCCACGACCCGCATCGCCACGAAGTCGCGTATCGCCGGGTCCGGGTGGGAAAGGTCCGTCTTCACCACCATCGAGGCCTTCTCGGCGGGGAACGCATGGTCGAGCATCATGTCCCAGAGCTCCAGGTTCTTCCCCGGCGGGGCGTCGCGGTGGGGGCACGGGCGGGACTCCTGCTTGAGAAGGCGCCAGTCCTCGGGCGCGCACAGGCACACGTAGGCCGCGCCCATCCCCAGCAGCCTGCGGGCCGCGTCGTAGTACCGGGGGAACCGGTCGGTCTGGATAACTGTGGAGGTGCAGCGCACGCCGAGCCAGTCCAGGTCCTCCCGGATCATGTCGTAGGATTCGGGGAGCACCCGGTCGGGGTCGGTGTCCTCGATGCGGAGCACCAGGTCCCCGCCGTACGCCCGGGCGTACTCGTCGTTGAGGATGGCGGCGCGCGTGTGGCCCAGGTGGAGCGGCCCAGAGGGGCCCGGGGCGAAGCGCATGACCACCCTGCCCCTCACGTTGACGAGGGGCGGAAGGGTGCGCTCTTTCTCCTTCCTCTCCTCCTTCACGAGCGTCTCGGGGAACTCGGCGGCCAGGGCCTCCCTCTGCTTCTCCGGGGGGAGGCCGTTGACCTCCTCCACGACCGCCTTCACGAGCGGCAGGAGCTCCCGAGCCCGCGGCCTGAGCTCGCTGCGGTCCGCAAGCAGCCTGCTGAGCACGGCCTTGTCCGAGGCCTTGCCGGAGTAGTTGGCCGCGTTGACCAGCGCGAACTTGCGCGCCAGCGCCCTGACCTGGGCGGGTTCCATGCCTTTCCGGCCAAGGGAGCTTGTTGCGCGTATTTATGGGTTGTTGCGGGCCGGCGTCCCGGGGCCATCCACCGGCCGCTCGCCCGTGCCGGGTGCCGCCCGCCCTGCCGCCCCCCGGTCGGGCCGGGCGGCGCTGGCGCCCGCCGCCGGAATGGAAAGGGGGCCCCGGCCCCTCACTTGAACGACGACTCGCCGATGACCTTCGTGGTCTGGAAGCCGCCCTCCCCGAACAGGAGTGTGAAGTAGTTGGCGCTGTGGTTGCAGGAGCGCATCTTCACGGCCCGGATGCGCCGCTGGATGTTCACGTCGTCCACCTTCTCCATCTTGAGGTGGATGATGCCGTCGGACAGGAAGTCCTCGTCGTGCTTGGCGTAGGAGGTCGCGGCGGCGCCCATCTCGGAGATGAGGATGGTGGTGATGCCAAGCTCCCGGAGCCACTCGAAGAACTGGAAGAGCTCGGTGCGGGGCTCCTTGAACTGCGCCAGGAGCTCGAGCACCGGCAGCGAGTCGAGCACGAGCAGGGAGTAGTCCGTGCTGTTTTTCAGGTTCTCGGCGTACATCTTGAAGACGTGCATCCAGGTCTGGTCGCCGAGCATCTTGAGGTTCTTGCGGATGAGGCCCAGGTCGAGCAGGTGGACGTTGTCCTCCACCGCCGACATGTCCATGCCCAGCCCCTCCATGTGGTCCAGAATCGAGCTGCGGCTCTGCTCCAGGGAGATGTAGAGGCCCTTGACCCCGTCGTTCTTGGCGTTGTTGTAAAGGATGCTGAACGCCACGGAGGACTTCATGGTGCCCGGCTCCCCGACCAAGAGCACCACGCTGCACTCCGGAATGCCACCGTCAAGCTGCTCGTCGAAACCCCTGATATAGGTCTTAATCTTGTTGCGGGCACTCATCCTGTCACCCTCGTAGGGTCCTGATACAGTTCCACCCATATATAAATTATCGTATCCGCCTATATGTCGAAGAGCACCTTCACCATCGGCGGGCTCTCCCGGACCTCGAGCATGTGGTGCGTGACCGCCTTGATCTCCGTCTTGTAGACGTGCTTCTCCGGGTCGGCCGGCTCCCCGATGGCCCAGCCGGTGAGCCCCATCCCCCGGGGCAGGGGCCTCATCTCCACCCTGAACCCGCCGAAGAGCATGCCGTTGACCTGGGAGAGGATGAGCAGCTGGGAGAGCCACTCGTGGAGGAGCGACCTCAGGTCGTCGCCCTCGATGATGACCTCGAAGTCCTGCAGGAGGCCCACCTTGGAGGGGTCCGTGATGATGTTGAACATCCCCAGCGCGGCGTTCTCGAACGCCTCGGTCATGGTCTCCCCGAACGCCCGGATGCCCACATCGGCGGTGTGCTCCACCACCTCGTAGCGCCGGTTGGCCGGGGGGCGGCTCCGCCGCGACCGTGGGAGGCCGGAGTACTCCTGGTGCTTCTCCAGAAGCTCCATTATGTGCCTTCCCTCCTCGGTCTCCGTACCGTAGCTGGGCCGCTCCAGGTCGGCGGGCGGCGCCCCGTCCCCGGGAGGCAGGCCGGCCTCGTCGTCCTCCGGTACCCCGCCGGGCCCCGCCTCCGGCCCATCGGGCCCGGAGAACCGCGCCGGCGCCGCGGCCGGCCTTCCGGCCGGCCGGACCGCTTTTCTCCCCTGCGCCCTCCCTTTCCTCGTGTGCTCCACCGTTCCGCTGATTCGAATTCTCTCCAGACTTTAAATCTTTGGCCCCGTGCAAATCTTGAAATATCGACTTGCGTTATAGATATGGAAAGTGATTGTCCAATGGCGCAGGAGGGTGACGGCGGCCCGGACAAGAAGGGGTTCTTCGCCAGGCGCAGGGAGAAGAAGCAGGCCAAGAAGGCCGCCCGGCTGGCCCCTCCGCCGAGGGCGGCGGCCCAGCCGAAGGGGGCGGCCCTCCCGGCGCGCCCCGGGACGGCCCCCCCGAGGCCAGCCCCGCCGCCCCGCGCCCCCGAAGTCCGCGTCAGCCTCGAGAGCCTGCCCGAGGTGGAGAAGCGCATCGACCGGATGTCCGCGGTCGAGCGCCGCCAGAGGCTCATCGAGCGCTACGAGTCGAAATACGGCGAGAGGCTCGACCTGCCCAAGGTCTTCGTCCCCGTGGAGGAGGAGACGCGATCGGAGGCCGCCGGCGGGGCGACCGCCGGTGGCGCCGGGAAAATCGACGAGGGGAAGCTCGCCGCCGTGACCGGGATGGCGTCGCCGAAGCCCGCCGCCCCCGCCATGAAACCCCCGGCGCCCGCGAAACCCGGCCTCTTCGGTCCGGGGCCCGCCCCGCCCGCGGCCGCCAGGCCCGGCCCGCAGGCGCCTCCGAGGCCGGCGGCCGCCGCCCCGCCGAGGCCGGCGGCGCCCGTCGAGGCGAAGCCGCCCGCGCCGGCGCCCAAGCTCCCCGAGGGCATGACGATGGGCAAGTACCTCTTCCCTCAACTTTGGCCATTCTGGGGCATGCCCCTCTACAAGTTCGCCCGGTTCCGCTGGCCAGACAAGAGGAACATCCTGATCGGCGCCGCCGTCGCCGACATCCCCCTGCTCGTCATCCTGTTCATACCCCGGCTCCTGGGCATCTTCTGGGCGGGACTTGCGATCACGCTCTTCAAGCGGATGAAGCAGAAGAAGGCCGCCGCGGCCGAGGCCGCCGCCCAGGAAGCGCCCGCCGCCAACTAGATCCTCTTGCCGCGCCTTCTGACCAGCCCGGTGCTTATCTTGGTCAGCGTCCTCGCCACCTCCATCAGGCCGGCCGAGCGGCCCCAGGTCCTCACCCGCTTGCCCCGTATCTGCTCCAGGAGCCCGTCGACGCCGCCGGGGTCGCTTTCGGGGACGACGTAGCACCGGCCGACCTCGGAGGTCCGGTGACCGTCGCTGCCGGCGGAGAGCCCCAGCCGGAGCTCCAGGGCCAGCCGGCAAGCCCGGAGGTTCTTCCTCGACGGCGAGCGCCCGTTGAGCACCTCGACGGCCCCGAACCGCGCGGAGCGTATGCAGTCCTCCCCTATTCCCGTGAAGCGGCGGTAGGGGTGGGACGCCACCGGAAGGCCGCCGAGGGCCCTTATCCTCTCGACGGTCTCGGGCACCTCGAGGCCAGACGCCACGGGCGCGTCGATGCCCAGGCCGATGATGTGGCCGCCCTTGGTCGAGACCTCGATGCCGGGAACCACCAGGAAGCCCGGGAAGCCGGCGGCGGCCTCCCGCGCCTCCCGTATCCCGCGGGTCGAGTTGTGGTCCGTGAGCGCCACGCCGCCCAGTCCCTTCGCCACCGCGGTCCTGACCAGGTCGGTGGGGGTCATCTCCCCGTCCGGAGAGTGGGTGGTGTGCAGGTGGAGGTCGAACCCCCGCTCACCGGACGCGCGCGCCATTCGCTATCTCCCGCTCCCGCGTGAGGGGAACGCCCGAACCGGTCACGAGCGCCGCCGGCGCCTCGGCCATCAGGACGGCGATGTACCGCCCCGGCGCGAATCCCGGCCCCGCCCTCACCGTGAACCTTTGGCCCGGGACCTCCACGGAGGCCGTCTCCCCCTCCACCGACGACACGAGCGCGCCGCGCATCTCGACCCGCCCGAAGTCCTTGAAGCCTATCCTCCCCGCCGGCGTTCCCGGGGGCCTTCCGAGCGCCAGCACCCGCTCGCCCGGCCTCGCCTCCCCGTCCGGGACGACGAGCGCTATCCTGCTCCCGCCCTCCTCGTCGAATGCGAACATCATCCCGGCGGACTCGGCGCCCCGGAGCACCGCCGGCTCCAGGTTGACGATCGTGGCGACGAGCTTGCCGGTCATCTCCCCGGCCCCGTAGTGCGCCTTCATCCCGGCGACCATCTGGCGCTGCTCGGTGCCCAGGTCGACCCTCGTGATGTAGAGCTTGTCGGCGTTGGGGTGGGGCTTGACCTCGAGGATCCGGCCGATGCGGATGTCGCACCGGTCGAACCAGGCCCCCGATTCCTTGGGGTCGGGGACCTGCGCCGCCTGCGCGGTCGGTTTATGCGGCGCAGGCTTCTGCGGCCGGCCCGCGGGTTGCGATGGCTGCGGTTGCTTCTGCGGCCGGCCCGCGGGTCGGTCGGTCGCAGGCGGCTCTTGCGATGGGGGCGCGGTCTTGGCAGGCCCGGTGGCGGGCTTCGCCGGTGAGGGTTGCATAGAGGGAGCGGGCGGTGGCCCGGAGGGCGGGGCCGGTGGAGCGGCCTTCCCCGGCGCGCCTTCCGAGGGCGGGACGCCCAGGACCTCGTCGAGTTCCAGCTTCCGGAACAGGGGCGCCGGCTGGGGGAGCTTCCTCCCGACCGGCAGGGGTTGCCGGCCGTCATCCCAATTCGCCCTCTCGATGTCCTCCGGCTCGCCCAGCATCCTCCAGAGCCTGCGGCCGGTGAAGGGCAGGAACGGGTAGGCGAGCATGCACAGCGCCTTCGTGAGGTGCAGGCAGACGTGCATCGCCCCCCCGCAGCTGGTCTTGTCCTCCCGTATGAGCTTCCAGGGGGCCTTGGTGTCGATGAGGCGGTTGCCGAACGCCGCGAGCGCCATGACCTCCTTCATCGCCGGCTTGAAGTCGCAGCGCTCCAGGTGGCGCCCGACGACGTCGTAGGCCGAGTGGATCATCCGGTCCACCTCGTGGTCGAGCTCGTCGGGCTCCGCCCGCCCGGGCACCATGCCGAAGTGCCTCTGGGTGAAGATGAGCACCCGGTTCACGAAGTTGCCCAGCGTCCCCACGAGCTCGTCGTTGTTCTTCCGGACGAACTCCTCCCAGGTGAAGTCGGTGTCCCGATTGTCGGGCATGTTGATGGTCAGGTAGTAGCGCATGGGGTCGGGGTCGAAGCGGTCCAGGTAGGGCGAAAGCTCGATGCCGATGCCCCGGCTCTTCGAGAACTTCTCGCCGCCGAACGAGAGGAACTCGTTGGCGGGGACGTCGTGGGGCAGGTTCAGGCCGCCGTAGCCCAGCAGTATCGAGGGCCAGATGATGGTGTGGAAGGGCACGTTGTCCTTGCCCAGGAAGTAGTAGTGCCGCACCGCCGGGTCCTGCCAGAGGTCCCTCCAGGCGTCGGGCCGGCCCGCCCGGCGGGCCCACTCCTTCGATGTCGACAGGTAGCCGATCACGGCCTCGAACCAGACGTAGATGCGCTTCGTGTCGTAGCCGGGGAGCGGTATCTCCACGCCCCACTGCAGGTCGCGGGTGATGGCCCGGTCGCGCAGGCCCTCGCGCATCCAGTTGCGGGTGAAGTTGAGAACGTTGGGGCGCCAGAAGTCCTTGTCCTTGAGGTACTCCTCCAGCCGCGGCTGGAGGGCTCCCAGGCGCAGGAAGAAGTGCTCCGTGGACCGGGGCGCCGGCGCCGCCCCGCAGATCTTGCAGGCCGGGTCGCCAAGCTCCGTCGGGTCCAGCGTCTTGCCGCAGGAGTCGCACTGGTCCCCGCGGGCGCCCGGCTCCCGGCAGTGAGGGCAGGTCCCCTCGACGTACCGGTCGGGGAGGAAGCGGCCGCATCTGGGGCAGAAGAGGGCCACCACCTCCTTCCTGTAGATGAGGTCCTTCTCCAGGAGCTTCAGGAAGATGTCCCAGACGACCTCCTTGTGCCTCCGGTCGGAGGTGCGGAAGAAGAGGTCGAACGAGACGCCGAAGCGCGCCAGGTCCCGGACGTGCTCGTCGTGGTAGGCCTGCGCCACCTGGGCCGGGGATATGCCCCGCCTCTCGGCCGTGACGGTTATGGGCGTCCCGTGCTCGTCCGAGCCGGAGACCATGAGCACCTCCCGGCCGCGCATCCGGTGGTAGCGGGCGAAGATGTCCGGCGGCAGGAGCGAGCCGGCGACGTGCCCCAGGTGGAGCGAGCCGTTGGCGTACGGCCAGGCGACGCCGATGAAGACCCGTTCGGCCATGTCCCCGGTGGCGAAACGATGCGTGCGTAAATAGCTTTATCCCCCCGGTAGCCGGGGCGCAAATAGCTTTATCCCCTGCAAGACCGCTCCCGGCCCCGATGGAGAGGACCGACGCCGCCTACGACACCGACTGGGAGTACTACGACGACTTCTACGCCGATGTCGACGACCTGGATTTCTACACGGCCCTGGCGAGGAGGGCCGGCGGCCCCGTCCTCGAGCTCATGTGCGGCACCGGGCGCGTGCTGGTCCCGCTCGCGCGATCCGGTCTCGAGGTCACGGGCATCGACTCCAACCACCTGATGCTCGAAAAGGCGCACCGGAAGCTCTCGCGCGAGCCGGCCGATGTCCAAAAGCGCGCCACCCTCTTGAATGCGGACGCGCGCCAATTCGAACTGGGCCGGCGGTTCAACCTCGTCATACTGGCATTCTCGTCGGTCAACCACCTGCTCACCCCCGATGACCAGGACCGCTCGATGGCCTGCATAAGGCGGCATCTCTCCGACGACGGCCTGCTGGCCGTGGCCTCGTTCATCCCGCACCCGGCGAAGCTCCACTCCGGGAAGCTCGACCGGGAGGTGGAGCTTTCGAACGGCGACCTGCTCATTCGCCACTCCACGCTCTCGTCGGATGCGGCCGGGACGCTCATGCATGTCGGGTACAGGTGGCAGGTCGAGCGCGCCGGGCGCATGGTCAGGGAATGGAACAGCGAGCTCGATCTCAGGCTCCTCAAGCCCAACCAGCTCAAGGCCCTGCTCGAGGGCGCCGGCCTGCAGCTCGTGGAGCGCTGGGGCGGCTACCGCGACGAGCCCCTGGACCCGAAGGGCGACGTGGTCGTTTTCGTCGCAACGCCGCGCATCGTCTGGAAGGAGAACGCGAAGCTGTTGGCGCGATAGGAATCCGGGTGCCGGGTGCCGGGAGCCGGGGAACGACCGGGTGCCGGGAGCCGGGGAAAGACGCGTCCGTCCCGGTTCCCGGCCCCCGGCACCCGGAAGTCAAGGGCAGATCCCATGCCCCGCGATCCT
>VGTL01000043.1 GCA_016874675.1 Methanobacteriota archaeon | reverse complement strand
ACCGCCGGCCGGCTGGGGCGGCGGGGGCAAGTGAGGCGGGGGCGGGGGAGGCGTGGGCGGGGCGCCCGGGCCCGCCGGTCCGGCGCTCTCTCCCGCCGGCACAGACGTGCCGGGCGCCTCCTCCGCCAGCCTCCGCGCCGGCGCCTTGGAGAAGTCCACGACGTCCGACGGGTGCGCTGGGGCGCGCCGGCGCCTGAGCGCGACCACCGCCGCAGCCACGGCGGCCGCGATGATGGTTACCACGATGCCTGCGTAGACCCAGGGGAACCCTGCCTCGGGCTCGGAGGACTCTCCGGGCTTGAGGGAGACCGTTCCGTAATGCGGTATCTCATCGTCGGATTCGACCATCATGATTATTGTGTACTTCATGTCCCTGGGCATAAAACCGGGGATGGTCACGCTACCCGAGTAGGAACTGCCGCTCCTGGTGAGGTAGGATATGATTGTCGAAAAGGAATCCCAGTTCTTCTCCGATTCCATATAATCCCATAGGTCCTTGAAATCGCCGGGGAGCCAGGCGGCCATGGCGACCGGCGGGTCGGAGCCGTCGGCGGAGGCCGAAAACCTCGTGGGGGAACCGAGGCTGAGCGAGCTTACGGAGATGTGGAAGTCCGTGCCCGTTGCCGCCCGGCTGGCGGCGAAGGTGTCGCCATCCTCGGAGTAGTACTGCCCGTCGACGCTGTCGTGCCCGCTCCAGTACATTCCGGGCTTGGGGTGGACGCCGGTCGCCCCCTCGAAATGGACCTGGTACAACGTGTCTGTCCCGGAGGGAGGGGAGAGACTGAGCTTGAGCTTGCCGGCACCGTCGGTGGTCAGGGACCTGGCCTCCGCCTTGGTGATCGCCGGGGTCATGTAGGCACCGGATGACTTGCCGGTCAGTATGTACACGTACACCTCCTTGTCTGTCCACAACTTGGAGTTGTTGAACACGATGTACTCCCGTGTGAACGACTGGCCCGGGGTGTAATACATGCGCGTTCCGGCATACACCGCCTCGAAGTCATCGTCGCTGGGCTCGGGCGCCGAGGAATCGCCCGGAATCGGTATGCTGCCGCTGAAGCTCTGGGTCTTGCCGCTGGCGTTCGCGTAGCCTTCTACGTATAGCCTAGAAGAGCCCCTGTCGTAGTCCAGGGTGACCCGGACCTTGCCCCCCGAGTCGGTCACGCCGGCCTCCTTCCATCTCGTCTCCCAATCGTCCCCACTGGTATGGTAACCGAGGTCGATGTGGGCGCCGCTCACCGCCCGACCGGAGGTGTCCCCGACGTACAATTCGAAGACGGTCTCTGTGGAGGATTTGCTGATGTTGTGGTAGACCACCGAGAAGAAGTCCAGGTTCACGTTCAGGGAGGAGTGGGCGTCGTCACCCTGGTACTCTGCGGAGACCTCGAAATCGAGGTCGGTGCTGTGGGAGAGAGCTTCCGGGACGGTGTACTGGGCCTCGTAGACGCCGGTCGAAGGGTTGGTGGTGGTCAGGGTTTCCTCGTGGTACGACGCCCCGGGGCGCCGGTATGAGAGCGTGAGCTCGAAATCGGATGGGACGACGGGGGTGGCGTTGTGTGTCACCCTGGCGCCTATGACCAGCTTGGTCCCCGGTTTCACGATGCTGTCCGAGACGGACTTGATGTAGGAATCGACGTGGAGGCCCGTGGAACCGCCGCCGAGATAGATTACGGCGGAGCCCCGGTCCTCGTTGTATATGTTATCCGACTCGCCGGATTTGCCGTATGTGGCGGAAGCGCTGATTTGAATGTACGCGTTCTGGAGGTCCTCGCTCCGGAGGGTGAAGCTGCCCTCGTACGACCCGGTGGACCTTTTCGACACCGATAGCTCCCGGGAGTGGTGGGGGCCCAACACCACAGTCGGTGCGCTGTCAGCGTCGACCAAACGGGCCCTGTCGTAGATTAGGACGGTGACCTTGACGCTCGTCCCTACCGTGTAGCTTTTGTCCTCCACCACAATGACGACTTTGAGCGAGTCGTCATCCGCCGCGGCAGGGGGGACCATCACGACGGCCACGAACATGAACGCCATTATTGCGGGCAACGCCCTCATCGTACCACCGGATAGTAATTGCACCTCCCAAACTATAATGGTTCCGTCGGGAAGACTGGCAGGGAAGAAGGGGCAGCGGGCAGCGGGGAGGCAGGAAGGCAGCAAGGCAGCAGGGCAGAAAGGCAGCAAGGGTCCGGGGCAGGAAGGCAGCAGGGCAGAAAGGCAGCAAGGGTCCGGGGCAGGAAGGCAGCAAGGGACGACGGCCGTCCCCTTGCTGCCTTGCTCCCTTGCCCCCTTGCTGCCCTGCTGCCCTGTTCACGTTCGCAACGTGCCTTCCTTCCCGCACGACGGGCACTTGACGCGGATGGGCCGCCGCGGGTCGGAGACGGGGAAGCGGTGGCGGCAGGCCGGGCAGGTGATGAGCTTTCCGGCCGCGGTCGGGGGCGCCGCCGGGCCGGGCATCCTGGCCGGGGGCTGGGGGGCCGGCGTGGCGATGGGCCTCTGGCCGGCCGCGACCGGTCGGGGCGCGGGGCCCGGGGCTTGGGCGTAGGTTGACGCGGGGGCGGGGGCCTGCGCGGGAGAGGGAGCGGGCGCCTGGGCCGCCGGCTGCGCGGGCGCGGCCGCTCCCGCCGGCGCCCGCCCGATCGTGCCCTCCCTGCCGCAGTGCGGGCACCTGATCTGCTGGGGGCCCTCCCTCCTCTCGATGGTGAACCGGTTCTTGCACTGGGGACAGGAGATCGTCCTGGTCTGGGAGACCGGCACGGGCACCGGCATGTCCGTCGCCGCCTCCGCCATCGGCCGGCCCGCCGGGGAGGCGGCGGCCATCTGGGCGGCCATCGCCGGCGAGACGCCCGCCGCAGGTGGCGGCGCCGCCCGGGCGGGGGCGGGGGCCTCCGCCGGGGAAAGCCCCGCGATGGTCCCGCTCTTGCCGCATTTCGGGCACTGTATCCTCGTCGGGCCGGCCCCCCGGACTATGTCGAAGACGGTGCCGCAGGACGGGCATGGTATGGAGAGCTTCGCGCCCGCGGTCGGCGCGGCGGCGGGGGCCTGGGCGGCGGCCGGAGCGGCCACGGCCCCGGCCGGGGCCTCCGGCGCCAGCGCCGGCAATGTCCCGCCCTTGCCGCAGTTGGGGCACATTATCTTGACGGGCCGGGGGCCCTGCACGACCGAGAAGGCGGTGCCGCAGGCCGGGCAGTTGATTCTCAGGGGGACGCCGCGCGGGGCTCCCGCCCGGGCCCTCCGTCGCCGGACCGCTATCCCGGCCGCCGTGGCGGCCAACACCACGACAATGACGATGAAAAGGAGCAGGAACTCCGTCGGGAAGGAGCTCACCTTGGGCTTCTCCGCGGACTCCCTGGGCATCGCCGCGGAGCCGTACTGCGGAAGGGCGCTGCCCCTCTCGTTGAGGAACACCACGGCCGTGCACTTCACGTCGATGGGGATGAAGATCGGGACGGTGAGGCTCCCTGAGAATGTGCCCGCGGACAGGTTGAGCCAGCTGCCGACGCCTTCCCAGACCTGCCATTCGCCTGCCGGCGAGCCCCGGGGAAGGGAGGGGTCGAAGTCCCCAAGCACCACCATCGCGTAGGCGCTCTCGGGGTTCCCCCCGGAGAGGACGGCCTTCACGGGGGACGGGACCCCCGCCTTGAAGGGCGAGGACTGGACCTTCACGCCCTCCCCGGAGTAGTGCCGGGTGACCAGCACCACGTCGGCCGTCTCGGAGAAGTACTGGCCGTCGTTGCTGTCGTGGTTGAAGAAGTACCCCGAGGGCTTCGGGTGGACGCCCGTCGGCGTCTTGAAGTAGATGATCACGTACGCGTCGAACGCCGGCGGGGTGAACGGGATGGTGAGACGTCCCCGCGAGTCGGTGGTGAACGGCCGGGCCTCCAGCACCACCGTCGGTGTCAGCGAGAAGGGGCTGCCCGCCGAGTAGGGCGCGGCGACGATGAATGTGAGGATATCCTGGTCCCTCCATTCCTGCGAGTTGTTGAACGCGACGTACTGGCGCTGGGCCTTCTTCCCCGGGGTGTAGAGGTCGCCCGGCCCGACGTAGACCATCTCGAAGCCCTGGCCCGGGGCCCTCCCGGTGGCGGTGGGGGTGGAAACGTCTATCGTGCCCGAGAAGCGCTGGGTCCGTCCGGAGGCGTTCAGCCGCCCCTCCAGCGCGAGGGTCCGGGTGCCCTGCTCGAACTCCAATCTGATTCTGGCCTTGCCGTCCCGGTCCGTCACCGCCGCCGGCGCCCTGGTCGCCAGGGAGCGGTTGCCGTCGGGCCACCAGCTGAAGTCGAACGTGCCGCCGGCCACCGCCATGCCCGACGGGTCGGCTGCGTGGAGGTAGAACGTCGTCGATTCGGGGGACTTGGTGGTGCTGTGGTAGACCACCCAGAACTGGTTGAACCCAAGCGAGACGGCCCCGGAGCCGGAGGAGTTGCCCGTGGAGGCCCGGGCGGTCAGTACGAGGTCCAGGTCGTACGTGACCTGGGGGAGCGGATAGGTCGCCAAGAACACGCCGGCGCCCTGGCCGGTTGCGTCGACAGGCTCCTCGTGGGGGTTCCCGTCGGGGTCGGTGTACGAGGCGGTGAGGTTGAAGCTTCCGGGCTGGACGGGGGAGCCGGCGGAGGATACCTCGGCCGAGACGGTGACGGAGGCCCCCGGGCGCACGACGCTGTCGGAGGCACCGGTCACGCCCAGCCGGACGTCCAGGCGGCCGGCGGGGTCCGCGGCGATGTAGATGGTGGCGATGTCGGTGTCCCGGTTGTAGGTGACGTCGGTGTCGGTGGACTTGCCCACCGTCGCGGAGGCCTCCACGGCCACCAGGTTACCGACGAGGTCGTCCGGCTGGATTGTGAAGTTGCCCCTGAAGAGGCCGTTGTCGTACTTGAAGACATCGACGCCGCGGGGCGCCGCCGAGAGGATGGTGACCTCCGGTGTCTTGTCGGGGTCGACCGCCACGCCCTTGTCGTACACGCGCACGGTCAGCTCGACCTTCGACCCCACGGCGTGCTCGCCCTGCTCCGCGATGACGAGCACCTTCATCGAGTCGTTGTCCGCAACGGCCGGAGGGAGGGCCAAGAACATTGACAGGGCGACGGCTGCCGCGCATATGGCTGGACGCATCGGGCTCACCAGTGATTCCAGAATGCGTTCCCCGGTTTAAAGACTTCTACCCGGACCCCTGGCCGCCCCGCCGGAGGCGGACGGCGGTCCGGCGGGCGGGCCCCTCCCCGGGGTGACCGGCCCGCGCCCGGGCCCAGCGGGTGTGACCGGCCGTGACCCGGAGAGGCCCCTTCCGCCCGGAGCGTGCGCCCCGGCCGGCCCGCCCCCTCCGGCTTGGGCCGCCGTCCGTCTTTCCAGGGCCCTCACCCTGCGCCTCTGCATCACCCCGGGGAGGTACCTGAGCAGCAGCGCCCCCGCAAGGAGCGCCAGCGCCACCAGGCCGAAGAAGAGCGCGAGCACGGTCTGCGGGCTGGAGAGGATCTCCGGCGGCCGGGCGCTCTCGTGCCCTATCAGGACCCGGGTCTGGAAGGTCCCCGTCGCCGCGTCGAATTCGTCCCTGCGCACGTCCGTCCCGTAGCGCGTGCTGTGCCAGTAGTCCACCGTGGAGGCCGAGCCCTCGGTGTTGCAGCGGACGTGGAAGCCCCTCTCGTTGCGGGCGCGACCCTCCACCCTGTAGCTCAGGTTCTCCAGGCCCCGGCACTCGTAGAGCCGCGTCTGGGTGAGTTTGTCCGTGTAAGTGTGGAACGGGTACCGGCGGGTGCGGTTCAGGTCGAATGTGGCGTTCCAGGCCGCCCCCGCCGCCAGCGGGAACCGGATGCGCCCGTCGGATGGGCCGTACACGACGGTCTCGTGGTCGGTCGTGACATCGGCGCCGTGGACCGTGCTCACCGCCGATTCGGTCCGGAGGGTGCAAAGCGTCCACTTCTCGATGATCACGGTGGTGTTCACCAGGGTGTAGGTCGCGCCCCAGACCGCCTCCACCGGCAGCCCGGAGGCGTTGGCCGGGGTCCAGGGCCGGAGCCTCTCCGAGAGCGTGTAGGCCTGGAAGGTGGCGTTGCCGATGCGGACCTCGCCTTCGTCCACCACCCTCACCGTTAGGTCCCCCAGCGTGCTCAGGGTGCCCGTCCGGGTGGTCACCTGGTAGCGCCAGGTATCGTCGACGCTCCATTCCGGGGCGCTCTGGGCGACCGGGGCGGCCGGGACCGTCGCCGCCAGGGGCAGAAGGAGCAGGAGGAGGGCAATGGCAACGGGCCGCATGAGGCCTCCGCCGGGCGCGCCCGGGGCTACTTCCTGAGCACGCCCTCCTTGCCGCAACTGGGGCACTTGACCTGTACGGGGCGCCGCGTCTCCGCCACCGGGAAGGGCCGCTTGCAGGCGGGGCAGGAGATCATCTTCGGGGCGGCTGCGGGGCCCGCTGCGGCGGGCGCCGCGGGCGCGGGCCGCGGAACCGGCGCGCCGGCGGGCGGGGGGCCCGCTGCCGGTGGCACCGCCGGCGGGGCGGCGACGGCCGCCGGCTTCTTCGCGCCTATCGTGCCCTCCTTGCCGCAGTGGGGGCACCGGATGTGCTGGGGGCCCTCCACCTTGTCAATCTGGAAGGCCTGCTTGCAGCGCGGGCAGGCGATGGTCTTCATCTGCACGGGGGCGGGCGCCGCCTGGCGCGGCGGGGCGGGCGGGGTGATGAGGGGCGTCGCCGCTGCCTCCGGTATGGCCGGCTCGGGCGGCGCCAGGCCCATCGCCTTGAGCTGGTCGTAGGGGGAGGGCTGGGGCGGGGCCGGTGCCGGCGGGGCCGGCCTTGCGGTCATCGCGGGCGGGGCGGCCGGCCGGGCGTACATGTCCCCGGCGGCGGGAACCGCGGGCGCGTAGCTCCCAGGCGCGGGCCGGGCGTACTGCTCAGGCGCGGGCTGCGCGTACTGCTCCGGCGGGGGCTGCAAGTAAGGCTCCGGCGGAGGCTCCATGTAAGGCTCCGGGGCTGGCTGCTGGTAGGCCGGCCCGCCGGCCGGCGGTGCCGCCCGGACCGGCGCCGGGGCCTGCCCGGCCGCCGCCTGCTGGGCGCGCGCCGCCTCCAGCGCCGCGGTCGGGAGGCCGGCCAGGGTGCCCTCCTTGCCGCAGCCCGGGCATTTTATCTTGGTCGGGCCGGCGCCACGCATCACCTCGAAGACCGTGTTGCACCTGGGGCAGGTGATGGACATCGGGACGCCGCCGGTCTCCGGGGCCTGACCGGCCGCCGATGGCGGCATCCCCCGCGCCTGCATCCCCGCCCCGGGCTGGGGCGGGCCGGGCATGGCCGGCCTCGGGGCCACGGGCGAGGGCACCGGCGGCTCGATGACCGGCACCGTTTCCGTCGTTGCCCAGGACCGGACGTGCGCCGCCCACCCGCCGGCGATGCCGACATAGACCAGGAAGAACAGTATGAAAACGAGGCTCATCTGGTCGTTGGTCCTCTGGAAGACCTTGTAGTGGAGTATGGCGGTGTCGTTCTGGGCGTTGCTTATGACCAGCGTGTACTGCTGCGGCCCGAGCTCGTCGCCCTTGTAGGTATAGGAGGTGGCGCTCAAACTGTAGGAGATGTTGTCGGCGGGCGGCGCCGCCGGGTCGAACGCGTCGGCGTCGGCCTTCTCCAGGAGGTAGAAATCCAAAGTCAGGTTGTTCGTGGAGGTGACCGACAGCTCGGCCCGGAAGCTGCCGTAAGTGTCGGCCCCGGTGAACTGGATGCGGATGTAGGTGTTGGAGCCGACCTCCACCCTGTCCTTCTCGCTGAGCATCCCCTGCTCGGCGAGGTTGGTGTCCCCGAAGGGGGGCATGGCGATGAGGAAGACGAGGGCGAGCATCAGGGATAGGACGACCTGCACGAGGGCGGTCGTGGTGTACCTCTTCCGGACGGCGGGGCGCTCGGCGAGTCCGTTGAGCGCGTAGAGCCGCCTCTTGAAGTAGGCCCCGGTCCCCATGAGCGCCGCGCCCAGGACCAGCAACGCGACGATGGCGGGGTACAGCGGCAGGTAGAGCGGGCTGGTGTCCATGGGACCCGCGTATACCCACAGCACGAAGAACAGCGCGAGCAGGCCGAGCACCTCGGCGACCATCGCAATATTGCGCCTGGAGCGGACCTTGGCCATCATCGTGTCCCGCTGCAGCACGGCCTCGTCCTTGTGGAACCTGCTAGTTACCATGCTTATCGGTAAAGAGGATGCGCAAGCTGCATAATAAACGTTTACATGAACTCGTCCAGGCTTTTGGTTTTCTGACCCCTCGCGTCGGCGGCGCCCGACCTTCCGCGCGGAGTGGCCGGCGGCCCGGGGGCGAAGCTGTCCAGTCCCTGCTGGCCGGTGAGCAGGGCGCGCTCGTCCAGGCCGAAGATCTCCGTGGCCCTTGAGAGCGACACGGCCAGGCGACGGGCGTAGTACTTCCAGTCGGGGCGGTGCTCGAAGGGCCGGCCGTCGATGTACGGCTCGACCTGCTGGGGGGTGGCGTCGGCATCGGTCACTATCCAGGAGACCTTCATGCCCGGCACGAAGTCGTAGCCCTTGGCCTTGAGCTTGCGGGCGGTGGCGACGTTGGCCATCGAGTCGGGGTTCTTGTACACGCCGGCGCGCCCCTCGTCGTCCACGCCCTGCACCGTGCGCGATATGACCAGCTTCTCGGGCGCCACGCGGCCGGACTTGGTGTCCGAGACTATCCCCTTGGCGTACTGCTTGGCCTCCTCTATCCTTCCGGCAAGGATCTGGTCGAACACCTGCGAGAGCGACTCGCTCAAGAGGTCGAACGAGTCGGTGCGCCGGATCTCGTAGCCCCGGACCACCGTGTCCTCCTTGGGCCAGATGGAGCGGGCGACGTAGCGCTTCTTGGCCCCGTGGGTGAACATGGGCTCGTAGATCCCCTGGAACTCCAGCGTCGCCCCGCCCCGGGAGAACTCCTCGGCCTTCTCCTTGCCGAACCTCACCGCGCCATCAGGGTTGCGGGCGTCCTCGGGCAGGAGGAAGAAGACGCTGTCGGTGTCGGAGTAGATGACGTCGAGGCCCTCGCCCTCCAGCCGTTCTATCACGTCCTTGATGTTCTCGCGGGCGAAGGCCGTGATGGAGGCGCCGATGGTCTGGTTGGTGAAGCGGTAGAAGGCGGAGGCGAACACGCCGTACACCGAGTTCATGAGGACCTTCACCGCCTCCTGCAGGCCGTCGTAGTAGTCGGCCTCCTCGCGGGTACCCTTCTGCCGGGCCTCGTTGCGGCGGCGCTGGGCGTCGGCGCGGTCCTTCATTAGCGACCGGAGGATGCGGGGCAGGAGGCCGGCGCGGACGTCCTCCGTTAGGAAGCGCGCCCCCACCGGGCTTGCGGTCCGGCCCTCCGGGCTGAGGGTCGTGAAGCAGATGTTTTTGGATATGATGACGCTCGGGTACATCGACTTGAAGTCGAGCACGCACACCCAGTGGTAGAGGCCGGGGCTCATCTTGTGGACGTACCCCCCCTCTATGCGCCCGTCGCTGCGCTCCCGGCGGGTCATGGGCACCGCGATCTGGGCGCGGTCGGCCTGCCTTATCAGTATCGAGTCGATGAGGGTGCTCGTGCGGCCGTTGACGACGTCGTCCAGGGGCAGCCGGGAGACCGCGGCGAGGTCCATGGAGCGCTTGAGGATGTTTATCCTCTCGAGTATCCTCAGCGCGAGCTCGGCGTCCCGGGTGCAGTAGCGCTGGACCTTCTCCCGGTCGGCGGCCCACTCGGCGTCTATCTGCAGCGGGTCGACGTCGAGCTTCTCCTCGTCCAGCACGAGCCTGGAGATGGCGGCGAGCGTCTCCTTCTTGGGGCGCAGCGCCAGCTTGGCGTTCCACCAGGCGTCGGCGACCACGCGGCCGGTCAGGCGCCAGAAGCGCTCGTTGATGCTGCGCGGGCCGGTGAGGTCCCGGGCCCAGCGCGGGTCCTCCAGGCCGCTGGCCTTCGCCCGGTTGAGGAGGGTCGGGATGTCGTAGTTGTCTATGTTGTAGCCGGTGATGACGTCGGGGTCCTCCTCGAGGATGGCGGCCTCGAAGGCCCGGAGGATCTGCACCTCGCTGCCGGCCAGGCACCTCGTGCGCAGGTCGCCTCCGGGCCGGTCACGGACGGCGATGCAGATGGTGAAGAGCCGGCCGAAGGTCTCCTTGCGGATGGAGTTCTCTATGTCGAAGCTCAGTATCTTGAGCGGGGGGTGGAAGGGCGGGCACTCCTCGTACCGCTCGGCCTCGACGACCAGCTCCACGGCGTACCGGTTGCGGTCCGCCGACTGGGCCTCGGCCCCGATGACGCGCACGCAGGCCCCCAGGTCGAGGTCGTACACGAAGCGCTGGCCGAACGGTATGTCGGCGGCGAAGAACTCGGTCCCCCGCCGGTAGCGGTCGCGGTACTGGGGGACCTTCCAGGGGAACTTTATCGTCACCCGCAGGAACCGCTGCGTCCTCTGGCCGTTCCGAAGGTCCACGTCCTTGAGCTCGACCACCTCCGGGTCGTTTCCGAGCGCCCGGCGGGTCGCCTCGGGCGGGTCGAGCATGTGGAAGTACGGCCTGAACCCCCGGTGGCGCACCACGATGGACCGCCCCTCGCGCGTCTTGCCGTAGAGCTCCACCACCACGCCGTCGCCCTCGGCGGAATAGGTCGACGTCAGCAGCCGTACGTCCCAGGAGGGCATGCGATTGCCCATCGATGAACCGGGACATGAACCTTGCGACGCATCGCGATGGTACTCGGGCAGGAAGGCAGGAAGGCAGGAAGGCAGAAAGGCAGCAAGGCAGAAAGGCAGCAAGGCAGAAAGGGAAGGCAGGAAGGCAGGAAGGGGCGACGGAGCGGCGGAAAAGGACCGTCCGTCCCCTTGCTGCCTTGCTGCCTTGCTGCCTTGCTGCCTTCCTCCCCATTCACCCACCGAAAAATATTAAATAGGCCCGCCGGATGGGGTGGCCAGAGGCGGGAACGCAGGGAGATGGCATGCAGAAACCGCTCAATGTCCTCAACCAGAACATCGGCAAGCGGGTGATAGTGGAGCTCAAGGGCAACCGCGAGTATCGCGGCGTCCTGGACGGCTACGACCCGCACATGAACCTCGTGCTCAAGTCGGCCGAGGAGCATGTAAACAAGCAGCTCCGGCAGACGCACGAGCTCGCCATCCTCCGCGGGGACAACGTGATATACATCTCGCCGCCGTAGGGGTCCGAACATGACGAAGGGCACGCCGTCGATGGGCAAGATGGTCAAGAAGACCCACATCCGCTGCCGCAGGTGCGGCCGGCGGTCGTACCACGTTCAGAAGAAGCGCTGCGCCTCGTGCGGGTTCGGCGAGACGGCCCGCATGCGCGGATACAACTGGAACAAGAGGACCCACGACTAGGGGCCTGCCATGCCCCCCAAGGAAGCCTGCGGGATCGTCGGCATCGCTTCAACCCGTCCCGTCGCCTTCCAGCTCTATTTCGGACTGCGCGCCCTTCAGCACCGCGGCCAGGAGTCCGCCGGCATCGCCACCTTCCAGGACAAGATACAGTGCGTCAAGGGCATGGGGCTCGTCCACGAGGTCTTCCAGGACAACCCGTCCGACCTCCCGGGGGCCTGCGGCATCGCCCACGTCCGCTACTCGACCACCGGCTCCTCGAAGATAGAGAACTCCCAGCCCGTCGTCGCCTCCTCCTCGACGGGCGACATCGCCCTCGCCCACAACGGCGACATCGTCAACGCCGACGCCATCCGCAAGGAGCTCAAGAAGCTGGGCTGGGCGTTCATAACGACCACGGACTCGGAGGTGCTGATAAGGCTTTTGGCCAACGAGCTCGCCTCCCTGGACGACATCCCACGTGCGGTCCGCAACCTCATGAGGAGGATAGTGGGCTCCTACTCCATGGTGGTGCTCATCCGCGACCGCGTGATCGCCATCCGGGACCCGCTGGGCATCAAGCCGCTGTGCCTGGGGAGGCTGCCCGACGGGAACGGCTACATCGCCGCCTCCGAGACCGTGGCGCTGGACGTCATCGGCGCCGAGTTCGAGCGGGACGTCGAGCCCGGCGAGATGGTGGAGCTCACCTCCCGCGAGACACGGTCGCACCGCATCCTGGGCGGCCGGCGGCCGGCACACTGCATGTTCGAGTGGGTGTACTTCGCGCGGCCCGACAGCGTCCTTGCCGGCCGGTACGTCTACGACGTGCGGCGCTGCATCGGCAAGCGCATCGCCCAGGAGCACCCCGTGAAGGCGGACGTCATCGTGCCCGTGCCGGATTCGGGCCGCACCCACGCCCAGGGCTACTCCGAGGAGACGGGCATCCCCTACGAGGAGGGGCTCATCAAGAACCGCTACATCGGGCGCACCTTCATCCTGCCCACCAAGGAGGCGCGGGAGATGAACGTCCAGCTCAAGCTCAACGCCGTGCGCTCGCGCATCCAGGGCAAGCGCGTGGTGCTCGTCGACGACAGCATCGTGCGCGGCACCACGACGCGGAAGATCGTCGACACCCTGAGGCGGGCGGGGGCGACCCAGGTCCACGTGCGCATCGGCTCGCCCCCGATAATCGCGCCCTGCTACCTGGGAATCGACATGAAGACGCGGGACCAGTTCGTGGCCCTGAACCGCACGTCCCCCGAGATAGCGGCCGAGATAGGCGCCGACTCGGTGGGCTACCTGAGCATGGACGGCCTGGTCGAGTGCATCGGGCTCGGGCGCAACGACCTGTGCCTGGGCTGCCTGACCGGGGAGTACCCGGTCGAGGTGCCGGGCGAGAAGGCGCGGTTCCAGGTGAAGCTGGATTCCTACTGAGCGAAGGGGCAAGGGCAAAGGGGAAAGGGTGACGAGGATGCGCAAGGGGCGGGAGAACGGACGGCCGGCTCCCCCGGTCTTTTCGGGCTCCGTAGCCGGCCCTCAACCCCTGACTCCTGTCCCGTAAACCCTCGTCCGTCCCCCCGAACCCCGAACCCTGACCCCTGAACCCTGAACCCTCGTCCGTCGCCCCCTTACGTCCCTTTCCACCAATATCCCCAAACGTCCCTTACGTCCCGTCCCTTCGTCGTCCCCCTCCCCAAAATCCTTTTCTATTACTAGTTCCTGTACCGTCTGCAATGAAGATTGAAACCGGCATAATACTGGCGCTGGACGTCACCGACCGGGCCCGGGCCGTCAATGTCGTCGAGGCCGCCGCCCCTCACATCGACGCCGTCAAGGTCGGCTACCCGCTCGTCCTGGGCGCGGGGCTCGGGATGGTGACCGAGCTTGCCGGGAGCGCCTATGTCCTCTGTGACTTCAAGGTGGCCGACATTCCCAACACGAACCGGCTCATCGCCGCCGAGGCCTTCAGGGCCGGCGCGAAGGGAATCATCTGCCAGGCCTTCCCGGGCAAAGACAGCGTCGCGGCGGTCGTCGAGGAGGCCCGAAAGCACGGCGGCGACGTGTTCGTCGTGACGGAGATGAGCCACCCGGGCGCGCTGGACTTCATGGCCCCAAACGCCGAGGCCATGGCGAGGCTGGCCGCCGCCGCCGGCGCCTCCGGCATCATCGCCCCGGCCACCCGGCCCGAACGCGTCCGGGCGCTCAAGGGGATCATCGGCAACATGCTCCTGCTCTCGCCCGGCGTGGGGGCGCAGGGGGGCAAGGCCTCGGACGCGATCTCGGCCGGCGCCGACGCCGTGATAGTCGGACGCTCCATCTACGACAGCGCCGAGCCGGGCAGGGCCGCGCGGGACCTGGCGCTCGAGGTGCGCCAGGCGAAGAAGTGAGGGGGGACTGGAGTGAAGATACTCAAGTGCGAAAGGAAGAGGTCGGTCTGCTCCGAGCTCGCCAGGTGCCGAAGGCCCGAGGTGGTGGAGGCGGCCGTCGAGGTCATAAAGGAGGGCGGCCTCCTCGTCTATCCCACCGACACGCTCTACGGCCTGGGCGCGGACGCGCTCAACCCGGAGGCCATCGGCAAGGTCTTCGAGGCCAAGGAGCGCCCCTTCGACGCACCGATATCGATCGCGGTCTCGGACGTCGACATGATGCGCCAGGTGGCCACCCTTTCGCCCTGGACCTCCAAGGTCGTGGAGGCCCTCATCCCCCGGCCGATAACGTTCCTCCTGCCCAGGAAGAGGAGGGTCCCGGGCACTCTCACGGGCGGATCCGACGTCCTGGGCGTGCGCATCCCCAACCACATGTTCGCCCTGTCCGTGATCGCCCGCACCGGGCCCATCACGACCACCAGCGCCAACCTGCACGAGGGCCACTCGCCCCGGACCGCCCGCTCCGCGATAAGGCAGCTCGGGGACGCCGTGGACCTGTACGTCGACTGCGGCCGAACCGCCTTCGGCAGGGCCTCGACCGTCGTGGACCTCACCGCCGCCTCGCCCCGGAAGGTGGCGATCTCGAGGAGGGGCGCCGCCGACCGGGCGGAGGTCCTCCGCGTCATCGGAAGGACGAGATAGCCGGTGATGGAAAGATGCCCCTGCCCGAGGAGGTCATCCAGAAGTACCGGCTCGCCGGCCAGATAGCGCGGGAGGCCCGCGACTACGGTGCCGGGCTGGTGCGCGAGGGGGCGTCGCTCCTGGAGGTCGCAAACACCATCGAGGCCCTCATAATCTCGCGGGGCGGCCGGCCGGCGTTCCCGGTCAACATCGCCATAAACGACGTCGCCGCCCACTTCACCCCCCGCCACGACGAGGTGGGGCTGACCTTCCAGCGGGGGGACGTCGTCAAGCTCGACGTCGGAGTGCACGTCGACGGCTACATCGGCGACACCGCCACGACCATCGAGATAGGCGCAGGCTCCTGGTCGGACATGAAGGGGGCGGTGGACGAGGCCCTGCGCGCCGCGATAGAGCTCCTGCGGCCCGGCGTCGACCTGAGCCTGGTCGGGCGGGCCATAGAGACCACCATCCGCTCCCGCGGCTACAAGCCCATCGAGAACCTGACGGGCCACAGCCTCGAGCGGTTCGTCCTGCACGCCGGCATATCGGTGCCCAACGTGCAGGAGAAGGGCGCCGGCAGCGTCCGGGAGGGCGACGTCCTGGCCGTGGAGCCCTTCGCCACCAACGGCATGGGCCGGGTGGACGGCAAGAAGAACTCCAGCATCTACCGCTACATCCGCCACCGCTTCGCCCGCACCTCGGGCGCCCGCCAGCTGCTCAAGGACATCGAGCTGAACTTCTCCCGGCTGCCCTTCAGCGAGCGCTGGTGCGTGCGCTACTGCGACGACCCCGTCTCCAGCCTGGAGGCGCTGGTCCGCTCGGGCGCGGTGTCATTCTACCCCACCCTCCGCGAGGTGGACGACGGGATAGTCACCCAGGCGGAGCACACAGTGGTCGTCGCGGACGGCGGGGCCGTGGTCACGACGTGAGGAAGGGGGAGCGGGGGGCGGGGAGCGGTGGACGACGGGCGCCGTTTCGTCACCGCTCCCCGCTGCCCCTTCGTCGTCCACCGCTCCCCGCTGCCCGCTGCCCGCTCACTTTCTTCTGCGTATCATGATCATCGCGAGCAGCGAGATGACGGCGATCGCGGCCACGGCGGCCAGGACGGGCGCAAGTGGGAAAGATGACCCGGCCGGCCGGTCGCCGCCGCCGGACGGCGGCGGCTGGGGAAGGGCCTGCACCGTGACCGTGAAGCTCTCCTCGTCAGTGGCGCCCTCGTCGTCGGAGACGGTCACCTTAACGACGTAGGTCCCGGGGCGGGCGAACCGGTGGGTGCCCGAGCGCTCCGAGGTCCCGTTGCCGTCGCCGAGGTCCCAGCTGTACTCGAGGAAGGGCCGGTCCGAGGGAGTGTCCGAGCCCCCGCCGTCCAGCTCCCGGGCCTCGTCCTTCTGGACGGAGGCGCCCGGGCGCGGGGCGGTGACCCGCACCGACGGGGGAATGTTCCGGACCGTCACGTTGAGCGTCCCGAGGGCCTCGGCGCCCTCGTCGTCCCGGGCGGTGACGCGCGCCGTGTAGCTGCCGGCCCGCTTCCAGACATGGGAGACGCTGGCTCCCGTCGCCACGGTGCCGTCGCCGAAATCCCAGCCGAACGAGAGCGTGGGAAGGCCGGACGGCGTGTCGCTGCCCGCGGCGGAGAGCCCCACGACCTCGTCCTCGCCCGCGAAGAGGTCGTCACCGGCGGTCGACGATCCCGTCGGAGGTGAAGTCCCAGGTGAAGTTCCCCCTCGGGTGGCCCGCCGGCAGCAGCCCCGTCCAGGTGAGGTCGAAGCGCACCGGCGAGTCCTCGTCGGGCGCAAGGTCGTCCGCGGAGACCGTCAGCACCGGCGGGAAGAAGGTGCCGTCGGGCAGGGTGAAGTTGAGCAAGTACCGGCCGTCCGCGGCGCCGTCCAGCGCCGGCTCGCCGAACAGGAAGCCCTCGTACCCGGAGAGCCCCCGCAGGTACCTGAGGAAGAACGATATCACGAGGTCCCAGCGGAACGGCCCCCCGTGGCCCGTATCGGCCAGGTCGAGCGCGTGCTTGGGCGCCTGGAGGGAGGCTTAGGCGTACATCGAGACCGCCCAGAAGGAGCCGTCCAGCCGCCCCACCTGCACCTCGAACGGCTTGGCCGGCAGACGGGCGACCGTGTCCACGTCACCCTGGGAGAGGGCCGGCGCCATCGCCTGGACCGCCCGGATCCGGGATACGGGCCAGCCGTGGTATATGCTGTATGCGCCCCCGCGCGAGTGGCCGCTTATCCCGTACGCCCCGCGGTCGATCATCCCGAAGAGAGCGTGGCCCGAGGTGGCGTTTCCCCGCTCCAGCTGGTCGAGCAGGTCGTTGAGGTCGTTGGCGTTCCCGCTGGACGGGTCGGCCTGGTTCTGGCCCACGCAGACCACGACGAGGCCCCAGGACACCAGCCTCGGGGCCACGAAGTCGTAGGCGGTAGCGTCCCCGCCGGCGTAGGGCATCATCAGGATGACCGGGTAGGGCGCGCCCGATGCGTCCTGCGGGGGCGCGCCGCCCATCCCATCGTTGCCGTTCGGACAGGCGGCACCTCCCGCCATCGATGGCGCGATGCCGCAAGCAAGCAGGGCGACCACCGCACACGCCGCTTTGGCGCGATCGACACATGACCCTCTCATCGCCCCTCCGGTCGCCGGTTGATACCGCTCACAGCGATATTAGGTTTGTTGTGCGGGGGGAATCCCGGGTGCCGGGACGAATCCGGGGGCCGGGACGGAGGCGTCTTTCCCCGGCCCCCGGCACCCTGTCCGCATCAGCGTCGCGCGGGCCTGGCGTTGCGCCGCAGCAGCACGCCGAAGACGACGAGCACCAGAACGCAGAAGATTATCACGAGCAGCGAGTCGAGGACGGCGTCGTAGAGCCGGGCCAGGAGGTCCTTCTTGACGGTTATGCTGGCGCTTGAGGTGGTCTTGACATCGGCGCCCGCGGTGGCGGTGATGGTGATCTTGACCGTGGTGTCGCTGCGGGTGGACTTGGAGGGCTGGACGGTGAGGTTCACGGTCTGAGTCGCGCCCGCCCGGCCCGCAGGCGCAAGCTGCACGGACAGCGGGTTGGGCGGGGAGAGCACGTCCGTCTTGCCGTCGTTGAGGTGGACCTTCCAGTCCTGGGGGATGTCGGCGGCGACGAACACGACCACGATGACGTCGCTGTTGCCGGTGTTCTTGAGCGTCAGCCGGAGCGCCACCTTCTCGCCCGGGGTGGCGTCGCGGCTCGAGGGCGCGATCTCCATGCTGAACTCCACCTTCTCCCGGAGCTTGACGACTATGTTGGTGCTGTTGCTCCGGGTGGGCTGGTCGGTGGGCTCGACCTTGATGGTGAGGGTGTAGCCGCTGTCGAGGTTTGCTTCGGCCGCGGCGGGCGGGGCGACCGTGAGGGTGATTGTGGTGGTGGTGTTGGGCCCGAGGATGGTCTCCCTCGGCGTGAAGGTCACCGCCGACGCCGGCCATTCGGACGGGAGGGCGACCGTTATCCTCACCGGGTGGGAGAGCATCGGGTCCATGTTGGATATCGTCGCCCGGAAGGAAACCTGGCCGCCGGGATCGCAGGTCTGCACGGTCTTGTCGACCGAGAGGCCCAGTATGGTGATGAGCCTCGTGACCGTGTTGACGCGCTTTTCAAGCGATGAGTCCTCCTGGACCTGCGCCGTCACGGTGAGCTGGGCGACGCGGCTCAAGTTGGCCACCTCCTCCGACGGGGCCGTGACCGACAGCCTGAGGATCCTTTCGGAGTTCGCCCCGGTGTCGAGGTGGACCAGGCCCGAGACGTCGAGCCGGGCGGACCAGCCAAGCGGGGTGCCCGACACCGCGAAGCTCACGTTCATGTCCAGGACGCCCCGGTTGCGGGCGAGCATCTCGTAGGTCGCGGTCTGGTCCAGGTCCAAGGCGACCTCGGAGGGGCCGTTGAGGCTGAAGTCCAGCGCCCGCGACATCGTGGCGTTGGTGACGGTCTGGAGGGTCCAGGAGGCCTTGGGCACGCGGGTGTCGGCGTCCGCCACGCCCTCGACGTAGATTATCGCCCGGCTCCCGTACATTATCGACGAGTCCGGGACGACCGTGAACGTCACGTTGGCGGTGGCGCCCGGCTCCAGCGAGGCGAGGGCGGTCGTGGAGAGGGTGGCGCTCCAGCCCTTGGGGGGCTCGGACGAGACGCGCATCGTCACGGTGGTGGCCGCGTAGCCGGAGTTGAGCACGATGAGCGAGTAGGCGGCGCTCTTGCCCTCGCTCCCGCCCTTGGAGGGCGAGGCGGCGCCCTTCGCCACGTCGTCGGTGTCCTGCTGGGGCGAGCTGATGTAGACCGCGTGCCTGAGCATCGTAACGATGGTCGTGACCGGGTAGGCATGGTCCTGCCGGTCGAGCACCTTGACGGTCACGTTGTAGTTGCCCGGCAGCTGTCCCTTGGAATAGTTCCACCAGAAGATGTAGTGCCCCCCCCAGAGGCGCTGGACGGAGCCGTTGGCCGCCTCGTCGCCCGAGGGACTGCGTATCTGGACCGTCACGCTCTTGATGTCGTCCGTGCCGAAGGCCGTCACTATGTCGCCCTCGACCCGGATGTGCCGCACGGCGTCCGACCAGTAGGGATGGAACTCCGTCGTTATCTTGCCGTTGGCGTAGGAGGTCGCCATCTGGGGGAGGACGGGGTTGGACATCAGGGGCAGAAGGATGTAGGAGTCGGTCGTGTTGTAGGTCATCGTCGCCGGCCGGGAGCAGGCTATCCGCAGCTTGATCAACGCGCCGGAGGGGAAAGTGTGGTCGAGCTCCCCGTTCGTGAACGGCACGCTCCACTCGGTCCTGGTCGCCACGGCGCTCAGCGTGGTGGTCCCGTTGGCCACCACGGTGTCGTCCTGCAGTATCGTGATGGTGACATCGCTGTTGAAGAGCACGCCGCTGAGAAGGAAGTTCAGCCAGATCCCCTTGCCGGAGCCGCCGGAGCGGTCGTCCTTTCCGGCGATGCTTATTTCCGAGCCCAGCGGGACCTGCGAGGTGAACTCGATTCCGCCGCCGGTCACGGCGGCCTCCTGCCGGTTGGTCGTGGGGGTGGTGTTCAGGAGCAGGCTGGGGGTCCACTGGGCATGGCGGTGCAGGAAGAGCCTGTCCTCGACCACCGCCGCAACCCTGGCGGAATCCTGCTGGGGGCCGTCGCGGGGCGCCGGGCGCGGCAGCTGGGGCAGGGCCAGGACCATCGGCATGGCCGCCAGGGAGAGCAGAAGGAGGACCGAGAACAGTGCCGCCGGCACGCCCGCTCGCCTAGCTGGCCGAACACCCATGACATCGACCTTGTTCAGGTAACTGCGCTTTTTACCATATATACATTTCGCAGCGAGACTCATTACTCATACCCCGCTCCCTTCGTCGAGGACTGAGGTTCCGCGCGGCGCGCCCCCGCCATCGATAATTAAAGGGCCCCGTCCTGTTATTAAACTCATTGGTTCTCTTTTTGGACCCGCGGGCGCGCAATGTGAATAGTTTTTAGAAGCTGCACCAATGTAAATATATATAAACGAGGAGTTGATTCATGAGGTGGACCTAAAGGTGGACCTCATGACCCAGCGGAAAGTATCGACGCCGATGGCCCTCTTGACCACGCTGCTTTTCCTGGCGGGCGCCCTCGGGCCCCTTGCCCAGGCGGTGACGGACGAGGGAAGCGGTCAGGCGCGGGCCGCGGACATAGAGCCCAACGACGACTTCAACCAGGCGGCGACGCTCGCGGACGGCGAGGTCGTGCAGGGCAATCTGCGCGTGGTTTCCCAAAACGACTGGTCCGACTACTACAAGATGTCCGTCCCGCCGGGGAAGATGCTCAATGCCAGCATGTTCATGGTGGACTACGACGACAACAACATCGGGCGGTACAATTTCCACCTGAGGCTCTACGGTCCGCCCTCTGGGAACAGCTACCTGGAGCTCGACCGCTCCGAGACCAAGAACCGCTGGGAGTGCGTCGCCGGCGTCCAGTACTGGGACGCCGCCAGCCCGATGACGATCTACATCCGCGTGGTGATAAACTACACCTGGAGCCAGGGCCAGTACCGCGCGCGCACCGATCCCGGCAGCTACACCGTGAGCGCCTCCCTCAGCGACGTGCCCGTCTTCCAGTGCGACGGGCCCGAGGCCAGGGCCTATCTCGACGGCGGTACCGGGCCCAGGGGGCGGGCCTTCTACAAGCTCAACCCCGGGCCGGCCGACTACCAAGTGATGCGCGGGCGGCTGACCTGCCCGCAGGGCGCGGTTTTCGCCATCAACGCCTACCAGCTCTGGAACATCGACGGCTCCTGGATTCGCCAGAACGCTTCGTGGATCAACACGCCGGGCTACATACAGAACATAGTCTTCAACGGCAACGGCGGCACCTACTACATCAGGGTGGACGGCCTGAGCGGCAACGGCACCTTTGCCCTGACCGTGAACAACGACGGCCGCTCCCCGGACGAGAACAACCTCCCCTCCAAGGCCCAGGTCATCCGCGACAACAACGCCCACTACAGCTTCCTCGACCAGGGCGTCAACTTCGTCGACTGGTACCGCATAGACGCCAAGGCCGGCCGGCCGATACCGGAGGCCTACATCTCCTTCGTCGCCGGCATGTTCGCCGACGGCTCCACGTTCAACCTGCGCGTCTACGACAAGGACCTGAGGTACCTCGACAGCGAGAGCATCCCCCGCTGGCTGGGCGGCAACAACTATGCCGACTACGCCTTCATCACCAACACCACCGTCAACTACGACGGGCCCGTCTACTTCGGCGTGAGGGCCAACGGCTACAGCGGGAACACCACGGCCCAGTTCATCGGGGCCAACGGCTGGTACTTCCTGTCGTTCACCCTGCTCAACGACAAGCCGGTCCTGAAATCGCCGGTCCCGGCGGTGCACATGCTGGAGGACACCTCCGACGGGAGCCTGGTGCTCTCCGACTACTTCACCGACCCCGAGAACGACACCCTGACCTACTCCATCCTCGGCTCCAGCTTCAAGACCAAGCCCCGCATAAACACCACCACCGGCCGCATCAACTTCACCCCCGAGCCCAACTGGTACGGCACCGAGCTCATCCGCTTCCGGGCGACCGACAACGGCCCCGGCAGCGCCTGGCTGGAGTCCAACACGACCGTCTTCGTCGAGGCGGTCAACGACGCTCCGAGGCTCCTGGGGACCATCGAGGACATGTTCCTGGTCGAGGAGCAGGGCGGCCAGACGCCCAACCTCGCCAGCCTCTTCGCCGACGTCGACGACCCGGCCGAGAACCTCTCGTTCTCGCTGAGGATAGTCTCCCAGGACACCCACCCGCCGGGAGCCTCGCTGACCTACCGGTGGGACTCGGTCACCAAGACCTTCCAGCTGGGCCCGGTGTTCGCCGGGTTCGGCGTCTTCCGGCTGGAGGCGAGCTGCACCGACCGCCACGTCGGCACCGAGGCGGTGGCCATCCCCTTCAACCTCACCGTGAGCCACAAGAACCATCCCCCGGCGCTGGCCCCCGGGGTCACCGACCCGATAAGGATGACCGTCCAGGAGCGCGGCGGCAACTCCTCGCTCGTGGTACCGGACCTCTTCACCGACCCCGACCTGCCCGACGACTACGCCGCCGACCGGCTCACGTTCAACGTCTCGGGCGCCAAGGACCTTCTGGTGAAGCTGGGCAGCGACGGGCGGCTGTCCGTCGACACGGGCGACGTCCAGTACTACCCGGGCAAGCCCGTCATGGAGACGCTGCTCGTGACGGCCAGGGACAAGTCCGGGGCCAAGGTCACACTCAACATCTCGGTAACGGTCAACCCCGTCGACGACGAGCCGTTCATAACCTCGGCGCTGCCGGACAACCCCGACTTCACCGCCACCGAGGGCAAGAAGGAGTCCTTCCGCATAACCGCCCACGACAACGACACCGCCGAGCTCGTCTACACCTGGTACCTCGACGGCGTCAAGCAGCCGTCGCAGGCCGGCACGGTGTTCAACTTCTACCCCGACCACAAGATGGGCGGCAGCGTCCACAAGCTCAAGGTGACCGTCACCGACGGCACGACGGAGGCCTCCACCGAGTGGACCATCAGGGTGACCGACGTCAACCGCCCGCCCACCGCGACCATAACCCAGCCGCTCAACTTCAGCAAGTTCAAGAAGGGCGAGTTCATCACCTTCACCGCGGACGCCCGCGACGAGGACGACGACAACCTGAGCTTCGTCTGGCGCGACGGCGCCGGCATCCTGCTGGGGACCGGGGCGTCCATCTCGACGGACAAGCTGGAGCCGGGCACCCAGACCGTCCGGCTGGAGGTCTCCGACGGCACGACCAGCATCTACGTCGACGTCGTGGTGGCGATCTCCAAGCCCTCGCAGCCGGCCACGAGCAAGGGATTCATCCCCGGCTTCGAGACGGCGGCCGCCTTGGCGGCCGCCGCTTTCGCGATGGTCGCGCTCGGGGTCGCAAGAAGGCGCAAGGGCGAATAGGGGGCGCCGGGTCATTTAAATACGCGCGCACGCACGTCCAACAATGTTTATATAGCGGGAGCTGGATGGATAATCCAGTTCCCGCGGGGTGGAGCGCATGCGCCAGGGTTCAATTTCTCGATTCGCGATGGTCACGACGGTGGTGTTGCTGCTGGGCGGCCCGCTCGGGGCGGCCGCTCCCGACGGTGGGCCCGAGGGAAGCGCGTCCGGCAGGGCATCGGACACCGAGCCCAACAACTCCCAGGGCCAGGCGGTGGAGCTCTCGAGCGGGGAGGTGGTCGAGGGGAGCCTGTTGACGGACCCCTCCAACGACTACATCGACTACTACAAGATATCGGTCCCTTACGGCAAGGTCCTCAACGCCAGCCTGTACATGGTGGACTACGACGACGCCAACCCGGGAAAGTACAATTTCAACCTCTACTTGTATGTGGCCGGGTCCTACTGGTACCTCGACAACTCGTCGACGAGGAACCGCTGGGAGAGCGTCATGGGCGTCCAGTACATCAACCCGGCCGGCCCGGCTACCATGTACCTGGCGATCTGGTATTACAGCAACCAGGCCGGGCGATACAGGATTAGCGCCACGGTCGGCGACGCGGCCGGGTACACCGGGGGCGACGCCACGGGCTCTCTGGACGAGAACGGCCCCAACGGGAGGGCCGTCTACAAACTGAGCCCCGGGCCCGCCGACGACCGCCGGATGCTGGCCTCGCTCGAGACGCCCTCCACGGGATATTTCTCCATGCACCTCTACAACATCTGGAGCGTCGACAACGGATGGTACCTGCACAACGCATCCTGGCTCAACGTCGCCGGCCACACCCAGCAGGCGATAATCAGCGGCTGCGGCGGGACATGGTACGCCGTCCTCAAGGCCATGCGCGGGTTTGGCCAGTACGCCTTCTCGCTGGAGGACCTGGGCTGGGCCCTGGACGGGAACAACATACCCTCCAAGGCCACGCCCGTCGGCGACAACGAGGCCCGGACCGAGTTCGTCGACCAGGGGGCGGACTGGGTGGACTGGTGGAAGGTGGAGGTGAAGGCCAACCGGACGATGGACGAGGCCTACGTCAGCCTCGTGCCGGGGACCTACATCAACTACACCTACTTCAACTTCTCCGTCTTCGACCGGGATCTCTGTTACATGAAGGGGTCCACGTTCCCCTACTTCAGCGGCCCCGAGGCGCACCTGACCAACATCACCGTCGACTACGACGGCCCGGTTTACTTCGCGATGAGGGCCAACTCGACCTATTCCTGGGGCTACTCGAACTTCATGTCGGCCCGCGCCTGGTACAGGCTGGTTGTCTACCTGCCCAACGACCCGCCCGTTTTCAACGGGCCGATACCCCGGGTCGACATCCTCGAGGATGGAAGCGACGACAGCGTGGTGCTCTCGCGGTACTTCACGGACCCCGACGGGAACAACCTGACCTACTCCATCCTCGGCGGCGGCCTCAAGACCCGGCCCCGGATAAACACCACCACCGGCCGCATCAACTTCACCCCCGAGGCCAACTGGCACGGCACCGAGCTTGTCCGCTTCCGCGCCACCGACGACGGCCCGGGCAAGAGGTTCGCGGACGGGAACCTGACCGTGGTGGTCTCGGAGGTCAACGACCCGCCGGTGGTCGCCGGGACCGTGGATGACCTCACCCTGGTCGAGGACGCCCCCGCCGCCGTCACGCCCGACGTCGCCGCGCTTTTCAGGGACGTGGACGACCCGGTGGCGAACCTGAGCTACGCCCTCAAGATCACCGGGTGCGACACGCACCCGCCCAACGCCACGCTGTCCATCCAGTACGACGGCGGGTCGCGCACCTACCGCCTGGGCCCGGCCCGCCAGTTCTTCGGCAACTACTCGCTGGAGCTCACCTGCACCGACCGGCGCGCAGGGACGGTCCCGGCGGCCATCCGGTTCAACCTGACCGTCACCCACAGGAACCACGCCCCCGCCCTGAGCGTCGGCGTGAAGGACCCGACCGTCATCGACCTTTCGGAGGGCGCCAACAACTCGGCGCTGGTGGTCGCCGACCTGTTCAGCGACGTCGACGCCGCGCCCGGCTACGCCGATGACTCCCTCACTTTCTCCGTCACAGGCATGTCGAACCTGACCGTGAGCATCACCCAGAACGGCCGTCTGTTCATAGACACGGGGGACCACGAGTACATCCCCGGGCGCGCCCACGAGGAGCGCCTGCTCCTTGCGGCCAAGGACCGCGCCGGGCTCAAGGCCACGCTCAACGTGACGGTCCGAATAACGGCGGTGGACGACCCGCCCGTCATCTTCTCGAGCCAGCCGGAAGCGCTGGTCTACAAGACCAGCGAGGGCCGGAAGGAGGTGTTCAGGGTCAGCGCCGGGGACCCGGACACGGACACCGGCGCGCTCACCTACACCTGGTTCCTGAACGACGTCTGGGACCGCTCCCAGACCGGCTCGTCGTACCAGTTCCAGCCGGACCACCGCATGGGCGGGACGGTCCACGCGCTCCGGGTCGTCGTCTCGGACGGCACCTCCAACGCCACGGTCGAGTGGTACGTCGACGTCAAGGATGTGAACCGGCCCCCGTCCGTGACCATCCCCCAGCCGGTGAACTACACCAAGTTCAAGAAGGGCGAGTTCATCACCTTCACGGCGGAGGCGCGCGACGAGGACGGTGACGACCTGACCTTCACCTGGCGCGACGGCGCCGGGAAGCAACTGGGCACCGGGGCGACCATGTCCACCGACAGGCTGGAGCCAGGGACCCAGACCGTCCGCCTGGAGGTCAACGACAGCAAGGACAGCGTGTACTGCGACGTCGTGGTGATGATCGCCAAGCCTCCGGCGCCGGCCTCCAAGGGCTTCATCAGCGGCTTCGAGACGGCGGCCGCCCTGGCGGCCGCCGCTATTGCCATCGTTGCGATCGGAAGGGCACGTCGACGGGGGAACTGAGGGGCAGCGGGCAGCGGGCCGGACGAAAGCCGGAAGGCAGCAAGGCAGGAAGGCAGCAAGGCAGCAAGGGACCAAGGGATTGCCCTCGTCCCTTCCGACTCTGCTGCCTTCCTGCCTTCCCTTGCTGCCTTGCTGCCCCCGTCTTCCCTTCCCCCGTGCCCCTTGCCCCCTCGTTTCCCCAATGAAGCATATTAAAGGTTCCCGCCCGGACCAATAATTATATAGCCCGGGCGGCATGTATCAACTCGATTTGCCATCGGCAGGTGAGCAAGGATGTCGCGTATGTCGGTGCCCCGTCTGTTCGCGGTGGTCGTGGTCCTCCTGTTCCTGGTGCAGTCGCTGGCGGCGGTCGCCGGGGCGCGCCGGGAGGAGGGCGCCGCCTCGCCCCGCGGCGGGGACATAGAGCCCAACGACCGCTGGGAGGACGCCATAACCATCGCGGAGAAGGAGACCATCGACGGGACGCTGCTCATGAACCCGCCGGCC
>VGTL01000042.1 GCA_016874675.1 Methanobacteriota archaeon | reverse complement strand
AAACGGCCAAGATGCATCCGGGGTCCGTTTTAGCGATAGCTTTGACCGGATTGGGTATTTTGAAGGACAGGTTTAAAAAGGAGAGAAGCCGTCCACGTCACGGGGACGGCCGGCTTTCACATAGGTGCTCCCTTGCTGCCTTGCTCCCTTGCTCCCTTCCCTTGCTGCCTTGCTGCCTTCCTGCCTTGCTGCCCCGAGCAACCTACCGGTACTGCCCTTCCTCCGGCGAGGGAATCGGGGGAGGCGCGGCGGGAGGAGCGAGGGGGGGACGGGCCGGGGCGCTCTGGCGCATCTGGGGCCGTGCGGGCTGGACGGGCGCCGCCACGGCCACCGGGACGGCGGCGCTCCCGCCGGCCTCCTCGACCGGGGCGGCCCCGCCGCGCAGGTTGCGCGATGTCAGCGGCACCCCCGCGCTGGTTATCACCACGGTCACGATGATGACCACGAAGACCAGCTCCTTTATGAGGTTGGATTCGGGTATGTTGTACTGCTGGGGCATCATGGCGAGCACCGCCGCGGCCAGGCCGCGGGGCAAAAGCACCGTGAACAGGCCGCTCATGCTGGACTGGGGGCTCCGGAACAATGATATCTTGACGGCGGCGAACCTTGCCCCGACCGCCACGGCAACGATGAGCAGCCCGAAGAGCGCCACCATGAGGCTGCCGATGGATATTATGAGCCCGATGAACACGAAGAAGAAGGAGCGTATGAAAAACGAGATCTCGGAGTGGAACTGCTTCATGTCGCGTGTGACGGTGGCCGCCTCCTTCATCTGGAAGAGCCTGCCGAAGGGCTCGCCGTTGGAGAGCACCAGTCCGAATATGAGGGCCGCCACGGGGCCGCTGCCGCCGGTCCACTCCGTGAGGGAGTACAGGCAGAACACCCCCGCCAGCGTCAGCATGAAGCCGTACTCGGCCCTCTCTATCTTCTTGAGCACCCAGACCCAGAGGATGCCGAAAACGCCCCCGAGCACCGCCCCTATCGAGAAGGCCCCCAGGATGGAGTTGGCTATCCCCGAGGCGTCCATGCCCGCCGCCGAGCCCCCGGCGACTATCTGGGCCAGCGCAATCGCGGCCACTACGCAGAGCACGTCCGTCAGGGCCGACTCCACGCTCAGGATGGTCTTGGTCTCGTCGCCGCACTGAAGCTTCATGACAAGCGGCATCACGATGGCGCCGGACGTCCCGCCGATGATGGCGCCCAGGAGCAGGCCCATCATTATGTTGCCGTTGAAGACCAGGTACCCCGAGACCAGGCCGACGCCCACCATCGTGAAGAGGAATCCCAAAACGCCCAGGAGGGCGGAGCGCGGGGCCTCCCCCACGACCTTGCGCAGCTGGAGGTTGAGCCCGCCGTCGAATAGCAGTATCATCAGCGCCAGGCCGCCTATGAAGAGGGCGAACCGGCTGAGCAGCACCGTGTCCACGAGCTTGAAGACCGGGCCGATGAGGATGCCCAGCACGAGAAGCGACAGGACGTCGGGGATGCCGAAGCGCTTGAAGATGTAGTTGCCCAAAAACCCGACGATTATCACCGCGCCCATGAACAGGAACACCAGGAGCACGAGCTCGCGGTTGAGAAGGGGAGCGGTCTCGCTTTCGAGCTTGAGGGCGGTCTGGTTGCTCGCAAGCCCCTCGGAGTCCCTGACGTAGGCCTTCGCGGTGAAGGTCCCGACGGACCGGTAGGTGTGGATCACGACCGGCGAGGTCGTCCAGCCCGAGTCGTACTCGTCGCCGAAGTCGATGAAGTACATGAGCTCCTCGTCCTCGAAGTCGGTGGAGCGGGTGAGGTCGAACCGCACGTCGGTCCCCACCGGGAACTTGCGCTGGTCCACCTCCAGGACGGCCTCGGGGCGCTGGTTGGGCGGCAGCACCACGACCATCACGCCCACCTCGCGGCTGGTCTGGTTCCGGTTGTCGCGCACCCTCAGCAGGGCGGTGTAGTTCCCGGGTTCCGTGTAGTTGTGGGTCACCGCCGCCTCCGGGGTCCACCCGGTGGAGTTGCCGTCGCCGAATATGAAGTCGTAGGAGGTCACGTAGCCGTCGACCGCAAACGACCGCGAGCCGTTGAGGGTGAAGGGGAGCCCGACCCGCTGGCTTCCGGGCGAGACGTCCAGCACCGCCTGCGGCTCCGACTGCGCCGAGACCGGGCCGGAGAGCAGGACGAGCGAAAGGACCACGGGAAACAGAAAGCGCAGGGGCCTCATCCCGCGCGAATGGACCTGTGCGAATAAATAGCTTGTCCAGGGCCCCGGACGCCCCCCGCTCAGAAGTAGTACCAGATGCTCCCGAAGTCGGCGGTGTTCTCGCCGTCGGCGCGAAGCCTCGAGAGGTAGGCGTGGATCGAGACGTCCGTGTAGATGTAGTCGTCGGCGACCCCCACGTGCGCCTCCCAGGGGTAGAACCGGTAGACCCTCCGGCCGTCCGGCAGTATCATTATCGGCTCGTGGTCCTGCCAGGCCCGCAGGTACGACTTGCCCAGGCGGGGGACGTTGAACACCGCTTCGTCGGAGCGGACCACGCCGGGCAGCAGGCGCGCCTCCTCGGCCACCTCCTGCTGGATGCGCGCCAGGGGAACCCGGAAGTCCACCGTCTCGTCCTTGCCCTTCGTGATGAACGAGTAGTAGGGGTTGACGCCGGAGAGCTTGAGCACCCGGCGCAGGAGGGCCGTCTCGAAGCGCCGGCTGTTGTAGTAGGTGAACACCTGCTGGTTGTAGACGTTGAGCCCCACCGAGCGCAGCCGGCGGACGGCCTCCAGGGCGTCCGGGGTGACCTCGGCGGCGTGCTCGAAGTGGGTCACGATGCATATCTCCCGCTCGCCCCAGCGGTGGTACCTGCGGAGCAGCCGGAGCAGGCCGGGGTCGATGCGGTAGGGGAGGGTGACGGGCACGCGGGTGCCTATCCGTATCCTCTCCACGTGGGGGATGGCGGCGAGGCGCCCCAGGAGCCAGCCGATGTAGATGTTGGGAAGGGCGAGCGGGTCCCCGCCGGTAACAAGCACCTCGGATATGTTTCGGTTCCTTCCTATCCAGCCCAGCGCCGCCTCGACCTTGGCCTTCGTGATGCGGGTTTGGTCCAGGCCCGTTATCTCCCAGTTGCGCTGGCAGTAGACGCAGAGTTGGGGGCAGGACCCGAAGGGCTTGAGTATCAGGACGAGCGGGTAGCGCCGGGTGATGGCCTCGACGGGGCTGGTCCACCTCTCCTGCATGAAGTCCATGTCCATCCCCTGCTCCCGGCTCTCCCGGACGTTTTGGCAGTAGGTGGCGCTGGGGATGACCTGCGCCCGGATGCCGCTGTCCCAGCGGCACCGGCCCGCCTCGTTGAAGAGCGAAAGGTAGTAGGGGGTTATCTGGAAGGGTATTTCGCACTCCCGGGCGCTGCGGAGCCCCTCGACCTCGTCGGGCTCGAGCCGGACAAGGGATGCGAGCGTGTCGGGGTCCCGGACGATGTGCCCCATCTGCCAGGAGAACGTCCGCCACTCCTCGGGCCGGGCACCCAGCTTGCGCTGGAGCTTCTCGGCAGAGAGCCTCCGGTGCTCCACCATCCCCGGCTCCAGGCCGTGGCGGTACCTCCTGAAATGGGCGTGGACGCTGCCGGCGTAGACGTCCAGCATCCGCGAGCGCTCGGCCCCGGACCTGCCGGCGGAGCGGGACCTCCGGCCAGGGGAGGCGCCCTCGGTCAGCCCGGAGCGGCCGTTTATCCCCCGGAAGAGCGCCAGGAACTCGCAAAGGAAGCCCTCCGAGACGCGCTCTTGGGCGAAGTCCTCGTCGCGGGCCAGGGCGCAGAGCAGCCGGAGCGCCGAGGAGTCGGTGAGCTTCTCGTTCTCGGTGCGGATGACGTTCTTGAGGACGCGGATGCACTGCTTGGCGTTGTTGCGCTCCAGCACGTGGAGGCCGCGGAAGTGGCGGTCGGAGTAGATGTTGAAGTAGTGCCTCTCGAGGGAGTTCAGGTGCTCGAAGAAGCGGTCGCGCGCCTCGGGCAGGCCATCGGAGCTTCGCAGGATCCTCTCTATGTCGGGATCCGCGTCCCAGAGGGCCCGGAGCAGGCCCTCCTTGTCCGTTCCGAGCGCGTCGTCCATCGCGCGCCACCTGCAAGACAAAGGCGCGCCGGTTTATTTAAAGCCAGCGGAGCCCCGTCCGGCGCCCGCGCATGAAAAACGCTTTATTACCCGAGACCCTTCCTCCTGCCGTCGTGCGCCGATGGAGCCGATAATCCTCGTGGAGGTGTTCGCCCTCTTCCTTTTGGCCAAGCTCGCCGGGGAGGTCTTCGAGCGGCTGCGCCAGCCGCCCGTCATAGGCGAGCTCCTCGTCGGCGTGATAATCGCCAACACCTTCATCTTCGACCTTTTGCACCTCAAGGAGAACATGGAGTACTTCGAGCTTTTGGCCGAGCTCGGCGTCATGGTGCTCCTCTTCACGGTCGGCCTGGAGACCCGCCTGAGCGACCTGTCCACGGTGGGGCGCGTGGCGACGCAGGTGGCCGTGCTCGGCGTCGTGGTCCCGTTCGGGCTGGGGGCCGCCTGCATGCTCTTCCTGGGCGAGGCGACCGAGGTGGCGCTGTTCATAGGGGCGGCGATGGTGGCCACGAGCGTGGGCATCACCGCCCGGGTGCTCGCCGACCTCAGGGTCACGGGCGCGATAGAGTCCCGTGTCATCCTGGGCGCCGCGGTCATCGACGACGTGCTGGGCATGATGGTCCTCACCGTGGTGAGCGGCATGGCCGGGGCCGAGCACTCGCTCGTCGACACCGCAGTGGTCATTTCCATCGCGGTGGCGTTCGTGCTGGCGACGATGTACCTGGGCGGGAGGATAGTGAGGAGGCTCGCCGGCGACGGCCACCGGAAGGTGGACGGGGTGCGCATCCCGGTCGCCGGGAAGGACCGGCTCGGGGCCCTGCGCCAGCGCAACGCCCCGTTCGTGGTGGCGCTGGTCATCTGCTTCGGGCTGTCGGCGGTCGCCCAGTACATGGGCCTGGCGGCCATCATCGGCGCGTTCGTGGCGGGGATGGCCTTCGCGGAGGTGCGGGAGAAGCACGCCCTCCGGGAGAAGATGGACCCGGTCAACGACCTCCTCGTGCCCTTCTTCTTCGTCCACATCGGGCTCATGGTCAACCTGGGGGCGTTCTGGCCGGTGCTCGGGCTGGCGCTGGTCATAACCGTGCTGGCCGTGGTCGGGAAGGTGGTGGGCTGCGGGCTGGGGGCGCTCTCCCTGGGCCGCCGGGGCGCCACGACGGTGGGCATCGGGATGATGCCCCGGGGCGAGGTCGGGATAATCGTGGCGATGGTGGGGCTGTCCCTCAACACCATACCCGACGAGATGTTCTCCGTGGTGGTGTTCATGTCGATCGTCACGACGCTGCTTGCCCCCCCGCTCCTCGTGTGGTCCATCCGGCGGGGGGGCGCGACCGGGCCCGCCGTCACAGGCCGTACCTGAGGACCATCAGGACGGTGCAGAGTCCGACGACCACCAGCGTCGCCGGGATGGCGGCGCGGCAGTACTGGCGCCAGGAAATCCGCGTGCCAAACTTCTCCAGGACGGAAAGCCCCACGACGTTGGCCGAGGCCCCGATGGGGGAGGCGTTGCCGCCGACGTCGCAGCCCACGCAGGTGGCCCACGCCAGGGTCCCCTGGTCCATCCCGGTGGAGGCCGAAAGGTCGCGGATGACCGGCACCATGGTGGCGGCAAGGGGCACGTTGTCTATCATCGCCGAAAAGAGCATGGAGAACCAGATTATCATCGTGATGGCGATGGTGATGTTTCCGCCGGACACCGCGGCCACGCCCCCGGCGATGTCGGCGGTGACGCCGGTGCTCTCGAGCCCCCCGACCACGATGAACAGCCCCACGAAGAAGAGGATGGTCTTCCAGTCGATGCGCTCGACCATGTCGGGGAACCTGCCCCCTGCCACCAGCATCGTGCCCACCGCTCCCAGAATCCCGACCAGCGCCACCGAGATGTGGAGCGCGCTGTGGGCGACGAGCAGGCAGATGCAGGCCACGAACACCACGAGCGTGCGGACCATGAGCCTGCGGTCGGTTATGGCCCTCTCGGCCGGGGGCCTGAGGTACTTGTGGACCTTGACCATCTCCGCGGAGTCTATCCTCATCGCGCGCAGGTCCTTGCGGTAGTAGAGGTAGAAGAAGAGCAGGTTGGCGACGAATGCCGCGACCGCGATGGGGCCGAGGTTCACCACGAAGTCGGTGAAGGAGTAGCCCAGCGCCGTCCCGATTATGATGTTGGGCGGGTCGCCGACCATGGTGGCCATCCCGCCGATGTTGGCCGAGGTTATCTCGGCCAGGATGAACGGCACCGGCGATACCCTGAGTATCTTCGTGATCTCGACCGTGAGCGTCGCCATGAAGAGCAGCACCGTTATGCTGTCCATGAACGCCGAAAGGAAGGCCGAGGTCGTCGAGAACAGGACGAAGATCCGAAGCACCCTGAAGCGGGCGGACATGAGCACCTTGAGCCCCACCCACCGGAAGAAGCCGACCTCCTGGAGGATGTGGATCATGACGAACATGCCGAAGATGAGCCCCAGCGCCTCCCAGTGGATCGGCCCGGCGATGTCCAGTATGTCCTCGGTGGTGAGCAGCCCGGCCCCGAAGACGAGCAGGGCCCCTATCATGGCCGCCAGGGTCCGGTGGACCTTCTCGCTCATCACGAGCGCCAGCGTTAGGACCAGTATCCCCAACGCCAGCAGCTTGTCGTACACGCCGAAGCCCCCTTGGGGAAGGCAATGGCGGCCTCTGGTAATAGGCCTTCCGCCGCAGCGGCGTTCGCCGGTTGCCAAGGTTTTTTAGGCCTCAACCGGATTACCATGGCGGGTAAACGGGCTTGATGTTCCCCTCGACGGCCGCCGGACTGCTCCATCCGCCCCTGCTCACCTCGGAGGAGATACTGCACATCATGGAGGCACGGGGCGTGTACCTCATCGCCATCTTCTTCATCCTCCTCGCGACGGGCTACGGCCTCATGTTCCTTCGGCGCGGCATCCGCTACCTCAAGATGGTGGAGTCCAAGTACATCGACGAGTCCATCCTGGACACGGTGGAGCTATCCCTCCGGACGGTCTGGGGGCTGTCCGTGCTTTTCTCCTGCCTGGCGCTCCTGGGGCTCGCCTGGGACTGGTTCTGGGACAACGTGTGGATGCTCCTTGCGGACAACCCGGCGACCGGCACCGGGTACATCGTGCCGTTCATGTCCTGCGTCATCGTGGGCGTGCTCGTGGGCATCTCCATCCGGCTGCTCCACCACAACATCCTCTACAAGGAGGGGCGGCTTGGGCACAAGCCCCGGAGCGTGTGGAACCCCCGCGTGGCGCTCGTCGTGGAGCTCTTCACGAAGTACCTCATCATAGCGATGGGCGTCGTGATGGTCATCACGATAAGCCTGACCGCCATCGGGTTCTACGACCAGATTGTGGGCGGGACCGCCGCCTGGATAGCCCTGAACCGCAACGGCCTCATATTCCTGGCCATCGTGCTCGTTCTGGGCTACTTCTTCATCAAGGTCTCGGAGGCCTTCCTCGACGACATGAGGAAGAAGGAGACCTCGTTCAGCCCGCAGATACTCACCGTCTCGAAGCTCGCCATCCGCTACCTCATAACGATCGTCGTGGGCATAGTGGTGCTCTTCTCGGTGCTCCGGATGTTCGAGCTCGCCGAGACGGGCGTGGTCATAGTAGTCGTCTTCATCGTGCTCATCGGCGTCATAGGCGCGGTGGCCGCCGCCTCCAACCTGCGCAACGCCTTCTCGGGCCTCATCCTCATGGGCTTCAGGCCGTTCGTCGAGGGCGACACGGTCAGGCTCCTGGACAACGTGGTGTGCGACATCGTGCAGGTGGGCTTAATCTTCACGAAGGTCCGGACCGTCCGCGGCGAGCTCATAGACATACCCAACAACGACGTGCTCTCCCGGCCGATATACAACTACAGCCGCTCCTCGGACTACGCCATAGCGATACTGGTGGGCGTCCCGGAGGGCTCCGACATCGAGAGGGTCCGGGAGTGGATGGCCGACGCCATCGTGGAGACGGAGCACGTCGTGGATGGGCGCCCGCCCGAGATATTCACCGTCGGGATGGAGCAGGACCGGGTGGTGCTCGAGGCCCAGGTGCACACCGGGCACCACAAGCGCATCCGGCACATCAAGTCCGAGCTCATGAAGAACATATCCGCCGCGCTCAGGCGGCACGGCGTCTGCTGCACGGTGCACCTTTCGGACCGCGACGAGAGCGAGGCCATGCGCATAGTCAAGGGGCACGAGACCCAGGTCGCCCCCCGGCGGCTACCCTGAGGCCGCCGGGGCCGCCGGCCCCCTCCCGGCGGGCCCCTCCCCGCCCGCCACCTTCCTGACCAGTACCACCGGGCAGCGCGCCCCGCGTATTACACGGTCGGGCAGGTAGCCGAAGAGCGTGCGCCCGAAGGTCCGCACCTCGGCCGCCCCGAGGAAGAGCAGCTCGTCGCCGGCGGTCTCGGCGAGCACGCCTGCCACGAAATCGAGGCTCCGAAGCACCTTCCGGGAGACCGGGACCTCCCGGGTGGAGAACACCCTTTCGAGCTCGGCCAGGCGGGCCGACTCGACAGAGGTCGGCTCCCCGGTGACCGACACGAGCAGGAGCCTGGCCCGCGACCGGTGGTGCCGGGCATAATCGGCGGCAAGCTCCGCCGCGGCCAGCGCGTGGCGGCCCTGGCTCACCAGCACCGTCACCTCCCTCGCCGGCGGCCGCTCCCCGTCGGAGCGGAACATCACCACCTCCCCCGGAAGCTCGTTGACGATGCGGTCGAGGTTGGTGCCCATTATCGCGCCCACGCGGGTGCGGCCGGTCCAGCCCAGCACCGTGAGGTCGGCATCCTCGCCGCGGGCGGTCTCGACTATCGTGCGGGAGACCTCGTGGGAGATCAGGAGCCGGGCGTCGACGTCGACCTCGAGGTCCCGGGCGGCCGCCTCGAGCCTCTCCACCGCCTGGATCTGGTCGCTCACGTCGCGGTAGTGGATGGCGCTCGTGGGCGTCCCGGGGGGGATCTCGACCACCTTGAGCAGTGAGAGGTCGCCGCCCCTCTCCTTGGCGACCGCCGCCCCGAACTCGGCGAGCCAGCGGTGCTCGGCCAGCGCCACCGGGACGAGGACGCGGTAGCGGGCCCGCTTCTCCTCGGCGATCGGGGCGGCCTCGGGTATCGTGACGGGGGTCTCGAGGATCTCCTTCCTGGCCCCGGTGAAGTAGTGGACGTAGCCGCCGAACAGTATCCAGATGACGCCGATGTAGACCGCCAGCGGCTCGATGAGGTAGAGCGGGTAGATGAGGATGACGTTGAAAAGTACCCCCAGAACCGGAAGCAGCGGAAAGAGCGGCACCTTGAACCCGCGCTCGAGCCCGGGCATCCTGTACCTTAGGGCGATGCCGGCGGCGTTGGTTATCGCAAACAGGACCAGGAACATGACGTCGGCGGCCCCGGCCACCGTTTGTATCGGGAACAGCACAATCATGAGCACGAGGATCAGTCCGCTTGCGGAGATTGCATTGTGGGGCGTGCGCCTCTTTTGGTGGAGCTCCCCGAGGTACGCCGGCAGGGTGCCGTCGCGCCCCATGGCGAAGGAGACCCGGGAGGAGGAGAAGATGGTGGCGTTGAGCGCCGAGAGCGTCGAGAGCAGGCCCCCAAGCAGGATGACGCCGATTCCGACCGGGCCGATGGCGGCCTTGGCGACGTCTATCAGAGCCAGCTCCCCGGAGGCGCCGGCGGTACCCAGGTACACCGACGGCGACGATACGCCCGCCTGGGCCATCATGTCCGGCGTTACGATGCCGAAGAGCACAACGACCATGAGTATGTATATGGCCGTGACGGTGATGAGGGAGGCGAAGATCGCCTTGGGGATGTTCCTCTTGGGATCCCTGACCTCCTCGCCGGTCTGGGCGATGACCTCGTAGCCCTGGAAGGCTATGAGCGTCAGGGCCATGGCGAAGAGGATTCCCCCGCCCCCGCCCGGGAAGAAGTCGCCGAAGAGGTTGTCCACCGCCGCCGGGTTGTGGGCCATGGCGACGCCCCCCAGGGCGATGAACAGCCCCAGCAGGACCAGCTTGGACATCGTGAACGCTATCTCGGACCTGCCGGTGGTGCCGGTGCCCCGGTAGTTCACGTAGAGCAGCGCCAGGGCGATGAGCACCGCCAGGATCTTGTCAGTGGAGAGGAAGAGCCCGGGGGGGAAAGGGTCCAGGCCGTACTGCTGGAGGAGCCAGGCGAGGTAGGTCCCGAACCCCAGCGCGTAGAGGCTGCAGGCGACGGTGTGACCGAACCAGGATATCCAGCCGCTCACGAAGCCGAAAGGCGGCGGCAGGCCCTTCTTCACCCAGAGGTACCCGCCGCCCGCCTCCGGGTAGGCGGAGCCCAGCTCGGCGTAGGTCATGCCGGTGATGATGTTGATGAGGCCGTTGAAGAGGAATGCGAGGATGCAGGCCGGTCCGGCCAGCCCGGAGGCGATCCCCCCGAGCACGAATATGCCGGCGCCTATCATCGCCCCGATGCCGATCATGACGATGTCCAGAAGGCCCATGTCCCGGCGGAACTCCACCTTCACCTTGCCTGTTCCCGCCTCGGCAGTGGGGGGTCGCGCCGCCGGCCCCGCGCCGGCAGCTTTCCCGCCCTTCACCGCTCTTTTTCTCCTCGTAGCCAGTGACGCCCCGTCCCGTTGTTTGTAATGGCTTGAAGGTAAAAAAAACCTCGCGCGGCGGGAGGGAAGGGTAGCGGGCAGCGGGCAGCGGGGAGCAGGGGACGATGCCGCCGTCCCGTCCCCGCTCCCCGCTGCCCGCTGCCTCTTCGTCGTCCACCGCTCCCCGCTCCCCTTCCCTCCCGGCGCGCAAAATAGATATTTCGCCCGGGGCATTCGAGATGCGTTGGACGAGACGGACCGGCGGCTGGCGCTGGCGCTGGGGCGGGGACACGGGCTGTCGCTGCGACGGCTGGCCGACCAGCTGGGGCTCTCCCCGAGCGCGGTCCACAAGCGGCTCCGGGCGATGCAGGGTCGGGGCGTTCTCGGCCGGCTCCCCCTGGTGCCCAACCCGGTCTTCTTCGACGCGATGGAGACGATGGTCTTCGGCCAGTCCGGCGCCGGCCCCGTGGAGGGCGCGCTCCGGGCGCTGGGCCGGTCGCCCTGCACGTCCCGGGTGATGATAGCCGGCGGGAACGAGATCTTCGTGTGGGCGGTGATATCGAGCATGTCGGAGCTCGAAAGGTACGCCGACTTCGTCCGCCGGGAGGCCCGCATGCCGGAATCGAGCGTCGGCATCCTCCGTCCGGCCGTCAGGGCCGCGCCGGGCGCGAGGCGGCCCGGGCGGCTGGACTTTCGGATAATGCGCGCCCTGCGGGAGGACTGCCGGAGGCCGCTGGTGTCCGTCGGCCGCTCCCTGGGGGTCTCCGCCCGGACGGTGGGCCGCCGGCTCCGCCGGCTCACCGAGACGGGGGCCGTGCGCACGCCGCTCCCCGTCCGGCCGTTCAACGCCGGCGACCTCCTGGCGGTGCTGAGGATGCGCCTTCGGGAGCCGCGGTCGCGGCAGCCGGCCGCGGGCGGCCTCCCCCCCGGGGTGCTTTCGGTCGAGAGCTTCACGAACATCCCCCAGTGGAGCCTGGGCTTCCTCTGGGGCCGGGACCTCTCCGACGTCGCGGCGATCCGGCAGGCCCTGGAGCGCTCGACCCGCTGCGTCTTCGGGGTGCTCAACTTCGTGTGGCTCGTCCGGGACTACCCGACCTGGCTGGACAAGGTCATGGCCCGGCTGGCCGAGACCGGCCCGGGCGGGCCGGCGGGCCCGGCCGGGAGGGCCGGCCTGCCCCGTGGCGACCTGGACGTGCACACCCGTCTCGATACCTACCGGCGGGCGCTGGCCCAGGCCCTGGAGGACGGCGTCATCACCGACGACGAGGAGGCCATCCTGCGGGCGCTGCGCGAGAGCCTGGACATCTCACATCGGGAGCACCGCCGGATGGTGGCGGCGCTGAGACCGGCCAAAGAATGAGGGGCAGCGGGCAGCAGGGCAGCAAGGCAGCAGGGGGGCAGCGGGCAGCGGGCAGCAAGGCAGCAGGGCAGCAGGGGAAGGCAGAAAGGCAGCAAGGCAGCAGGGGGGCATCGGGCAGCGGGCAGCGGTGGACGAAGGGTTCCGTCTCGTCACCGCTGCCTGTTGCCCGTTGCCCATTGCCCCCCTGCTGCCCGCTGCCTGCTGCATCTTCTAGCCATTTTGTGCACCAACCGGTGAACGAATGGCAGTTTATTCGCCCGGAACCGGCCCGGAAGGGGCACCCGCGGGTTCACGAATATTGAAAAGCCCCCAGGGCGTTCCGGATGCACAAGGAGCGCGGAGGGCGCGGCGAGCGGCCGGACGCCCCGGCCGCGCGCCGCGGTGGTCCCTGTTGAGGAAGGGAAACGAGGGGGAGGAGGGTCCCCGGAAGGCACCGGGCCCGGGCGGGCCGCCGGCCCGCCCGGCCACGCCGGTGGCCTGGCACACCCTGGGGCCCGAGACGGTCCTGGACCGGCTGGGCTCGGGCCCCTCCGGGCTGGACGAGGCCGAGTCCGTTCGCCGGCTCGCCCTGTACGGACCCAACCTCCTGCGCGAGAAGCCCCGGCCCTCGGCATTGCGCCGCTTCGTCGCCCAGTTCTCCAGCGCCCCCATCCTCATGCTCATCGCCGCCATCATCATACTGCTGGGCCTCACGCTCGTTTTCCACGAGGACCACACCACCGACGCCGTCGTCATCTTCATCGTCATATTCATCAACGCCGTCATGGGCTTCGTCCAGGAGTCCAAGGCCGAGCGGGCGATGGAGGCGCTCAAGCGGATGACCAGCCCCAAGGCCAAGGTGCTGCGCGACGGCGCGCCGGTCGTCGTGGACGTTCGCGCTGTCGTGCCGGGGGACGTTATCTCGCTCGAGGAGGGCGACAAGGTCCCCGCCGACGCCCGCGTCCTGACCTCCACCACGCTGGAGGTCGACGAGTCGATGCTCACCGGGGAGTCGCTGCCGGCGCGCAAGGACCAGCCCGAGGTCCCCGGCCCCCGGGCGCTCCTGCAGGAGCGCACCGACATGGTGTTCGCCGGGACGGTGGTGACCCGGGGCCGGACGGACGCCGTGGTGGTCGCCACCGGGATGGAGACAGAGATGGGGCGCATCGCCACGCACATCCAGGAGGACGAGGGCAAGACCCCCCTCCAGAAGAGGCTCGACACCCTGGGTAAGCAGATTGCCGTCATCGCGCTGTTCGCCGTGGTGCTGCTTTTCGCGATAGACTACATCGCCCCGCCGGACAATCCCGTCGTGGAGAGCTTCCTGCTCTCGGTCAGCCTGGCCGTGGCAATCATACCCGAGGGCCTGCCGATAGTGACGCTGGTCACGCTGGCGATGGGGATGCAGGTGATGGCCCGGCGGCACGCCGTGGTGCGCAAGCTCATGGCCGTGGAGACGCTGGGCTCCACGACCTACATCTGCTCGGACAAGACCGGGACGCTCACCCGCAACGAGATGACCGCCCGCGAGATGCTCGTCGGGGGCCTCGAGTACACGATCTCGGGGGACGGCTACGAGCCCTCGGGCGCCATACTGCGGGAGGGCCGTCCGGCCGACACCGGCGACCCCGGGCTCGGGGACGCCCTGCTCTGCATGGCCCTCTGCAACGGCTCCCACCTGGCCCGCAAGGACGGCCGCTGGTCGGTCGTCGGCGACCCGACCGAGGGGGCGCTGCTGGCCGTCGTTGGCAAGGCCGGGCTCAATCCCAAGGAGCTCATGCTGCGCAACACCCGCTGCGGCGAGAAGGTGTTCGACGCCCGGAGGAAGATGATGACCACGGTTCACCGGACGGAGGGGGGCGTCCGGGCCTTCGTCAAGGGCGCGCCGGAGGTGCTGCTGGACCTCGCAGGCGCCATCCTGCGGGAAGGGAGGGCCGTTCCGGTGGACCCGCTCCTGCGCCAGCGCGTGATGGACGAGAACGCCCGGTACGCCTCCAAGGCCTACCGGGTGCTCGCCCTGGGCGTCCGGTCCCTCCCGGCCGGGGCGGACTGCTGCGCCGAGGACATCGAGCGCGGGCTCACCTTCATCGGCCTGGTCGCCATCCTGGACCCTCCCAGGCCCGAGGTGCGCGGCGCGATCGGGAGGTGCCGCTCCGCCGGCATGAACGTGGTCATGATAACCGGGGACCAGCGGGAGACCGGCCGCGCCGTGGCCTCCGAGCTGGGAATCCTTGACGGCGGCGGGGGCATCCTCACGGGCGCGGACCTGGAGGCCCTTCCCGACGACCGGTTCCGGGAGAAGGTGGATTCCGTCCGGGTCTACGCCCGGGTCTCCCCCGACCACAAGCTGCGGATCGTTCGGGCCCTCCAGGACCGGGGGCAGGTCGTCGCGATGACGGGCGACGGCGTGAACGACGCCCCGGCCCTGGCCCGGGCCGACATCGGCATCTCGATGGGCGTGTCCGGCACGGACGTCGCGCGCGAGGCGTCCGACATGGTCCTCACCGACGACAACTTCAGCTCGATCGTCGACGCGGTCGAGGAGGGCCGGCGCATCTACGACAACATCCGCAAGTTCATCCGCTACCAGCTCTCCACCAACGTCGGGGCCATCGTGCTCATCTTCTCCGCGACGCTGGCGATGCTTGCGGCCATCCCGCTCTACCCGGTGCAGATACTCTGGGTCAACATCCTCATGGACGGCCCGCCGGCGGTGGCGCTGGGGCTTTCGCCCGGCTCCTCGATGCTGATGAAGCGCCGGCCCCGGCGGCCCGAGGAGCGCATCCTGAGCCGCGAGATACTCTCCGTGGTGGCGTTCAACGGGGCCGTGATGGGCGCCCTGGCCTTCCTGCTTTTCCGCTGGGACCTCCAAAACGGCGCCTCCGTCGCCCACGCCCAGACGCTCACGTTCACAGCCTTCGTGGTCTTCCAGATGTTCAGCGTCTTCAGCTGCATCTCGATGACGCGCTCGGCGTTCCGGTCGTACGTGGGGCGGAACCCGCTCCTCCTCGTGGCGGTGGCGGTGTCCCTGCTACTGCAGGTCCTGGTCGTGTACGTCCCCCTGCTCAATGTGCCCTTCCACACGGTGCCGCTGGAGCTTCGCGACTGGGGCGTCATACTGGGCCTGGGCGGGCTCGTGCTCCTCGTCGAGGAGGTCCGCAAGGCCGCCGTCCGGGCGGTGCGGCCGGAGGTACGGGCTTAAAGTATTAGTAGGCCATCCACCATTCTGCGCCGAGGCGAGGCTTGTCGGTCAGACAGCCCAAGTACTGCGAGCCCCCGACGCCGGGCGGCCTCGAGGCCATCGAGAAGGGCACGCTGCAGTGGTTCGACACCGAGATGTACGGCAACCTCAACACCGGCGTCCTGGAGCAGTACCTCGACGAGAAGAACCGCCGGGAGAGCTTCGAGCGGTCCACCTGGAACTGGGGCAAGGTGCTCGTGGCGATGGCCGTGGGCACGGTGTTCGCGGTCATCACGGAGTACGTGGCGCTCAAGATAGGGATGGGCATCAGCGCCGTGATGTACATCATCTACCTGTCGGGCATGGCCCTGCGGTGGAAGCCCTCCGAGATAAACATCGTGGCGGCGGCGGCGGACGCCGCATCGATGATCTCGATGGGGTTCATCTTCTCGTATCCGGCGATATACCTCCTGAAGTACTCCTCCGATTTTGCCATCGGCAAGAACCCGGTGGACGGCTCGCTCCTGTTCCTGGTCAAGGACATCCCTCCCATCTGGATCGCCATCGTGGCCTCCATCCTCTCGGGCTGGCTGGGAACGGTCTATTTCGTCCTCTTCCGCCGGCTCTGGCTGGTCGAGGACCCCCTACACGTCCCCGGCTTCGAGCCCAACCTGAAGCTCCTGGACATCGCCAACGACATCACGCGCGGCGGCGCCGAGCAGGCCGGGCGGTCCATCCGCATCGTGAGCCTCTGGACCACCGGCACCGCCATATTCACGTTCTTCCGGGACATGCCGATGATAAATAAAAGATCGGTGCTGGACCACTTCTTCGGGGGGGCCTACTACAAGGCCGGCGAGATAATGCAGCCGCAGTCCGGCGCCACCCATACCTTCGTGAGCTTCACCATACTGCCCATACAGATAGGCGTGGGCTGGTTCATGCGCTTCAGGGTGGCCCTGCTGATGTGCCTGGGGACCTTCCTGACCTGGTTCGTCATCGTGCCCATGGCGGTCGGCTCCCACGTCCCGATATTCGACGTCGCCGAGGGGGTCTTCAAGGACGTCGCCTCCTACGACTTCAGCTCCTGGTGGGCCTACCGCAAGATCGCGGTGATCATCGGCATCGGGGCGCTGCTCGGAGGGGGCTTCACCGCGATGGCCAAGATGGCGCCGATGTTTCGGTCCCTCTTGGGCGACGTGATGAACGCGGTGCGGCCTGCGAAGGGGGCGAAGGCGACGGACTGGCTGGAGGGGAAGGGCTGGTACGACTGGCCCATCTCCCACATCGTGGTGGTGGCGATACTGGCGCCGGTGACCATCGCGGCCGTCCTGCTCGTGGCCGGCTTCCCGCCGCTCGAGACCGTCGTCTTCTCGATACTGCTGCTGGGCGCCACATTCCTGTTCTCGGCCATCGCGGTCAAGACGCTGGGCGAGACCGGGACTACGCCCGTGTCGGCCACGAGCATCCTCGTGCTCATCATCCTGGTCATGGTCTTCAAGTTCGGGCTCAACACCAGCAAGGAGGTGGCGGTCATCATCTCCCTTCTGGGCACCACCATCTTCTGCGGGGCCATCTCGCTTTCCGCGTCGATAATCTTCGACTTCAAGCTGGGCATCTACGCCGGCAACCGGCCCTACCACCTGATGAAGTCGGTGCTGACGGCGACCATCCCGGGGGCGATCGTTTCTGCGCTGGCGGCCGGGTTCCTGTCATACCAGCTCGCCACGGGCAAGCTGGACCTCCTCGCGCCCCAGGCGCGCGTGTTCGCCACCCTGACCCAGCTCTTCTTCGCCGGCCAGAGCAACGAACTCGTGCTCCAGTACATGCTCATCGGCGCGGTGATAGGGATATTCATGGAGCTCATGACGGGCATGGGCACCGCCTTCGGGCTGGGGATGTACTTCCCGCTCTCCATCCAGCTGCCGATGCTTTTGGGCGGCGCCCTGCGCGACATGTACGAGAAGGCGGTGCTCGAGCCGAGGGCGAAGGCCGAGAGGTGGTCCGAGCGCAAGCGCACCCTGGCGACGCTCGACACCTACATGGCCGCGGCGGGGTTGATGATCGGCGAGCCTGTGATGGCGATGGCGGCGGCGTTCGTGGCCGTGTCGATCGTTTGACGGCAGGCGGGCTGGCGTTCTACTAGCGTACGAGCATGCCTTTTATTTTTTTCAAGACCCAGTATGCGAAGAACGGGCCGACTATCCACCCGGTGACCAATAGATAGAGCCCCTCCGGACCGATGAAGTGGACGACGGCGACGCTGGTGGCGGTGATAAGGGCGCCCAGTACGACCCACAGCGCCACCGTCCTTTTATCGTACCGGAAGGGCTCCCGGCCCATGGGGCCTTCATCCACCCGGGCCGCAATCAGCCTTTCGGCCGGCCGGCCCCGTGGCCGGCCGATGCCCGCGCAGGCTAGGCGGCCTCCTCGGCGCCGTCCTCCAGCGGCTTCGCGCCTGGCCCGTCGAGCGGCCCGCCGCCGCGCCGCTCCTCCTCGCGGGCGGCGCCCTCGAGCATCGAGAGGGTGGCGGACTCGCAACGGCGGGCAAGATCGCGGGACCGGGCGTACTCCTGACGGTACGATGCGGCCACCGCCTCGGAGAGCAGGCGCTCGCCGTCGGACGGGTTCAAACCGGCGGCCCGGGCGGCGCTCAGAGCGTGCCGGGCGTCGTTGATGGCGGCCCTCATGTCCGCGCGGGTGACCACGCTCTCGTCCCCCCGGCGGCGCCGGGCCCCGGGCGGGCGCTCGGGCCCTGCCGGGTGCCGGCGCTCCCCCGGGGGTTCGCCGGGGGGGAGGTGTCCCGCGGGACGCGGCCCGCCGGGCGGTGTCGGCACCGGCCAGGCTCCGCCCGACCGGTCCTCCGGCACCGCGTCATCGAGAGGGATGGCGTGGGGCGGCTCGTCGTCGGAGGGCTGAGCATCGGCCCGGGGAGCGGCCGGGTGTCCCCGGTTCTCTCGTGGGGGCGCCGCCTCCATGTCCGCTGGCCGGGGAGGCGCCCAGGGCTGGGTGGCCGTGCTTTGCGCGTAAGGCTGTTCTCGGGGCGGCCGGTCCATGTGCGGCGGCGGCGGCGGTCCATTCGGTTCGTTCGGGCCTGCCATCTGGCCGGGGGCTCCGAGGCCCGGCGGCGGCCAGGGCCCGGCGAGTGGTCGGGCCGGGGGGTTCGCAGGCGGCGGCCAGGGCCCGGCAGGGGGCTGGGCCGCATAGTAGCCCGGCGCCTGGCCCGGCCCTGCCGGCGGCTGCTGGGCGGGCATGGGGGACCACTGGGGTCCCTGGGGCGGAGGCCTCCGGTCCGCAACTGCGGGGGGGGGCGGGGCGCCGGGGGACTGGGGCGGCCAGCCATAGGGTCCCGGGGGGTTGCCCGGACCGGCCTTGTTATCAGGGCCCTTCCGCCGCCTTAGGGAGAGCGCCGCGGTTGCCACGACGACGGCCGCGACGAGGGCCAGCGGGAGCGCCGCGGCCCCCAGGGCCCCCAGGAGCCCACTCTGGCCAGCCGAGGACCCCTGGACGGTGAGCTCCACGAAGGCCGTCCCGTTGACGGTGCCGTCGGAGACCTCGAGCGTAATTATGTGCCTGCCGGGCCGCAGCCTTGCGGTGAGGTTGGGGCCGCGCCCAAGGACCCTCCCGTCCTCCTTCCACACGTAGACGAGGAGGTCGTCGGCATCTGGGTCTATGGCCGTGGCCGAGAAAAGTATAGGCTCGCCCTCGCGCACCACGGCCCCGTTGCGGGGGGCCAGTATCGTGATGTTCCCCGGCGGGTCGTTCACGTTCTTCACTATCAGGGTGTAGCTGGCCCGGGCCGTCGAGCCGGAGCGATCCGTCACCGTCACGGTGAACCTGTGCCTGCCGACGTCGTCGTTGCCGGGCGTGAGGCGGATGACCCCGGTCCGCTCGTCGATCCGGACGAGCTCCGAGTCCGTCGAGAACGAAAGCCGGTCGCCGGGGTCGAGGTCTTGGGCGTTGACGGGATAATCGAACTCCTCGTCCTCGACGGCGAGAAGCTCCCGGCCCGCCTCCATCTCCGGAGGGTCGTTGACGTTCTCCACGGTGAGGAGGATATCCCGGCTGTCGGTCGCGCCCGCGCGGTCGGTCACGACCAGCTCCAGGTGGTGCTCGCCGACGTGCTCGTTTCGGAAGACGAACGATATCTCGCCGGTCCGCCGGTCGGCCTCCAGGCCCTCTATGTCGCAGCCGAGCGTGAAGTTGAGCCCGTCCGAGGCGTCCTGATCGAACGCCGAGGGCTCGTAGGTGAACCGCTCGTCCTCCGTGGCGAAGAGGTACTCCTCGCACTCCAGCACGGGCGGGTCGTTCACGTTCTCGACAACCAGGTTGAACGCCATCGTCGCCGTGGCCCCCGAGGGGTCGGTGACCGTCACGTTCACGCCGTAGCGGCCCACCTGGCCGTTCGTGGGAGTGAAGGAGAGGGCCCCGCTGCGCTCGCCCACGTCGGCCGGGGGGAAATCGTCCGAGAACGTGAGGTTGTCGGCGGGGTCGTCGACGTCGTAGGCGCGGAAGATGATGGTGAACGGCTGGTCCTCGTAGGCGGTCTGGTCGGGGACCTGGTGGATGACGGGCGGGTCGTTCACGGGCCGGACCGTCACATTGAGGAACACGCTCGAGGAGAGCCCGCTGGAATCGGTGGCCCTGAGGACGAACTCCCGCCGGCCGTTCCAGTTGGGGGTGGTGGGCCGGAAATCCAGGTGGTGGCCGGAGGCGTTCAGGCGGCATTCGACCTCGCCGTCGGGGTCGGCCGGCGCCACGTCGTAGCGGGGACGGGCGTCCCGGTCGTCTTGGCAGTAGCGGTCCAGGTCGACCCGGGCCCAGCCGGGGACGTCCTCGTCGATGAAGACCTCGGGCACCGGCTGGAGCGCCGGCGGCAGGTCTATCTCGACGAGGCCCTTGACCGAGAGCACGCCCCCGGTCCTGGAGATGAGGCGCAGGGGCACCTCGGCGGCGGCGCCCCCGGCCCGGTCGATGAGGGCCTGGAGCGGCCCCGCCAGGGCGTCGCTTCCAACCTCCTGGAGGCCCTTGAGCTGTCCGGGGAACTCGAGCTCGGTCGTCCCGTCCGAGCCGATGTCCAGTGCCAGGTCGGTCGGCCAGGCGTAGCTTGAGCCCTTTACCGTGAGCTCGATGTAATCCGTGTCCAGGAAGCTGAAGAACCAGCCGTCCGGACCCATCGCCAGGATGTGGACGTACCCTGCGGAGTCGACGTAGCCGGCCGGGGAGGATATCGTCTTCTTGAAGGTGACGAGGCTGGTGTCCGCGCCGAACGAGGAGGTGGTCCCGATGTTGGACCAGCGGCCGGAGTTGTAGATGTAGAGCTTGAGCTCCGTGCACATGAACAGGTGGTCATAGCCGGCTCCGACGTACTTGACGCTCAGGCTGTTCACCACGTCCTCCGTCACCTTGAACCGGAAGAGGTGGTAGGGACTGCCGTAGGACAGCGTCACGGTCTGGAGGACGCTCCCGTCCTGCTTGGAGATGTAGGAGCGGTCCTGCCCGTCCAGCTGGGTGGACTGGTAGTTCGACGGTCCGCCCGAGGGGGGGGTGTTTGTGCTGACGCCGGACCAGCCGCTGCTGTTCCCGGCGTCGGCGAAGGTGACCGGGCGGTCCGTCGCCGGCGGCAGCGCCGACCGGCCGTCCAGCCGGAGGGTGGCGTTGAGGACGAGGCTGCCGCCCGGCAGGGACAGCCGCAGCGATTCGTCGGAACCGCCCGTGAACGGGAACTCTATAACGGTCGAGAGGGAACCGTTGAACCTGGCGCCTGCGCCGCCCCCGTCCCGCCCGCGCGCCATGCAGGGGTCACCGGGGCCCCCGTCCGGGGTGCCCGGACCCGGACATTCCCCCCCGGCGACCGCCGGCAGGCTCAGCAATGTTAGCGCGATCAGAAGCACTGGCACCCCTTTTCTTGAATGTGACGATGACCCTGACATTGATGTTTCCTCCATGCAAGCGTTCGTTTTGCAACGAAGGGGTTAATAATACGCGCGTGGTACCTACCATTTCGGAGCGGGCAAGGGGCAAGGGGCACGGGTCAAGGGGAGATGGGGGCGCGGGGAGCGGGCAGCGGGGGGCGGGGTCAGTAGCCCTTCTCGCGCGCGGTCGCGAGGAGCTTTTGGTATTCGGCGGGAGGGAAGGCGAGCCCTTCGGCTGGCAGGTCTGTCTGGAACCGTATCTCCTTGATGTCGGAGTCCGCGGGCATGCCGCGGCGGCGGCCCAGCTTGCCGATGAAGAAGACCCCGTCCCCGGACGGGAGACGGTCCTCGAGCATCACCTCGTAGCCGGTCTCCTCCAAAAACTCCCGCGCGGCCGCCAGCTCGGGCGTCTCGCCCTCCAGCACGGTCCCGCCGGGGAGCTCCCAGCCCCGCCGCTGGTTGTACACCAGGATGAACCGGCGCGGCCGTGGCGGCCGGGGCGAGCGCTGCCGGCGCCGCCGCAGGAGCGGAAGGCGCGCCCTCCTTCCGTCGGGCCTGGGCCTCCGCCGGATGAGCGGCCGGCGGTCGCGGAAGGCGAGCACGCAAACAAACCGCGCCCGGGTGGCGGGCGCGCCCGGGGCGGCTCCGGTCGCGGGGGGGGCCTGGACGGCCGGTTTCTCCATCTGCGAAGTGAATGGCGTTGCCATATTCAATCTTTTCACCCCGGCCCGGCGGGACCTCAGGGGGAAGGCGGTCCGGGTTCAGGGACGGGGAGGGCCACGGGGGTCTCAATCCGCGGGGGGCCACCTGTCGACGCGTAGGGCGACGGGGACGGCGACCCGTGGTGGCCGGGAGACGGCCTTGCGGGCCTTTCGCCGGGGACCGGCTTCGGGGAGCGGTCCGGGGCGTCCTTGGACGGGGCGCCCGCCGGGGGCTTTTCGCCCCGCACCCTTCCGCCCTTCTTCTTGAAAAGCCGGCCCTTCTTCTTCACGTCCCATATCTCCTTGCGCTGGGGGTGGGTGATGTTCTGGAGCCTCTCCAGGGACAGCTCGCCCTCGGCCGACTTCTCCATGAATATCTCGCCGCGCGGGAAGTCCTCCTGCCAGACGCGGACCTGCTTGATGAACGCCAGGAAGAGCAACGAGACGAAGGCGGTGAGCCGCTCGTCGTCGCAGCCGCTGGGGCACAGCGCGCCCATGGCGATCTTCCCCGACAGGGGCTGGATGCGCCCCCAGACCTGGTTGATGTCCTCCTGCAGGTCCTCGCGGTGCATCATCTTGTCCACGCGGAGGGCCTTCTGGCTCTCCCAGAGCAGGCGCTGCTTGCGGCGCTCCTCGGAGAGGACCTGCTGCAGCTCGGCCTCCTTGCGGGCCTCCTCGAACGCCCCCACGAGCTCGAAGAGCGTCACCGGGCGGGTGCCCTTGCGGTAGACGCTCTCCTGAAGGGGGGGCTCGGGCCTGTTGAGCACCGCGCTGGTGAAGTCCACCGAGGCGTCGGACTGCATCCAGTCGGCCGCGGCGCCCGGGTCCCAGCCGGCGTCCAGGGCCTCCCCGGCGGTCTTGGGCTGGCTGTTTGCCAGCACGTGGTCGGACTGCAGCTTCAGCACCGACCAGGCCATGAACATAAGCCGGCCGGCGGTGATGAAGTCCACCTCCTGCTCGGCCTTCATACGGTCCATGTACAGGCTGGAGAACTTCAGAAGGTCGACGTCCCAGGGGTTGAGGTGGTTTTGCATCACCAGCTCGAATGTCAGGGCGATGGACTTGTCGAAGGGGTCGCGGATGGGGAGGTGCTCGCCCTCCTTGAGGCCTCGCACGAGCTCCATGTACTCGCTTATCTTCTGGCCGGAGTCCTCCTCGCTGATGATGGACTTGTAGAACATCAGGTGGTTGATGACCTGCTCCCCGGTGTCGTAGTCCTCGTAGCTCTCGGGCCCAACGTAGTCGGGAAGGTAGGGCGTTTCCCCTTCCGAAAGCTCCGGCCCGTAGGGCTGCCTGCCGCGTCCGTCCGCCACGTCGTCACCTCACCTTCTCCCGGGGCCCGCCGGGGGGACCGCTATCTTCCCGTCGTCGGCGATCTCGGTCACCCGGACGTTGCCGATTATGTCGCTTATGCCGTTGCCCTGCATGGTCACGCCGTAGCGGTAGTCCGCCTTGGCGAGCGTCACCTTGCGCAGCGTTATCTGGACCACCTGGGCGAGCTGGGTGTTCTTCTTGATGAGGTTGGCGACGTTCTCGGCGTTTATGGCGTCGAGGAACATGTCCACCTCGTCGAGCAGGTAGAAGGGCGAGGGCTGGTACTGCTGGATGGCGAAGATGAGCGAGAGCGCCGTGAGGCTCTTCTCGCCGCCCGAGAGGCTCTCGAGCCTCTGGGTCTTCTTGTCCTTGGGTTGGGCCTTGATGATGAGCCCGCCCTCGAAGGGGCTCTCGGCGTTCTCGAGCTCCAGGTTGGCGGTCCCGCCTGCCGACAGCTCGTAGTATATCCGGCCGAAGTTATGGTTGATGCCCTCGAACACCTTGGTCAGCCCGAACTTCTTTTTGCCGTTGAGCTCTTCGACCAGGGCTATGAGGTTCTCCCGCTGGGTGCGCAGCTGCTCTAGCTCCCCGGCCAGGTCCCCGCTGCGCTTGGCCTGCCGGTCGTACTCGTCTATGGCCAGCATGTTGACGGGCTCCAGGGCCTGCATCTGGAGCTCGCATTCCTTCATGGTGCCCTCGAGCTCCGCAAGCGGCGGGAGCTTGCCCCTCGTCTTGAGCTCCTGGGTCCCTATCTCGGCGGCTATCTCCGAGTGGCGGTCCTCGAGGAGGCGGATCTTGGAACGGGTGGTGATCACCATGTCGCCCACGGTCTCCAGCCGGCCGCCCAGCTTGTCGGCGGCTGTCTCCAGGTCTGTCTTGAGCTTGTAGGCGGCGTCCCGCCTGGCCTGGAACTGCTTGACCTCCTTGGAGGAGCGCTCCTCCGCCTCCATGAGGACGTTGAGCTGGTCGGAGGCCTTCTGGGCAAGGTCTTTGGATTTCAGGATGCCCGCCTCGCAGTCCCGGGCCTCCCTCTGGGCGCCGGCGACCGCCTTCCTGAGCTCGGCGCGCTTTTCCTCGAGGAGCTTGAGCTTGGCGGACTGGGTCTCCATCGCCGAGACCCGGTCCCGGATGTCGTTGCCGGTCGCCAGGAGCTGGTCTTGGAGCTTCTTCATCTTCGCCGCGAGCTGCTGGGGCGTCGCCTGCACCAGGTTCTTGGACAGGCCGTCGCGCTCCTGCCTGAGGGCCTCCAGCTGGGCGCCGGATTCGGATATCCTCTGGGCCACCTTCTCCACGGCCTTCTGGACCTCGTCGCGCTCGCGGAGCTTGGCCTCCCTCTCCGTCTTCAGCGCGTCCCGGGCCGTGGAGTACTCCTTCTTCTTGAACTCCAGCGTGGCGGCCTTGAGCTCGAAGTCGCTCTCGCGGCTTTTGGCCTCCGTGACGGAGTGGTCCATCTGGGCGATGTCGTCGCGAAGCTTTTGGAGCCGGAGCGAGACCTTGTCGGCGGCCTCCACCGCCTCCTTCAGGGCAGACCCGACCTTGCGCAGCTCGCTCTCGGAGGGTGCGCCGAAGCGCAGGAGCGCCTGCTCGGGCGTGCCGCCGATCATCGCCCCCGAAGGCTCGGCGAGCTCCGCGTCCAGCGTCACGAGCCGCACCCCGCCCATGAGCTTGCGCATGGCGGTCAGGTCCTTGACGACTATGGTGTCGCCGAAGACGAACCAGAAGGCCGCCCGGTAGGCCTCCTTGAACTTGACGAGGTCCATCGCGTAGCCCAGCGAGGATGGGTCCTTGACTGCCATGAGGGCCTTCCCGCTGGGCCGGCCGAGTATCATCTTGTTGAGGGGGAGGAATATTGCCCTGCCGGTCTTCTTCTGTTTAAGGTAGTTGATGGCGCGGGCGGCCGCCTCGTCGTCCCCGACGACGATCGACTGCATCCTCCCGCCGGCGGCGACCGTCAGCGCCGACTCGTACTGGTCCTTGACCGTGGCGAGCTCCGCGATGGTCCCCACAACCCCCTTGAGCTCGCCCTTGTCGCGCGCCTCCAGCACGGCCTCGACCGCGGCCGTGTAGCCCTTCTGGACGCTCGCCGCGGCCGCCGCCTCCGCCCGTAGCTGCTCCCAGCGGCGCCTGAGCTCCCGCACCCTCTCCTCGAGCTCGCGCCCCTGGCGGACGAGCTTCTCCTCCTCGGAGCGCTTCGACTGGAAGTCGGTGATGAGGTCCTTCCGGGAGGTGACCGTGGTCTTGGCCTCGCCGCGCAGGTTCTTGAGGTCGAAGTCGATGTCGCTCATCTGGAAGTCGTACTTCTTGAGCCCCTCCTCCATCTGGGCGATGTCCTGGGAGGCGCGGTTGAGCCTCTCCTCGAGCCGGTCCTTCTCGAGGGTCAGCCTGTGCTGCTCCTCCTCCCGGGCCTCGATGTCCTTCTTCATCGCCACGATGTCGCGCTGGAGCTTGAAGGCGCGGCTGTCCGACCTCGCCACGGTGTCGCTTGCGGCCTTGAGCTCGTCGTTTCGGGCCTTCTCGGCGTCGCGCAGGTCGGCGAGCTCACCCGCCAGGCGGTCCCGCTCGGTCTCGAGGCCGGCGATCTCCTTGTCGAGCGACCTCAGGTCGGAGGCCGCCCTTGCCCCTGACTCCTTGAGCTGGCGGATCCTCTCGCGGCCCGTATCGACCGAGTCCTTGGCGCGCATCATCTCCAGCCGGAGGTCGTCTATCTTCTGGCGGAGCTCCTGGGCGTCGGCGCCCCCCGACTCGGCGAGCTTGTTCTCGAGGGACTCGACGTCGCTTCGGGCCTTGGTGAGCTTCTTTTGGAGCTCCTCCATCTCCTGGCCCAGCTTGGTCTGGTCCTCCGAAAGGTCGCCAACCTGCCTGTTCAGGGCGGCCGTCTCCTCCTCGATGTCCTGCTTCCTGCGGAAGGCGGCCTGGAGCTTGCAGTCGTCGCGCCTGTCGCGCAGGTCCCGGTACTTGAGCGCCGAGTCGCGCTCCTTCTGGAGCTGGCTGACCTGCCTTTTTATCTCGTCGAGGAGGGTCTCTATGGTGCCGATGTTCTCCTCGGTGTCCGAGCGCTTCGAGTTGGCGCGCCCGATGTCCTCGTCGTACCTGGTGATGCCGGCGATGTCGTCCAGGAGCCTTCGGCGCTCCAGGTTGGTCATGAGGACTATGCGGTTGATGTCGCCCTGCTGGACGAGGTTGTAGCCCTCGGCGCTGATGCGGGCGTGGGAGAGCAGGCTGTCGAACTCGCCCAGCGAGGAGGCGCGCTCGTTCACGTAGAAATAGCTGTAGTAGCCCGGCCCGGGGGTGCGGGGCGGGCGGGCGGGGACCGGGGCGCCTTCCGGGGGGGCCCCGGCGTCCGGGGCGCCGGCGCCGGTCGCGGCCGCCTCCCCGGCCGCTGCCCCCTCGAGCGTCTGCTGGGGGGCCGGGACCGTCATCGTCGTCGGGGGAAGCGCCGGAAGCGGCAGCTCCCTGCGCTGGCGGGCGTTGCCCGAGGCCACGCGCACCACGCGCGAGAGCCGGACCTCGTCCTCGTCCACCGGAATGACGCGGTCGGCGTTGTCGAAGGTCAGCACGACGCGGCAGTAGCCGGCGGCCTTCTTCTCCTTGCCGCCGTCGAAGATAAGGTCGGTGAGCTTGCCCACCCGGATGGCCTTGGAGGACTTCGGGCCCAGCACGAAAAGGATGGCGTCGCCTATGTTGGATTTCCCGCTGCCGTTGGGCCCGGTTATCGTCGTGTACCCCGGCATGAAGGGTATGTGGAGCTTCCTGCCGAACGACTTGAAGTTCTCGAGGTATATGTCCTTAAGGTGCATAGGCCGTTCGCTTTCCCATGCCCCTTTCCCCGCGGCGAGCCGCCGCAGCTCTTGTATTGCTAACGGGGGCAATAAAGGTTGCGGGCAGCAAGGCAGCAAGGCAGGAAGGCAGCAAGGCAGCAAGGGAGGGCAGCAAGGCAGGAAGGTAGCAAGGGAGCAAGGGGACGGGGAAGACTCTTTTCGTTTCTTTAATCCCTTGCTGCCTTGCTCCCTTGCTGCCTTTCTGCCTTGCTCCCTTGCTGCCTTTCTGCCTTGCTGCCTT
>VGTL01000041.1 GCA_016874675.1 Methanobacteriota archaeon | reverse complement strand
GGAGGTGTTCAGGTGGACCGCGGTCAGGGGCGAGCACACGATAACGGCCAGAATCGGGGAGCAGACCTGGACCAAGGAGGTCTCGGTGCTCAAGGCGCCCGAGGAGAGGACCGGGGTCGACGTCATGACCTATGTCTGGCCGCTGCTGATAGTGGTGGTCGCGGTGGCGCTGGTGGCATTCGGCGCCGTGGCATTGCGCAAGAGATAGGGGCCTCCCGGCGCGCCCCGGGCGGCGCCCGGGGCGATTTCCCGTCATTCCCAGCGGCAGCGCCGTTACCGGCACGGACCCCTCCCCCGGATGGTGGGTATTTAAAGACATTTAGTACAAGGTAAAACAATATATAAGGTGAGAGCACATATGCGTTGCGACCAGGTGAATGGATATGCGAACGACGATACCAGTACTGCTAGTCACCCTGACCCTGCTGCCGCTGGCGAGCATCGTCAACCCCCCCGTCCGGGCCGAGAACATAACCATCGAGACCACCCTTTTCGCCAACGGCAAGCCGGAGATGCTCATCGAGTTCCCCTCCGCGGGCATCGACACCTCGGCAGCCCTCTCCCTCCAGACGGGCCTGTACATCGACGAGGTGCGGCTCAACGTCTCGTCGGTCGAGCAGCCCTCGGGGAGCCGGGCCTATCCCTTCAACATCGGCATCGACTTCGGGGCCGACCAGTCCCTCGAGTGGGCATTCATCGGCCAGGGCTACGGGTCATTGGGCTTCCAAAACCTCTTTGTCAACAGCAAGCCCTACATGAACGTCTCCGTCCCGATGGGCGGCGGGTTCAACGACACGGCGGCCATAAGGCTCCCCAAGGACGCGGTCGTGAAGACCGCCACGATGAACGCCAGCGCCGGCACGAGGATCGGCACGCCGGGCAAGATCCTCGTCCTCAACGGGGCCAACCCCTACTACGGTTGGGATACCGACCCCGTCAACAGGCTAAAGAAGTTCACGAACGACTTCAAGACGGTCGACAGAATCGACGCCAACACCAAGACCCCCACCTGGGACGAGATAAAGGACTACTCCGCGATACTGACCGCCACCGAGGGCTACTACTACGGCAGGGGCTACCAGGACTCGAACTCGCTGGGGAACCTCCTGGCCGACTACGTCGACGCCGGCGGCAGCGTGGTGTGCATGTTCATGACCTTCTACGACGGCATCCCCTACCGCCTCGGGGGGCGCTTCTACAACGACCAGTACTATGTCATAAAGCCGAGCTACTCGTACACCTCGAGCAGCGCCGGCATCGGTGAGATCCTGATACAGAACCACCCGGTCATGGCGAACGTGAGCAGCATCAGCTTCCCGTACTACGGGTACACCTACCGCTCGTACAACCCCACCCTCACGACCGGCGGGGAGACCATCGCCAAGTGGGGCGACGGGCACATCATGGCCGCCCAGAAGAACGTCGGCGGCGTGGACCGCGTGGACATCAACATGGTGCCGTACTCCTACGACGTCTCGTGGCCCTACCTCGCGTACTACGGCGACGGCGACGACCTCATGAGGAACGCCCTGCTGTTCGGCGGGCGCAAGCCCATCGACGCCCGGGTGGACATCTTCAACGACTCGACCATAGAGCTGGACCGGAAGGGCTTCATGGGCAACTACACCTTCCCGGACTTCTCGGCCCAGCTCAACAGCTACCTCGCCACGGCGGAGGTGACCTACGAGGACAAGTGGGGCAACCGGTTCGTCGACGTGCCCATCAACGTCAGCTCCCCCGGCGGGGGCCGCCTGTCGTTCGGGAACCTCGCGATAACCTACGACTACACCGTCCCGGTGAGCCTCAACCCGCACGACGGGAACCTCACCAACACCGTCGCCGACCTCATGTCCTCCATCGTCGGCGAGGAACAGTACAACATCCCGATATACGTGAGCTCCACCTCCGCCGGAAAGCTCAAGCTCTCCGGCCTGTACATCCGGGCGACCCCGCCGCGCCACGCGCCCCGCATCGACTCCTTCTACCCGGCCCTCGAGACCTCCGTCACGGAGGGCACCACGCTGGAGTTCGGCGTCAACGCCACCGACATCTACGGCAACGAGATAGGCTACGCCTGGTTCCACAACGACCTCCCGATGACCGGGGCCATCGGCGACCGCATGTCGCTGGGGCTGGGCTACGAGGACGCCGGGAACCACACGGTGACCGTCAAGGTGTCGAACGCGATCTCCGAAAGGACCTACACCAACCTGACCTGGGACATCCTGGTGAGGAACGTGAACCGCGGCCCCCGGATAACCGAGTTCTCGCCGCTCTCCGACCCCGAGGTCCCGGAGAACGGGACGCAGGAGTTCTCCGTGGAGGCCGAAGACCCCGACATCGGCGACACGATGGTCTTCGCCTGGTTCCTGGACGGGAAGGCGGTCGCCGGCGCCACGGGCGGCAGCTTCCGCTACGCGCCCGGGTACTTCGACAGCGGGCCCCACGCCCTCAAGGCGACCGTGACCGACCGGGAAGGGGCGGGCGACTCCCGCATCTGGCAGATCAAGGTGCTGGACGTGAACGTCCCGCCGGTCCTTGTGGAATGGAGCCCGCGCTACGACCCGCGCATCGAGGAGACCGAGAGCCTGACATTCAGCGTCACCGCCACCGACATCGACCGGAGCGACAGGCTGGTGGTGAGCTGGTCCATGGACGGGGCCCCGGTGTTCGTGGGCAACCCGTTCACCTACGTCACGGACTACCGCTCGGCCGGCGAGCACACCGTGGTCGCCTCCGTCTCGGACGGCGACGCCGAGGTGTCGCACGGGTGGAGGGTCACCGTCGTCGACCTCAACCGCCCGCCCCGTGCCGCGGTGGACAGCCCCGCCGACCATTCAGAGTTCGTGGAGGGCCAGTCGATAAGGTTCAGCGCGGACTCCGCCTCCGACCCGGACGACGACGTCCTGTCGTTCCTCTGGAAGGAGGGCGGCGTGAACGTCTCCGACCAGAAGGAGTTCGAGCGGCCGTTCCCGCCGGGGCTCCACACCCTGACATTGGAGGTCCGGGACCCCTCCGGCGGCCTGGCGACGGCCACGGTCCACTTCCGCGTGAGGTTTTGGGAGATCTCCGTGGCCATAGGGGTGGACCGGCTCGAGATCTCGGCCGGGGACCGGATGTCTCTCGTGCTGACCATGACGAACGTCGGGGACACCAACGCCACCGACGTCCCGGTGGAGCTTCTCGTCGACGGCCAGAGCATCGGCACCACGAAGGTCGCGGACTTCCGTCCCGGCGCGGTCGAGAGGGCGATTTTCGAGTGGAAGGCCACGAAGGGCCCGCACACCATCACCGCCAGGGTGGCCGGCGGGACCGTGACCAAGGAGATAACCGTCGAGGCGGCCCCGCCTCCCCCGCCGGGCGCGGGAATAGCCGACCTCGCCTGGCCCGTCGTGCTCGTCGTCGTGCTCGTGGCCCTGGTCGCATTCGGCGGGATGGTGCTCAAGAAGAAATAGGCGGAAGGCGCAGGGCGCAAGGAGCAAGGGGGAGTATGAATCCTCTCCCTCCATCCCGTGCCCTGCGCCTCGCGCCCCGCGCCTCCGTCCCTCGCGCCCCGCGCCTCCGTCCCTCGCGCCCCGCGCCTCCGTCCCTCGCGCCCCGCGCCTTGCGCCTCATCGTCCCTCTCCCCTGCCTCGATTAATTTTATATCGACACACCGACATACTCTATGCGGGGGGCCGTTCCCTGACTGACACCGAGCTTCTTTACATGCGGGACATCGAGGCCAACTACATCCGGGAGTTCGACGCCCGCATCATGGAGCGCGCCCAGGGATGGGTGATGCTGGACAGGACGGCGTTCTACCCGGTCGGAGGCGGGCAGCCCTCCGACACCGGGAGGCTTATTTTCGAGTCCGGCGAGGTCCGGGTGCGCGAGGTCCAAAAGCGCGCCGGCGTCCGCCACCTCATCGACGGCGAGGTACCCCCGCACGTGGGCTTCCTCCGGGGGATACTGGACTGGGCGCCGCGGCTGGCCCACATGCGCATGCACACCGCCCAGCACGTCCTGTCGGGCGTGGTCTTCGACGGCTACAAGGCCCGGACGGTGGGCAACCAGATCCACGCCGACCACTCGCGCATCGACTTCGCCCCGGCCGCGTTTTCCGAACATGACCTCAAGACCGTGGAGGACAAGGTGAACGGCCTGCTGTCCGGCAACCTGCCCGTGACTGTGCGCGAGGAGGACCGCTCGATGCTCGAGAAGCGCATCGACGCCCGGCGGGCCAACCTGGACCTCCTGCCCAGGTCCGTCAGGCGCCTGCGCATCGTAGAGATCGGCGACATCGACATGTGCCCCTGCGGCGGCACCCACGTGCGCAACACCTCCGAGACAGGCCGCCTGAACATCTTCCGCCGCGAGAGCAAGGGCAAGGACACGGAACGGATAACCTACACGCTGGACAAGTAGGGCAAAGGGCGCAAGGGGCGAATGCGCAGGGCGCGAGGGGCGGATGCGCCTTTCCGTCTCACCGACAGCGCAGACCCCTGCGTCCCTTTGAACCGATCGCAGCGAACGTCCCCTCCGTCCCTTGCGTCCCTTTCTCCGGCCGTAAGAATTACCTTTAAATACGACTTCCCTGTTAAGGAGCATGCCAACGAGAGAAAACCGGCACGGTGAAGGAAGATGAAGCTCCCACGCAAGGTCAAGGCATACTGCCCGTTCTGCAAGAGGCACCAGCTGCTGGAGGTGGAGCGGGCCAAGAAGCGCAAGGCCTCCGAGCTCAGGCAGGGCCAGAGGCGCTTCAGGCGGGTCACCGCCGGCTACCGCGGCTTCCCCCGCGCCAAGCCCGAGGGGCGCGAGAAGCCCACGCGCCGCCTCTACCTGAAATACGTCTGCACCGTTTGCAAGAAGGCCCACCAGAGGCCCGGCATCCGGTCCAAGAAGCTCGAGATGAAGGAGTGATGCTCGTGAAGAAGGGAATAGTCCCCCAGCCGGAGACCACGTTCCTGAACGTGAAGTGCAAGGACTGCGGCAACGCCCAGATGGTGTTCCAGCGGGCGTCCTCGCCGGTCAACTGCCTGGTCTGCGGCGCCACGATGGCCACACCCACGGGCGGAAAGGTCAGAATCAAGCCGGAGTGCGAGATAGTCGGAGAGGTGCGCGATTAGATGGTGAAGCTCTCGACCTACCCCGACGAGGGGGAGCTCGTGGTCTGCACGGTCAGGGATGTGAGGGACTTCGGCGCCTTCGTCACGCTCAGCGAGTACCAGAACCGCGAGGGGTTCATCCACGTCGCCGAGGTCGCCACGGGATGGGTCAAGTACATCCGGGACCACGTGCGGGAGGGCCAAAAGATCGTCTGCAAGGTCCTGCGGGTCGACCAGGTCAAGGAGCACATCGACCTCTCCCTCAAGCAGGTCAACGAGCACGCCCGCAAGGAGAAGATACAGGAGTGGAAGAACGAGCAGCGGGCCGAGAAGCTCTTCGAGATAGTGGCCCAGGGCCTCCACCGCACCGTGGCGGAATGCTACCAGGACTTCGGCAAATCGCTCGTGGAGAAGTACGGGATGCTCTACACGGCGTTCGAGGAGTGCGCCGTCGACCCGAAGGCGCTGGAGAGGGACGGCCTCAAGGGCGCCTGGACCAGGGCGTTCGTCTCGGTCGCCCAGGAGAACATCGTCCCGCCCAGGGTGGCCATCCACGGGTACCTCGAGCTCACCTGCGCCCGCCGGGACGGGATAAACAGGATCAAGGAGGCGCTGGTCAAGGCCGCCGGCACCGGGAAGGGCCAAATCAGCATCCAGTACCTGGGCGCCCCGCGCTACCGCATCCTCGTCAACGCCCTCGACTACAAGGTCGCCGAGGACATATTGCAGGAGGCCGTGGACCGCGCGCTGGGGGCAATCAAGGCCGCGGGAGGAAAGGGCGATTTCGTCCGGGAGAAGGGAGGGAGTTGCGCACATACCTGAGGAGGTGCCCCTCCTGCGGGGGCTACACCCTCCGGGAGACCTGCCCGAAGTGCGACGTGATGTCGGCCGTCCCGGCGCCGGCCCGCTTTTCACCGGAGGATCGCTACGGCGCCTACCGGCGCCGCCTCAAACGCAGGCTGGAGGCGGAGCGGAATGGATGAGATCCTTGTGAGCCACCACAGGAGGCCCGCGCTCAGAAGCCCGTTGATCATCGAGGGACTTCCCGGAGTGGGGAACGTGGGCAAGCTCGCCGCGGAGCACCTCGTGGACGAGCTTGGGGCCGAGAAGTTCCTGACGATGCACAGCAAGTTCCTGCCGCCGCAGGTGCTCGTGGACGACACGGGGATCCTGCGGCTCGTGTCCAACGACATGTTCTTTCTGAAGCGGAAGGGGTCAGCGGCGGACCTCGTCTTCCTCGTGGGCGACTACCAGGGCATAACCCCCGAGGGCCAGTACGAGCTCGCCCACCGGTCGCTGGAGCTCCTGCGCAAGTACCGGCCGGCGCGCATCTACACGCTGGGCGGCTACGGCGTGGGCCGCATAATCGAAAAGCCCCGCGTCCTGGGGGCCGCCACGCACCCTGAGCTCGTCGAGGAGATGAAGAAGCACAACGTCATCTTTTCCAAGGGGGAGCCGGGCAGCGGGATAATCGGCGCGAGCGGGCTCCTGCTGGGACTTGCGATGCGGCTGGGAATCCCCGGGGTGTGCCTGATGGGCGAGACATCGGGCTACTTCGTCGACCCCAAGAGCGCCCGGATGGTCCTCGAGGTGCTCACCGCGATCCTGGGCGTCAAGATGAATTACACCGCCCTGGAGCAGAAGGCCCAGCACATCGAGAAGCTGACGGCCCAGTTCAAGGAGGCCGAGAAGGCCATCGCCGACTCCCGCGCCGAGGACCTGAGGTACATCGGCTGACGGTCATACCGGGTGCAGGGTACGGGGTCTTGGGCAGACTTTGGGATGAATCCCCGCACCCTGCACCCTGCACCCCGAGTTCGTCCCGCACCCAGCACCCCGCACCCCGTTCGCATGGGTTCTCCGACCGCATCGTATCCGCAAAGGCAGATTCTGAGAAACAACCTTTATAAAGAATACGCGGTATAGGGTGGAACAATGCCGGGGGATGAAAGGGAGCCGGAGACCCCTAAGGTTGTCAAAAAGCTTAAAAAGGTGAAGAAGGAGCCCGCCACCCCGGTGGGCGCGCCGGCGGTCGCGCCACCGGAGAAGACCCCCGAGGTCCGGAGAATCCCGCGGCCCCCGCCACCCGCAGTCGTCCGGGACGTGCCCGGTCCCGCCGTACCTCCGGTGGTCAGGCCCTTAGCGGCCCCCATGGAGCCCGGGCGCGAGGACGCCCCTCAACCGCCCGGGCCCTCGTCCGGACCGCAGCCCTCCCCGCGCCGGCCTCCCGCCTCTGGTCGCGGCGTCGACGAGGTCGCCAGGTCATTCGTCCCTCCCGGCACCGGGTCGCGCCCGCCCCCGCCGCCGCTACCTGACTCGAAACCGGTCGAGGGTCGGATAGGCTCCATAGACATCGACCGGCTGACCTCAGAGCTCGAGAAGGACATCCTCAACACCCTCACCAGCGAGATCGGCGGCATCCTGTCCACGCCCCCGGCCGCGGCCCATGAGAGGAAGGAGGTCCGCGACGACCACGCCGCCGCCGCGCGTCAACCCCCGCGTCCCGCACCGCCCCCGCCGCCCAGGGCCCAGGAGCGGGCGCTCGAGAACGAGCAGCGCGAGCGCAGGGTCGCCTACCGCCTCGGCCGGGAGTTCGACAAGCTCCCCGTCAACATGCGAAACGAGCTCATCAAGACACTGGCCCGGGCCGACGATGTGAAGGTGCGCGAGGACGTCGTCATAGCCTGCGCCACCAACTTCGAGAAGCTGCCGCCGGACGTGCGGGGCCTCCTGCGCACCCTCGCCAACGACCGCGACAGCCGCGTGAGGGAGGAGGTGGCCTTCGAGCTCAACCGTAACTTTGCCAGGATAACCCCGGACTTCCGCTCGGAGCTCATACCCCTGCTGGCCCGGGACATCGACGTCAAGGTGCGCGAGGACATCGTCGCCGTCATCGCGTCGCAGTACGACAGGCACCCCCCGGAGATCCAAGAGCTTCTCAAGACGCTCGCCTCTGACCGGAAGGCGGGCGTGCGGGACCAGGTCCAGCACGAGGTGCTCAGGAACGCCGAGCGCATCCCGGAGCAGGTGAGGCAGGAGATCGCCCGGCTCATCGAGAAGGCGGCGGTCGAATCCCGCGAGCGGGATTGAGGGGGGAGTGGCCTGGAGCCGGTCGGCATCTATTTTGTGGGCGTAGCGGGCGCAGGGAAGACCTCGCTGCTTGGGGCGATGCAGAGGTGGCTCGGGCTCAAGGGCCTCGACTGCGTCACCGTCAACCTCGACCCCGGGGCCGAGACGCTGCCCTACGCACCCGACTACGACATACGCGAGTGGCTGTCCCTGCGCAAGGTGATGGAGGAGTACGGCCTGGGCCCGAACGGGGCGCAGATAGCGGCGGCGGACCTCCTTGCGATGAGGGTGGGCGGGATCCGCAAAATCCTCGAGGCCTTCCGCAGCCCCTATATACTGCTGGACACGCCGGGGCAGCTCGAGCTCTTCGCGTTCCGCAAGGCCAGCCGGCTCGTGGTGGAGACCCTGACCGGGGAGCGGTCGGTCCTGGCTTTCCTTCTGGACCCGACCCTGGCCAAGGTGCCTTCCGGCTACATCAGCCAGCTCCTTCTCTCGGCGACCGTCCAGTTCAGGTTCTCCCTGCCGATGATGAACATACTGAGCAAGGCCGACCTCCTCTCGGAGGGCGACATCGAGAGCATCACCGGCTGGGCGGAGGACTCCTGCCGCCTGCAGGCCTCCGCCGAGGAAGAGAGAACGGGCGCGGCGGTGCAGTTCAACATAGAGCTCTTCCGGGCCCTGGAGACCGTCGGGGCCTTCCGCAACTTCATCCGGGCCTCTGCCACGGAGCTTGCTGGCATCGAGGACATCTACAACGCCGTCCAGAACCACTTCGCCGGCGGGGAAGATCTCACGAAGGATTGAAAGGGGACGGCATAAGGCGCAAGGCGCATGGCGCAAGGCTTGGGGCGCAAGGGACAAGGCAAGGAACAAGGGAACTTCCCGGGTCCCCCCATCCCCCTTGACCCTTGACCCTCAAGCCTTCGCCCTTGCGCCTCGCGCCCTGCGCCCTGCGCCTTCGCCCGTACCAATATCATTAATATCATATAATACCCAGTGATTACGGGGTTCACGTGGTCAAGCTATACCCCAGGGACGGGTACGAGAAGACCGAGTATTTGTCCCGCAAGGTGCGCGGGGTCATAGACCTCGTACGGCCCTTCACGCTGCTTGCGCCGGCCATCGGAGGGACATCGGCGGGCCTCATCGGCCTGGCCGCTTTGAACGGTTTCTCCCTGACCCGCTCGATGGTCATCGACAACATACCGACACTGGCCTGGGGCGTGAGCACCCTGGTCCTGATAAACGCCGCGAGCAACGCCCTCAACGCGGCGTATGACGTCGACATCGACCGGATAAACAAGCCCTACCGGCCGGTTCCCGCGGGAGTGGTCACCAAGGACGAGGCGCGCTCGCTGGCCTGGGTGCTCTACCTGGTCATCATCTGGCGCGCGGCGAGCGCATTCCAGCTGACCTACAGCTTCCTCGTGCTGAGCATAATGCTCATCACGATCGGGTACTCCATGCCCCCGCTGCGGTTCAAGCAGAGGCTCTGGTGGGCCAATCTCTCAGTGGCCTGGGCGCGGGGCATGCTCGGCTTCGTCGCCGCCTGGTCCATTTTCGACGACCCGCTGCTGCCCCACGGCGGGCTGCCCTTCGATCTGGCGCCCTTCACCATCGGGGGGATCATGTTCCTTTTTCTCGTGGGCGCCACCACGACCAAGGACTTCACGGACATCGAGGGCGACCGCAGGTACGGCATGAACACCCTTCCCGTCGTGTACGGACCGCGCAGGGCCGCCCTCTACTCGAGCCCCTTTTTGGTGATCCCCTTCCTCCTTTTGCCCGTCGCGGCCTACCTGGACATCCTCAAGCCCCAGGCCGCCCTCCTGTCCATCCTCGTCGTGTGGGGCTTCTACCTCATCTACCTTCTGGACAAATCCAAGTTCGAGCAGGACTCGAAGCTCGAGAACTCCCCCGTCTGGAAGCACATGTACCTGCTGCTGCTTGCGATGCAGCTGGGCTTCATGATCGTCTACATCTTCCCGGTGCCGGACCCGTTCATGTTCTGAGAACGCGGGATGTCAGGGTGCAGGGTGCAGCTGACGATGGTTTACCCCGCACCCAGCACCCCGCACCCTGATTCGGTTCAGCGCCCCGGTTTCTTCCCCGGCGCTGCCTCGTCGTCGGGCCAGTACTGGTGCCGGCGCCTGGCGGCGGGGCGGCGCACCGCCTCCTCGTAGTATGTCTCGACCTCCACGGGCCGCCGCCGCAAATGGAGGTAGCCGGCCGCGGCGGCGACGAGGACCAAGACGGCCAGCACCCCTCCGACCGGACCCCAGTCGATTCCCCCTCCGGCCCTCTGGGTGATGGTCACGTTGACCGAGGTGACGGATGCGGCCCCGCGCTCGTCGGTGACCCGGACCTGCACCAGGTACCTGCCGGCGCTGCGGAACTCGTGCCGCTGGGTGGAGATGGGTCCCGAGTCCACGTCGAAGCGTCCCCGGCCCTCGAAATCCCACTGGTAGCGGACTATCCGGCCGCCCCGGTCCGGGTCGTAGGAGCCGTCGGCCCTGAATGTCAATGTGTCCCCCGCGAAGGCCCGTGTCCGGGAGACCGTGAGCACCGCGACGGGCGGGGTGTTCTCCCGGTCAGTGGTGGCGTAGACCTCGTTGGAGACCGCCGTGAGGCCGCGCTGGTCCACCACTCGCACCCTGAACCAGTAGGTCGTCCGCGGCGAAAGACCCGTGTAATTGTGGACCGTCACGGACTGGAGGGGCACATTGCGTGGGCTCAGCTCGGAGAGCGAGGCCCCCTCGCGCTCGCTGGCGAATACCTCGTAGCGGGCGAAGTCGGCGTCGAGGTTCCGGCTCCACGCCAGAAGGACCCAGTCGATGCCGACTCCAGTGGGCTCGGAGAGCGCCACTGGAGTGGGGGGCTTCTCCACGGTGACCGTCCGGGAGACCTCCGGCGAGTAGAGGGAGCCGTCGTACGAGCGGGCCCGCAGGTTGTGGGAGCCGGCCGCCGCTGTGGAGGTGTCCCAGGAATAGGTCCAATCGGCCGTCCCCGTTGCGGTCATCCAGTCGCCCGAGTCCACCTTCACGGACACGGACACCACCTCCTGGCCGGGGTCGGAATCGCTTGCGGCGCCCTGTACGGTCACAACGCCGTTGACCTCCGCCCCCTCGGCCGGGGCGGTCATGATGCAGGATGGGGGGTGGTTGACCTCCAGGGTTATCCGTGCCTCGGAGGAGTTGACAATCCCGTCGTAGGCCCGGGCCGAGACGAGGTGGGTGCCGCCCGCCACCTTGGCGGTGTTCCAGCTGTACGACCAGCTCGTGTTCCCGGAGGCCTCCTGCCAGCTGCCCGCGTCGATGCGCACAAAGACCGCCAGCACGCCGTTGTCCGCGTCCGAGGCGGTCCCCTCTATGCCGACCGTCCCCGTGACCGTCGAGCCGCCGGCGGGCGAGACTATGGCGCAGGTCGGGGGCGCGTTCGGGCCGTGGTTCTGCACCGAGACGCCGCGCGAGGCGACCGCGGAGTACGCCTCGCCGTCCGAGCAGCGGGCCCGGATGGCGTGGCGGCCGTCGTCGGTGGTCCGGGTGTCCCACGGGAAGCTCCAGGAGGCCGTCCCGGTGGCGCCGGTCCACGGGCCGCCGTCGATGGAGACCTCCACCGCGGTGACGAGGTCGCCGGCGTCGGGGTCCGAGGCCGTGCCCGACACGGTGACGGTCCCGGAAACAGCCGCGCCCTCTGCGGGCGAGTCTATCTTCACCTCGGGCGGGTGGTTGGGGTTGTCCACGATGACCTGCCGGGCGTCCGGCAGCGAAACGTCGACGCCGTCGCTGGACCTGGCATAGACATGGTGCTGGCCGTTGCCGGCGGCGGTGGTGTCCCAGTCGAAGTACCAGGCCTCGCCGCCCCGGGCATCCTGCCAGGCCCCGGCGTCCACGCGCACCTGCACCGAGACTATCGGGTCGCCGTCGGGGTCGCTGGCGGTGCCCGACACGCGGGCGATGCCCCCCACTATGGCCCCGCCGCCCGGGTTGTCCATGGCGCACAGCGGGGCGGTGTTGGGGGCCGTGTAGCGGAGCACGGTTCCGTTGTCGCCGGCGGCCAGCGCGTGCCGCCCGGCCGGGTGCCAGGCGACGGCGTTGAGGCCCCAGTACCGTCCGGTCGAAACCTCCGTGACGACAGAGTCGTCGTACGAGAAGAGCACGCCGTCCGCGCCCTGGGATGCCGAGAGGTCCACCCCCGCGACCAGGGCGAGCGCCCTCGAGGGCGACCAGGCGACGGCCTGGAGCTCGCCCTTGAGGGAGGGGGCTGCCACCTTGACCGCCCCGGCGGCGTTGAACCGGAGAAGGGTCGTCATCTCGGCGGTGCACAGGCCCGCCCCGAGGGCCGGGCTCCAGGAGAGGCCGGTGGCGAAGAGGTCCTGCGCCTGGACGGGCACGTCCGTCACCGCGGACTGGCCGTCGAAGTGCTGGAGGTCCAGCGAGGAGTTGTCGTAGTTGTAGGAGGCGAGGTACGCCCCCTGGTCGCCCCAGCAGGCGGCCTTGTAGTTGCGCGCCGGGTCGGTCCGGACCTCGGTCAGGGACCCGCCCTGATATCTCAGGACGACCCCGTCGAGGCCCTTCCGGGCGGCCACGAGCGCGAAAGAGGCGTCCGCCGACCAGGCGATGCCGGCGATGCTAGAGTAGGAGGCGGTCGCCAGACGGGTGAAACCGGTCCCGTTGAACACCATCAGGACGCTTGCGGTCTCGGGGATGGCGGTGAACTCGTCCCCGCCGAGCAGGGCGAACGTCGAGGTGGTCAGCGGCCTGAAGGCGATATGGCGGATGACGATGCCCGGGTCGAGCTGGCGGGAGCTGAAACCGGCGGTGGCGTTGTACTCGAGGACCGTGCCGTTGCCCCCTCCCAGGAGGGCGTCGCCCGTGGAAGGGTCCCAGCCGACCGCGTAGAGGGGCTCGTCCGTGGGGGAAGCCAGGGGGGCGACAGTCCCGGCGGCGCGCGGGGAGGGGGGCCCTCCGGCGGTCCGCTCGCCCGTCGGCGCGCCCTCGCCCCCGGGAGCGGGCTCGGTCACCGCAAGGGGCAGGGTGCTGACCAGGAGGATTATGACCAGGACGGCGGACGGACGTCTCAGGCGGGGGAGCATGGCTTCCATTCCTTACCGTTGAAAAGGCTCCGCGGCCAGATAAACATATTGGTACCGAGGGCTCAGAAGTTGTAGTCCAGGGCGTAGACCGTCCCGTCGTAGCAGCCGAAGAAGACCTCCGCCTTCCCGTCGAGGTCGCCGTCCGCCACCGCCGGAGAGGAGAAGACCGCCTTGGGGACGAGGTACTGCCAGGAGGGCGTCCCGTCCTCGGCGTTGAGGCACACCACGCGGCGGTTGTCGGAGCCGACCAGAAGCTCCATCTTCCCGTCGCCGTCGAGGTCCGCCAGCGCCGGCGAGGAGCGCACGGGGCCGGTGACGTTGCGGGACCAGTCGTCTGAAATCGTAAAGCGCCCCATTTCGGAAATCCGCTCCATCTGGACACAGATTACCCTGCCGGAGTCCGTCCCGAAATAGGCTTCCTGGATTCCGTCCCCGTCCCCGTCGCATAATGCGGGCGACGAGACAACCCGGACCCATCTTGGATCCGTCACACCGTCACTGGATGCCCAGGAGCGTTGGATTTGGTCCACCGAGAATCGTGGCGGGTCGCCATAGATCGAGACGATCTCCGGAGCGCCGTTTCCGTCGAGGTCCTTGACCGCGGGTGTCGCGATGTAATGGGATTGCCCGGTCACCGTGTGCCAATCGACCCCCCCTTCGTGGGAGCCGTCGGTTCCGTTGAGCAAGGAGAGCCCCTGGCCGGCGCTGACCAGGACCTTCATCCACCCGTCGTTGAATATGTCCGCCACGGCGGGAGAGGCGTAGATTCCCTCGCCGCTCTTGTCGTTGACGACGACCACGGTCGCCCTCCAAAGCCGGGTCCCGTCGCCCCGCAGCGCGTAGACCATCCCGTCCATGCTGGCAACGACCACCTCCAGCTCGTCGTCGCCGTTGATGTCGGCGATAAGCGGCGAGGCCAGCACCGGCGCCCGCGTGGTGTACCTCCACAGGAGGGAGCCGGACGGCCCGTCCACGGCGTAGACGCGCCCGTCGCCCGAGCCGAAGACGACCTCGGGCACGCCGTCGCTGTCGATGTCTCCCACGGCCGGGGAGGCCGAGACGGGGCCCTGCGTCGGAAACCTCCACTTCAACCTGCCGGAGGTGGCGTTAAGGCAGTAGAGGCGGTAGTCCTCCGAGCCGATGAGCAGCTCCGGGTTCGGGTCGGAGGGATCGACGTTGGCGACCGCCGGGGAGGAGGACACCCGGCTGCCGCCCGTCCGGTACATCCACTTGAGGTAGGCGAACCTCATCGAGGCGGTCGCCTCGGACACGCCCGTCCGGCCGTTGTCGCCGCGGAAGGTGGTCCAATCCGCGGGCGATGGGGCCCAGACCGGGGCGCCCGAGTGGGCGGCGTCGTGCCTGAACTGGGTCCAGTCGGTGTCCTTCGGCACCCAGCCCCTCGGGGCCGGCCCCCCGCCGTCCCCGGTGCGAGTGGCACTTGCGGCCAGAAGCCCGGTGGCCACTAGCAGCCCCACGACGACCAAAGAGACCATCTGCCGGTGATTCGCTGTCATGCCCCTCCACCCGGATTTGTCATGAAATTATACTTAATTAAATATATTGGTACCGCATATGACGACCTCGTCACTGTGTGATAACGCTGGGTGATGCGAAATGGTCAAGTGCAAAAAGTGCGGGACGGAGATCAAAAGCGGCGAGAAGGTGGTCGTCCAGTACGACGGCCTCATGATGTACGAGAAGAACGAGGCCCACCCCACGCGCTTTGGCTCCCTCACGAAGTACTGGCACAAGAAGTGCAAGCCGTGGCACGAGTGAGGCGGATCACGAAAGGGGCAAGGGAACGGGGCAAGGGGCACGGGACGGCGCTCCGTCCCTTGACCCTTGACCCCTGCGACAAACGGATGGTACGATGGGCATCAAACTCGTGGCTTTCGACGGGTCCGAGGCCTCGCGGAAGGCGCTCAGCCAGGCCGAGGGCCTCCTGCGGGGGGATGACGAGCTTTTGGTCCTCATGGTCGTGCCGGTGGCCGTCATCGCGGAGTTCGCGGACGTCCCCCCCGACATATCGACCTCCCGGGCCCAGGGGCTGGTCAACGCCGCGGTGACCGACCTGCGCGAGCGGGGCGTGAAGGCCCTGGGCCTCGTCCGCGAGGGCGACATCGCCGACGAGATACTGAAGCTCGCGGCCGACATGCCCGTGGACATAATCGTCATCGGCCACCGCGGCCTGAGCAAGATCGGCCGCTTCGCACTGGGCTCCGTGGCCGACAAGGTGGCGCGCTACGCGACGCGGCCGGTGCTGATTGTGCGATAGGGAAAAAAGGCAGGAAGGCAGAAAGGCAGCAAGGGAAGGCAGCGAGGCAGCAAGGGAAGGCAGCGAGGCAGCAAGGGAGAAAGGAGGCGGCCGTCGTCCCTTGCTGCCTTTCTGCCTTCCTGCCTTCCTGCCTTTCACCAACCGCAAGGAAAAACCCATCTACGCGGATGACCATCACGATGCTGATAGCATGGAGGGCGAGGGCAGGAAGGTCGGGGTCGTCTTCGGGACCATCGGCACCAACAACTTCAAGATGGCCATCACGGACCCGACGGTCAAGCGCAACGATTACGTCCAGTTGAAGCACGAGGAGTGCGGCCAAGTGCTCGGACAGGTGGGCGACGTCCAGCGCGAGACCGACCTCACCATAGCCAACGCCCAGAAGATATCCTCGGGAGAACAGGTGGTCGTGGGAGAGCAGTTCTCCGGGGTGGTGAACATCATAGGCTTCAGGGACGAAAACGGCGTCCTCCAGGTGCCCCGGACACCCTTCAAGGCAGGCGATTCGGTCTCGGTCGCAGAGGAGAAGCTGATACGGGGCGTCCTCGGGCTCAAGACCGACATAGAGACCGGCGCCTACATCGGCCTTCTCAAGGGCCACGGCGTCCGGGTCTACCTGGACATCAACAACCTGGTCCAGAAGCACGTGAGCATACTGGCCAAGACGGGCGGCGGGAAGTCCTACATGGTCGGCGTCTTCGTCGAGGAGATGCTCAAGCGGATGGTGCCCGTGGTCGTCATCGACCCGCACGGCGAGTACTCCTCCCTCATGCACCCCAACCTCAACGAGCGCGACCAGAGGTTCATGGGCCGATTCGGGGTGAGGCCCCGCGGCTACGCCGAGCAGATAGTGGAGTTCTCCCCGGACACAACGATAAACACATTCGCCCTGCCCCTCAAGTTCGACGAGGCGAACCTGGACGTGAAGGACATTCTGGACCTCACCGGGATGAGGTCCAGCGGGCCGCATGTCGGCATAATCCAGCACGCCGTCAAGAGCCTCAAGGAGATCTCCGAGAGCTACACGCTCCACGACCTGGTCCAGGTCATCCAGGAGGACAAGAACGCCGCCAAGTGGGCGATAGTGAACAGCCTGGAGTACCTCGAGGGGACGGGGCTCTTCGGAGAGGCGCCGACCCGCCCCAGCGACCTGGTGAAGGAGGGAAAGACCGCCATCATCAACCTCAAGGGCATCTCCCCCGACATCCAGGAGCTCGTCGTCACCCGGGTGCTCAAGAAGCTCTTCGAGGGGCGAAAGCTCGGAAAGCTGCCGGCGCTCATGGTGGTCATAGAGGAGGCCCACAACTTCTGCCCCCAGGTCGGGCAGGCCCTCTGCTCCGGGGTGCTGAAGACCGTGGCCTCCGAGGGGCGCAAGTTCGGGCTGGGCCTCTGCGTCGTGACCCAGCGGCCGGCGAAGATCGACAAGAACGTCCTCTCCCAGTGCAACACGCAGATGATCCTCAAGGTCACCAACCCCAACGACCTGAAGGCCATCACCCAGTCCATCGAGGGCCTGGTGCCCGGGATGGAGGAGGACATCCAGCGGCTGCCCATCGGCGTGGCCATCGTGTCGGGCGGCTCGCTGACCTCGCCCATCCAGGTCGAGATAAGGGTCCGGGAGACCCAGCACGGGGGCACATCGGTGGACGTCCTGGACCGGAAACGGCTTGCGGGGGCCGCGCCCGCCGCCCCGGCCGCTCCGGCCGCCCCGACCGCCCCGCAAGCGGAGGCCGCCGGCGCCGGCCCGGCAGCGGTTTCGGGCGGCGACGGCGCGGCTGGGGAGCCCGACCGGAAGGCGGGGGCGGAGTTCGAATCGCCCATAATCGACGAGACCGGCACGGACCTGGACTACGACGACAGCGAGGTGGAGACGGACGAGAGCAAGCAGACGGGAAGGCGCAAGGGGGACCGGGACCCGGACCTCGAGGACGGCTAGGCCCGCGGGGAGGCCGCCGGCGGTCCGCGCCGGGCGGCAGGAGGAGGGGGGTCGCCCTCCGGTCCTGAGAAGGCTCGGGGTGCGGCCGGCCCGCGACCGCGACCGGCGGGAGGTGGTCTCGCTTCTGAGAAGCGAGCGGCTCGAGCCCTCGTTCGTCCAGAGGGAGTTCCTCGTGGCCGAGCACCGCGGCCGCATCGTCGGATGCGCCCGGCTCAAGTTCCTGGGGGACGCCTACGAGCTCGCCTCCGTCGCAGTCAGTCCGGCCTACCGGCGCCGGGGCGTCGGCACCCTCCTCGTCCGCCAGTGCCTCGACCTCGCCGACGGCGAGGTGTTCTGCCTCGCGGAACGGCCGGGGCTCTTCGAGAGGCTGGGATTCATTGCCGCGGAGCATCGCGCCCTCCCGGGCGAGGTGCTGTCCAAGCTCCGCAGGCGGTGCCCGGCGGGCGCCCGGGCGCTCCGGCACCCCGGAAGCTCCCGCGCGAGGACGCTGCGCCTGCTTTACGAGAAATGCGCCCGGGACCTCGAGACCACGCGCAAGGCGCTGGAGAAGGTCCGCATCACGGTCCCGCCCCGCTCCCACTACCGCAAGGCGGCCGAGGACTTCCTGGCGATGGCCCGCGCCTACTTCTCGGACGCCAGGCACTTCCACGCCGCGGGGGACCTGGTCAACGCCTTCGCAAGCGTGAACTACGCCCACGGCTGGCTGGACGCCGGCGCCCGCCTGGGCCTCTTCGACGTCGGGCTGGACGACCGGCTCTTCACGCTGGCGGAGTAACGGACAGGCAGGAAGGCAGAAAGGCAGGAAGGCAGCAAGGGAGAAAGGCAGCAAGGGACGACGGGCGTCCCCTTGCTCCCTTTCTGCCTTCCTGCCTTCCTGCCATCCCTTGCTGCCCCGCTCCCTTGCTCCCTTGCTGCCTTTTCCCCCTATTTTCCGGCGAGCACCGATAGCAAAGCCTCCGCCAGTCCGGGCACCGTGCCGAAGCGGCGAAGCTCCGGGGGCCTTATCCAGCGCAGCTCGCTGTGCTCCCAATCGAGCCGGACCCTCCCCCGCTTGACCTCGAAGAGGAAGGGATGCACCAAGAAATTGGGGCGCGGGACGGGAAGGGCGGGGCCCTCCCGGACGAGCTCGACGTCGGTGGCGCGCAGGCCCGTCTCCTCCCTTATCTCCTTGAGGGCGGTATCGAGCGGGCGCTCGCCCCTCTCGATGAGGCCCGACACGCCGGCCCACCTGCACCGGAATGTCCCCACCTTTTCGCTCCGCCGTAGGATGAGGACGCGGCCGCGTCGCCGCAGGAAGCAGGTGACGACTTGGACGGGCGGATGGCCGCGGTCGCGGAACATGGCGCTCGCCGCCGGGGGCTCAGTCGCCCCGGTCCTCGTCCTCGCGCAGGTGGCGCGGGTCCCTTACCAGCTCGTCGATCGCGCGCCTTCCACCGCCATGCCGCGCCCTCTGGCCCCGGCCGTCCTCCCGGCCCTCCTCGGTCGCGCCCTCGGCGCGCCGGGCCACCCTCTCGGAGAGGTTGCGGAATATGATGAGCATCTCCTGGACGGACGACTGCATGCTCGCTATCTGGTCCTTCATCGTGCGGATCTCCTGCTCGATGGCCCGGTTGGAGCGCTCCAGCGTCTCGAGCCGGCCCACCACCCCCTGCAGCCCGGTCTCCAGCCTGGAGACCCTCGAGGGCGTGTCGTCGTTTCCCGGGCGGCCGCTCATGCCCCGACGATTAGCTTCCGACTATAAAGAGATTGAGCAGGGCCGGGCCGGGCATCCCACTCTCAGATGTCGACACTGCGGCCGTGAGGACACATATAATTATCGGGCGGGACGATTCTCACCGGCAGGGAGGGTCCGAATGACCGCCGCGAAGAGGACGATGCGCAGGCTGCCCACGGGAATCCCCGGGCTGGACAGGGCCATCGGGGGCATCCCCGAGGGGAGGGCGATGCTGGTGACGGGCGACGCCGGCGCCGGGAAGACCGTGCTGGCGCTCCAGTTCGCAAGGGAGTGCGCCATGTCCGGTCTCCGGACCGTCTACCTGTCCACCGAGGAGGACGCCGGCGACCTGAGGGTGCAGGCGACCTCGTTTTTCTGGGACCTCCGCCCCCTCGAGACGGACGGGCGGCTGGGGTTTTTGGAGTTCAGCGAGCTTCGGGCCCAGGAGACCGCCGCCAGCGTCGGGATAGGCCTCGAAAACCGCAAGGCCCGCATGACCGAGCTCGTGGAGCACCTGAAGGAAGGGACCAGGGTGCTCGTCCTCGACAGCCTCAGCACCCATACGGCCAACCTCGACCACCAGGAGTTCCGGGACCAGTTCGACCTCATGCTGACCAAGCTTCGGGCCCGGGACATCACCGCGATGATAGTGTTCGACAGCGCCACCTCGAAGCGCTTCAACCAGGCGGCCCTCTACCACGCCTACGGCGCCATCTGGCTCCAGAGGCGGGAGAACCCTTTCACCGGCCAGCGGGAGAGGGTGATGGACATCGTCAAGATACGCGGGACCAAGACCCCCATCCAGCTGCTTCCGTACGAGATAACGCGCACCGGCCTGGAGCTCGGCGTGGCATCGCCCCCGGGCGCGGGAACCGCCTCCGCGGGGCCCTGAATGACAAACCACATATAGGTGAGAGCACTATCCGCCCCCGACGGTACCGACCGCCAAAGCGCGACCGGGTGTGCGTGATGGGTCCATGAGAAAAGCGGCGGCAATCGCACTGGTGGCAGCGTTCCTTCTGGCGGCCTTGACGGCCGCCGCTCCCGGCTGCGCGGCGCTGGGCGAGTTCTCTGTCGATGCACGGGCGACCTCCGACGAGGTCACGGTCGGAGACAAGATATCCATCGAGATCAACGTCACCAACCGGGGCAACCGGACCTACCAGCCGGTGGTCCTTCTCGTTTACATCTATCCCGAGGGGACGGGACTGACCGGCGTCGAACCGGTCTCCCCCACCCCGGTCATCGGCACGCTGGCCCCCGGACGGAGCGCAAACGTGACCGTCACTTGCCAGCCGGAGAAGCCCGGTGACCATTCGGCGACCGTGAAGATATACAGCCCCACCACCGCTTCCGCGGACTTCAAAGACAGCGCCGAGGTGTCCCGCGTGTTCAAGGCCGTGCCCCAAAACGACGGCGGGGGCAACGAAATTCCCGTGGCAGCGATACTGGGCGCCGTGGTCCCGGCCATCGTGGCGGTCGTGGCGGTGGTGGCCGTCTACCGGAGGAAGAGGAAGGCCGCCCCTGCGGCGGAGGTGCCGGCGGCGCAGCCCGTCCGGGAGGCCGCCCGGGAGACCGTCCAGGGCAAGCTCCCCAAGGACTACTACAAGTTCCGCCGCGAGAAGTTCGGCCGTCTCAAGCCGGTGGGCATCACCCGCGGCGGCGACACTATTTTGGGCAACATCAGGAAGCAGGAGGAGAAGGAATCCCCGCTGGAGGAGCCCGTCTGCGTCACCTGCTGCCCCAGGTGCGGCATCGCAATGGAGAAGACCTGGAAGTCGTGCCCCGACTGCGGCGCCAGGGGCACCATCGAGAGGGCGGCGGCGACCGTCGAGCGGCTGGAGAGGATGGGGGCCCCGACGGCCGCCTTGGCCGACATGCTCGCCAGCGCCCGGGCCTCGCTGGTGGCCAGAAACTACGACGAGGCGGAGACCTACGCCCACGACGTCGTTGACCGGGCCCGGACCCAGCTGCGCAGGATCGAGGAGGCGAACAAGCCGCCCGAGGAGCCCCCTTCATATGCCGGGGACAGGACCGCCACGAGGGAGGAGGAGTCGACGCTCTCGGCGCCGGCGTCCTCGGACACGGAGGCGGTCAGGGGATACACCGGCCCGGAGCAGGCCGCCCGGGCCGTGGAGGAACTGTCGGCCTCGAGGGAGTACGACGGTGTCCAGCCGGCGAGGAAGGAGCCCAACGCCTGCTGGAAATGCGGCCAGGGGCTCCGGCCCGAGTGGAAGAAGTGCCCCTACTGCAACTCACCACAGGAGGGGATATGCCCGTCCTGCGGCCGCATCGTCAAGCTGCGCTGGAACAACTGCCCCCAGTGCCGGGCCGACCTTTCCGCCGAAAAGCCCAAGCCCGCCTGCCCGGTCTGCGGGGCGGAGCTTCCCGCCGAGGGCGACTGCCGGTCCTGCCGGGCCCTGGCCCTGAGGGACAGCACCGCCCGCCTCGTGCGCGAGGTGAAGGCGAAGGGGGCGGATGTCGTGGAGGCCGGGTCGCTGCTTGGGCGCGGCGAGCTGGCCCTGAAGATAAAGAACTACGAGAAGGCGGCGGAGCACTTCCTGGCCGCCGACGAGCTCGCCAGGGCGGCGCGGAAGGCGTACCGCACGAAGCGGCTCCGGGAGCGGCTCGAGTCCGCCGAGACGCTCATCAAGGACGGCTGCGAGGTCGGGGCCGACGTCGCGGCGGCTCGCCCCATCCTCCTCGAGGCGCGGGAGGCGCTGGCCGCCGACCGCATAGACGAGGGGCTGGCGCTCGTGGAGAAGGTCAACAACCTGGTGGAGGAGGCGATGGCCAAGGCCCCCCCGCCGAGGGCGACCACCCCCATCCAGGTGCTGACCAAGAAGCCGACGGTCGTCGGCAAGGTGAAGGTCCGGCCCCGCTGCCCCCACTGCCAGGAGCAGATCGACGAGGGCCTGGACAAGTGCCCGTTGTGCCTCTCCGATCTCCGGGACCGCTGCCCGAAGTGCGGCGCGGTCACCAAGCCCGGATGGAAGGTCTGCCCGGCCTGCGAGGCGACGTTGGGCTGAGAAAGGAGGAGGAAGGAAGGCGCAGGGCGCAAGGCGCAAGGGGGAAAGGCAGGAAGGCAGAAAGGGAGCAAGGGAAGGCAGCAAGGCAGCAAGGCAGCAAGGCAGCAAGGCAACAAGGGGACGACGGGTCGTTCCATACCCCCTGCTGCCTTGCTGCCTTGCTGCCTTGCTGCCTTGCTCCCTCCCCCTTGACCCTCGCGCCTCGACCCTTGCGCCTCAAGCCTTGCGCCCTGCGCCCTGTGCCTTGCACCTTCTTCCACGGTTACATCGAATCCCAATCAGGTTAAATACTCGTATCTTGATAGAATATATACCGATGGGAAAGGGAGGTTTGGCGGTGGCGGTGGCGGTGCTCCTGCTGCCGCTCCAGGCGCTCGCCGCGCAGGACGGCCCGGCGCAGACGCGGTCGGAGGGCGACTACATCTGCGTCCGGGCCGGGGGGACGTTCCTGAGGGAGCGCGGTTTTGCGGTGGACGAGATCTATGCGGGATTCGTCACCGTGCGCGCCACCAAGGCGGACGAGCGGCGCCTGGAGGAGCTCGGTGTCGACTACTTCATCCTGGGGGGCAGGGACCAGGTGGTCCTGCCGGGCGGGAGCTTCACCCCATCGCCCGCCTCGTTCGCGGTCAAGGGGCGGGACACCCTCCGGCTGGACGGTGACGGCCCGTTCTACCTCGTCGTGAAGCTCAAGGGCCCCTCCAGGGCCGGGTGGATGGACGACATCCGGGAGACCGGGGCGCGGCCCGTCGGGGGAGCGCTGAGCCACTACAACCTCGTCGTGCGGGCGGACCGGGGGCAGGCCCTGGCCCTCCTGGAGCTCCCGTTCGTCCGCTGGATGGGGGCGCTCGAGCCCCGGCACAAGCTCCCCTACCCACTGCCCGAAGGCGTCTTCAGGTTCGACATGGTCTTCTTCAAGGAGGCCCCGGCCGACTTCGCCTCGGCGCTGGGCATCGTCGCTTCCTCGGGCGGGAGGGTGGTGGAGCTCGACGACGCCACCGCCTGGTGGAGCTCGGCGGTCGTGGAGGCGCCCCGCTCCGCCGCCGAGCGCATCCTGCGCATCCCGGGGCTGCGGGCCCTCGAGACGGTCGGGAGGACGTCGCCGCGCAATGACCTGGTCCGCTGGGTGGTCCAGTCCGGCGACGCCGGCACCATGGCGACCCCCTTCTGGGACGCCGGGCTGGTGGGCAACGGGGAGATCGCCGGTATCGCGGATTCGGGCATCGACTACGACCACATCAACTTCCGCGACAGGATGAGCGACGCCGGGGTTTTGGGCCCGGCCCACCGCAAGATTCTGTCCTACAACACCTCGGTGGACGACTGGGACTCGGGCTCCCCGATGGGCCACGGGACCCATACCGCCGGCACCCTGGCCGGCGACAGCATCGTCACGCCCATGGGCTACGACCTCTACGACGGGCTGGCCTACGGGGCGAAGCTCGCCGTCTACGACATCACCACCCCCGAGGGGAACTGGGACCCGCCGCTCATCCGGGGAATCCTCGGCGACGCCTACTCGTACGGGGCCCACACCCACTCCGACAGCTGGGGCGACGACCGCAAGGAGTACACGCTGCGGGCCCAGCGCGTCGACCAGTTCCAGTGGGACAACCCCGACTTCCTCTCGCTCTGGGCGGCGGGCAACAGCGGGCCGGGCAACGGCACCGTGCTGGAGCCGGCGACCGCCAAGAACGCGGTGGCGGTGGGGGCCACGGCCAACGGCAACAGCACGGACCTGGCCTCGTTCAGCGCCCACGGCCCCACGCAGGAGGGGCTCATCGCGCCCCTGATAGTGGCGCCCGGCCTGAGCGTCCACTCGGCCCGCTCGGACAACCAGAAGAGCACCTACAACGACGGATACGCGGACATGCGCGGGACCAGCATGGCCACGCCGGTGGCGTCGGCGGCAAGCGTCATCATCGAGCAGTACTTCCGGGAGGGCTTCTACCCCGACGGCGAGAGGCGCTCCGGGCCGGGCTTCCAGCCCTCCGGGCCGCTGCGCAAGGCGATACTGGCCGCCTCCGGGGCCGACCAGTCGGGCGGGGCCTACGTGACCGGCGCGATACCCGATTTCTCCCAGGGCTGGGGCAAGCTCGAGCTGTCCTCGGCGCTCTACCTTGCCGACTACCCCGAGAGCAACCGCCTGTGGGTCAGCGACTACTACAACGACAGCCACCAAAACGACGGGCTCGCCTCCGGAGAGGTGCGGGAGCACATGGTGACGGTGAACTCCAGCCGGCCGCTGAAGGTGCTGCTCGCCTGGAACGACTGGCCGGGCGCGGGGCTGGTCAACGACCTGAACCTGGAGGTGGTGTGCCCCAACGGCACGGTCTACCGCGGCAACCAGATTGTCAACGGCGCCTCCGCAGTCTCGGGCACAGCCGACAGCGTCAACACCGTGGAGGGCGTCATAATCCCGCGGCCCGCCGCCGGGCTCTACGTCGTCAGGGTGGTCGCCCTCAACGTGCCGGGCGGCGAGAGCCCGGGCAGCGGGCGCCAGAGGTACGCCCTCGTCGCCACCGGGGACCTGTTCGATTCCTCGGTGGGACTGGTGCGCATCGACCGCGAGCGGACCGGGACCCGGGCCACGCTGGGCGTCACCCTGCTGGACAGCGACCTTGCGGGCGCCGGCGAGGTCACGGTGATGGCCGAGAGCACCACCGAGACCGACCCGGAGCCGCTCCGGCTGGCCGAGACCGCCACGAGGGGGCTCTTCGCGGGCCCGCTGGCGGTGGCCCCCGGGACCCCGGCGCGCGACGGCACCCTCCAGGTGCGCGACGGCGACCTCGTGCGCGTCGTCTACGAGGACCGGGGGCCCCCGGGCCTTTCCTGGGCCACCTGCCAGGTCGACGGCTCCCCGCCCGAGGTGCGCAATGTCGAGCTGGGCAACGTGACCAACAACTCGGCCTACCTGAGCTTCGAGACCGACGAGGTGTCCAAAACCCGCGTGATCTACGACGACGGCTACGGGGAGAGGTCGGCGTCGGACGGGAGGGCCTCGTTCGCCCACGCCCTGGAGCTTTGGGGCCTGGCGCCCCGGACGGGCTACGCCCTCGACATCGAGGTAGCGGACCCCTACGGAAACTCGAGGCGCTTCGACTTCGGCGGGAGCCACCTGCTCTTCCGGACGCACGACCTCACCTACCGGCCTCCGCCGGGCTTCGCCGGCTGGGCGGCCTCCGGGGAGGATGCCAACCGGTTCGGCGAGGAGGGCCTGTCTTCCGGCGTCTCGGCCGGGCGGCCGTATCTCGCCGGGCTGCGCTTCGACGCCTTCGACTACCCCGAGAACGTGGTCGTCACCGCAGCCGGGCTCCGGCTCATGGTCAAAAACACCGACGCGGCGTTCGCCGACAGCCTCTGGACCGTCGAGATGCTCGGAACCTCCGCGGCGGCGCTCTTCGACGGCAAGGCCGCCCCCAACTACACGACGCTCAGGGACGCCCCCTACGAGGACTACCTGGGGGACCAGTTCGGCCCGGCGTCCCTTGCTTCCGGGCGCTGGCAGGTCCTCAACCTGACGGCGGCGCAGTGCCGGGTGCTCTCCCGCCAGCTCCCCGACGGGTACGCCTCGTTCCGGATCAAGGGCCCGCTCGCGGGGCCCGACTCCGTCCTGGACTGGTGGAGCGGGCGCTCGCCGGACCTGGTGTTCTGGGCGCCCCAGCTCGTCTTGGACATCGCCCACGCCCCGCGGGTGGTGCCCTGGGCCCCCTCGACGCTGGTCATGGACGAGGACACGGTGGACACCTCCCTGGACTGCTCAAGGATATTCCAAACCGACGAGCCGCCCAGGTACGACGCCCCGTTCAACTACGAGGGCTCCGGCGCCAACCTGACGGTGACGGTGGCGGCCGGGGGGAAGGTCACTATCTGGCCGCGCGAGAACTGGAACGGGGCCGAGGTCGTGAGGCTCCGGGCCACCGACCCCCACGGCCTGGCGACCGTGCACCCGGTCGCGGTGACTGTCCGTCCCGTGAACGACCCGCCCCGCATAGTCTCGGTGAACGGCACGGCGCGCCGCGACGGGATGCAGTTTTTCGCCCGCCAGGACGAGGCACTCTCCATCGAGATCGGGGTCGAGGACCCGGATTTGGAGTTCGAGGGCGAGAGGCTTTGGTATGTCACGAACGACACGCTGGTGCGGTTCAGCTCGACCTCGGGGCCGGCGCTCTCGTTCCGTCCCACCAACTACGACATCGGAACGCGCCTTGTGCGCGTCAGCGTGCGCGACCCCGACTTCGAGGACTCGGTGAACCTGACTTTCGTGATGGAGAACGCCAACGACCCCCCCGTCGCCTACATCCAGTACCCGGTCGCCGGAGGGAGCTACGACAACCAGACGCCCATCAGGTTCTCGGCGAGGGGGTCCTTCGACCCGGACACCCGCTGGGGGGATGTCCTCAACTACACCTGGGAGGCCGACGGGGTGGACACGGTCGGCCACGGGGAGGAGCTCCAGGCGGTGCTGGCCCCCGGCAGGCACGTCGTGACGCTCATAGTGAGGGACCGGGAGGGGGCGTTCGACACCGCCTCGGTGGAGCTCCGGGTGAAGGCCGTGGAGCCCCTGCCGATAATCGACAACATCACGCCCCCAGAACCCGAGCGGTCCCGCTCGAGGGACATGATAATCGCCTCCGGCGCGGCGGCGGTCGGGCTGCTGCTTCTGGTCGCCCTGTTCCTGGCCGCAAGGCGGGTCGGGTCGCGCGTCGCGACCGGAAAGGAGGCAGCGCCCCCGGCCGCTGAGGCCGGAGAGGCAGGGACCCAGCGGCCCGGCAGGAAGAGGCGGGGGCGCCCGAAGGCCCCGCCTCCCGCGGAGGACGACGAGCCCTGCGGCGAGGCGGAGGACGCTCTCGATGTCAGTGCCTTGGAGGAAGAGGGGCAGTAGGCAGCGGGCAGCGCGCGGGACAAGGCAGCAAGGGAGCAAGGCAGCAAGGCAGCAAGGCAGCAAGGGAAGGCAGGAAGGCAGCAAGGGAAGGCAGGAAGGCAGCAAGGGAAGGCAGGAAGGCAGCAAGGGGTGCGGAACGGCCCGTCGTCCCCTTGCTCCCTTGCTGCCTTGCTCCCTTGCTGCCTTGCTCCCTTGCTGCCTTGCTCCCTTGCTGCCTTGCTGCCTTGCTCCCTTGATGGCATGCTGAAAGCCGGCCGCCTCCATAAGGGGTATGGAGGCACATGCCATGGAAATGATAGGGTTGGACATACACAAGAAGAATTGTTGGGCAACGGTTTTGGATGAAAGCGGGAAT